>NZ_JBQDBE010000020.1:0-59493 GCF_052090685.1 Gulosibacter sp. | reverse complement strand
CGAGGCAAATCACCCATCGACCGTGTCCACAACGTCAGTGGGAAGAACACCTAGGCGGCGCCGTCGAACATCGAGGTGACCGAACCATCCTCGAAGACTTCGTGAATCGCGCGAGCGAGCAGCGGCGCGATCGGCAGGACGGTCAGCGAATCGAACTGCTTCTCCGCGGGAACCGGCAGCGTGTCAGTGACGACAACCTCGTCGATAGCTGGACAGGTGAGGCGCTCTTTCGCCGGTCCCGAGAACACGGGGTGGGTGGCGGCAACAACGACCTTAGCGGCGCCGTTAGCCTTGAGCGCTTCGGCGGCTTTCATGATCGTGCCACCGGTGTCGATGAGGTCGTCCACCATCAGGCAGGTGCGGCCTTCCACGTTACCGACGATCTCGTGCACCGACACCTCGTTCGCAACCGAAGGGTCGCGGCGCTTGTGGATGATGGCGAGCGGCGATCCGAGGCTGTCCGACCAGCGGTCAGCAACTCGAACGCGGCCCATGTCCGGGGAGACCACGGTGAGGTTCGGGTCATCGCCGAACTTGTCCTTGAAGTACTCCATCAACACCGGCATCGCGAAAAGGTGGTCGACCGGGCCATCGAAAAAGCCCTGGATCTGCGAGGCGTGGAGGTCAACCGACATGATCCGGTCCGCGCCGGCGGTCTTGAAGATATCGGCAATGAGTCGGGCCGAGATCGGCTCGCGACCGCGGCCCTTCTTGTCCTGACGGGAGTACGGATAGCACGGCATGATCACGGTGATGCGCTTCGCCGAGGCGCGCTTGAGCGCATCCACCATGATGAGCTGCTCCATCACCCACTCGTTGATGCCGTCGGTGTGCGACTGGATCACGAACGCATCCGCACCGCGAACCGACTCGCTGTAGCGCGCGTAGATCTCGCCGTTCGCAAAGGTGCGAGTCTCCGTTTCAAGGACTTCGGTGCCGAGATCCTTGGCTACCGCGTGTGCGAGCTCTGGGTAAGCCCGTCCAGTAACAAGGACCATTCGCTTTTCACCCGGGTGGGAAATACCTGACACCGATACCGCCTTTGTGTTCGTCTGTGTTGCGTAACAGTTAAGTCTGAACTCTCGCGTTCAGCGTACTCTTATTCGTCACCCTCAGGTGCCGACGAAGTTCCTGCGGCTTCAGCGGCAGTGGCGGCCGCAGTACCGGGGCGGTTCTTGAGCGTCCAGCCTTCGACGTTGCGCTGCGGTGCGACAGTGATTGCCAGCGCACCAGCGGGTACGTCCTTGCGGATTGCGGTGCCCGCACCCGAGTACACGCCGTCACCGATGGTGATCGGCGCGATGAGCACGTTGTCGGAACCGATCTTGACATCGCGGCCGACCACGGTGCGGTGCTTCTTCTGCCCGTCATAGTTGGCGGTAATCGTCCCGGCACCGAGATTCGTGCCGTCACCAATTTCCGCGTCGCCGACGTAGGACAGGTGCGGCACCTTGGTACCCACACCGAGCGTAGAGTTCTTCGTCTCCACAAAGGTGCCCACCTTGCCACCCTCACCGATCACCGAGTTGGCGCGAAGGTAGCTCCACGGACCGATCGTCGCATTCGCGCCGATCACGGAGAGCGTGGCGTCGGTGCGCTTTACCGTGGCGCCCGCACCGACCTCGCAGTCGACGAGGGTCGTATCGGGGCCGATCACCGCATCCTCGGCGATCGTGGTCGCACCGCGAAGCTGCGTGCCCGGCAGGATCTCCACATCCGGCGCAATCGTGACATCGGCGTCGATGATGGTGGTGTCCGGGTCAACGATCGTGACGCCATCGCGCATCCACTGGTTCAGGATGCGGCGGTTATATTCGCGGGCCGTCGCACCGAGTTGCGCGCGATCGTTGATGCCCTGGACGAGCCACGGGTCGGTCACACCAATTGCTTCGATGCGGCCGCCGTCTCGCTTGATGATTTCGGCGGTGTCGGTGAGGTACTTCTCGCCCTGCGCGTTTGCCTGCGCGATCTTGTCCAGTGCAGCACGGCAGGCCGCCACTGAAAATGCGTAGACGCCGGCGTTGATCTCATTAATGCGTCGCTGCTCGTCCGAGGCGTCCTTGTGCTCAATGATCGAGTCAAAGCTGCCGTCGCCGCCGCGAACGATGCGGCCGAAGCCGGTGGGGTCATCGTAGAACGCACTCAGGAGCGTGAGGTCGTCGCGCTGCTCGCGGTGCGTGTCAATGAGGCGACGTACCGTCACCGAGTCGAGCAGGGGCACGTCGCCCGAAAGCACGACAATATCGCCGTCGAAATCTGCCGGCAGCGCATCCAGCCCCGCCTCGACCGCACGGCCGGTGCCGGGGACCTCGTCCTGGTCGGCGATGATGACCTCGGGCGAAAGCGCCTGGATCGCATCCACCACCTTCGTGCGCTCGTGACGAACCACCGCAACCGTGTGGGTTGGTTCCAGCGCTGCGGAGGTGCGGAGCACGTGACCGATCAGCGGGATGCCACCGAGCGAATGGAGCACCTTCGGGGTCTTCGACTTCATTCGAGTGCCTTGGCCAGCGGCCAGGATGATGATGGCGAGATTGTTGTCGTTCACAAGTCCTCCAGATCGGCGGCCGCGGGATCGCGCTCCTCCCCCAGGACTCGAACCTGGACCTAACAGCTCCAAAGGCTGTCGTGCTGCCATTACACCAAGGAGGAAAAATTTGACTCCCCTAGTCTGCCATGACTTTCGAGGTGGTACGCGCGAAAACCGTCAACTGCGCAATAATGAAAGGTATGTCTACGCCAGAAAACGATGCGGTCGATGCGATCGTTCGTGAGTGGTCCACCGTCCGCTCCGATCTCGACGCGACCCCGCTTGAAGTTTTCTCGCGCATTAAGCGGATTGCGAAACAGCTCGACCTGCTTCGCCGTCAGTCCTTTGCCCAGGCGGGACTCGAGCCCTCGGAATTCGACGTGCTCTCGGCCCTGCGACGCTCCGGCGAGCCCTTCGCGCTGACTCCAAAGCAGTTGCTCGCCAGCAACCTCGTCTCCTCGGGCACGATGACCAATCGCATTGACCGACTCGTCCGGCGCGGCCTCGTCACGCGCGAAGACGACCCTGCCGATGGCCGCAGCATCCTCGTTCGGATCACGGCGCTCGGGTCGGAGATCGTGGACAAGGCAATCGACATCCTGCTGCTTGAAGAAGAGGCACTGCTCGCGGGCGTGGACCGGGATGATGTTGACGCACTTTCGCGCGGCCTGCGCGTGCTCGCCATTCATATGGGCGAGTCAGAAACGGAGCGTTAGTTCATGGCACATCTGCTCGGTGCAGAGAAGATTTCGCTCGAGTATCCGACGAAAGTCGTGTTCGAGAACATCACGATTGGCATTGGCGAGGGTGAGCGAATCGGCATCGTCGGCCGCAATGGCGACGGTAAGTCCACCCTCATGAAAATCATTGCGGGCCGAATCGAACCGGATTCCGGCCAGGTCACCGTTCGAGGCGGCACCACGATCGGGATGCTCGACCAGGGCGATACGGTCGACCCGGCGCTCACGGTTGGGCAGGCAATCGTCGGTGACATCCCAGAGTATGAGTGGGCTGGTGAACCAAAGATCCGCGATATTGTGCGCGGTCTCGCTGCCGATTTGTCTTGGGATGCGCTGGTCGGGGATCTCTCCGGTGGCCAGCGCCGTCGGGTCGCCTTGGCACAGCTGCTCATTGGCGACTGGGACATTCTGCTGCTCGATGAGCCGACGAACCACCTCGATATCGAGGGTGTCTCGTGGCTCGCGAAGCACCTCAATAGTCGGTGGTCCCGCGATGCTGGCGCGCTCGTGGTGGTCACCCACGACCGATGGTTCCTCGATGCCGTCTGCAACACGACTTGGGAGGTCCACGACCGCATCCTCGAGCCCTTCGAGGGCGGTTACGCGGCCTATATTTTGCAGCGCGTTGAGCGCGACCGTCAAGCCGCGGTTGTTGAGCAGAAGCGCCAAAACCTGATGAAGAAGGAACTCGCGTGGCTGCGCCGTGGCGCGCCCGCGAGAACTGCGAAGCCGAAGTTCCGGATTGAGGCCGCGAACGAACTCATCGCCAATGAACCACCGGTGCGCAATGAAATCGAGTTGACGCAGCTCGCCACCGCCCGATTGGGTAAGGATGTGGTTGACCTCATCGACGTGGGGGTGACCTACGGCGACCACGAGGTCTTTTCGGATGTCACATGGCGGATCGCACCGGGCGAGCGCTCCGGAATTCTCGGCGTGAACGGTGCGGGAAAATCCACGCTGCTGGATCTCGTATCCGGCGATCTCGAGCCGACGACCGGTCGTGTCAAGCACGGTAAGACCGTGAAGATCGCGAAACTCACGCAGCAACTCGCGGAGCTCAAAGAGGTCGAGAACGACAAGGTCCACGAGATTCTCGCGCGACAGAAGAAGAGTTATCAGGCCGCAGGGCAGGAACTCTCCCCCTCCATGCTGCTGGAACGACTGGGATTCACTTCGGCGCAACTCCAGACTCCGGTGAAGGATCTTTCCGGAGGTCAGCGCCGCCGATTGCAGCTGCTGCTGATCCTGCTCGAAGAACCGAACGTGCTCATCCTTGACGAGCCCACCAACGACCTCGACACCGACATGCTCGCGGCCATGGAAGACCTTCTCGATACCTGGCCCGGCACGCTACTGGTGGTCTCGCACGACCGTTATCTGCTCGAGCGCGTTACCGATCAGCAGTACGCGGTGATCGGCGGCGGCTTCCGGCACCTTCCGGGTGGCGTGGATGAGTATTTGCGGCTGCGGGATGCGCAGGACAACGCCTCGGCCCAGGAACCATCGGCAAAGCAGACCGCGCATTCAGGCGGATCGGATGCGGCCGGATCGGATGCAGCCGGCGCAGATGCGGGCAGGTCGCCGGTGCTCTCCGGCGCCGAACTGCGGGCAGCCGAGAAGGAGCTTGCTGCAGTCGAACGCAAGATGACGAAGCTGCAGCGTGAGGCTGCGGAAGGCCGCGACGGCCTCGCCAACCTCGACCAAAGCAACTACGAGCGTTTGAACGAGGAGATGGCGAAGATCACCGCGCTCGAGGATGAGGTGGCGGAGCTAGAAGAGCGCTGGCTGGAGTTGTCGGAAGCGCTTGAGTAGCAGGCCTGGGTTTTGCTGCTGTTCCAGGTCCGATAGGCTGGCCGACATGGGTATTCAGGCAATGTTCCGGATCCGTTCCGCCTAACGGCGCGACGGTACCTGACAGCACACCAGCGCGCCGTTTCCGAGTTGACCTTTGCGCCTCGGACCGGCGATCTTCATCGAACCTCGCCTTCGAGGCGCTCCACTCTTCTTCTGGAGCGCATCAATGCCCCGTTCAATTCATGGTGGCCGACACGAGCTCGGCCAGAACTTTCTTCATCATCAACCGACTATCGACAAGATCATGAGTCTCGTCGCCGAAACCCGCGGCACAATTCTCGAGATTGGCGCCGGTGACGGCGCGCTCACCCGCCCACTCGCTCGCCTCGGTCGCGAGCTCACCGCGATCGAGATCGATGAACACCGGGTGGCTCGCTTGCAACGGTCCCTCCCGGGAATCGTCGTGGAGCACGCCGATATCTTGCGGCATCCGCTCACCGCTTCCGTCGTCGTGGGAAACATCCCATTCCACATCACCACACCGATCCTGCGGCGATTACTCACGGTGGGAACGTGGCGGCACGCCGTCCTGCTGACGCAGTGGGAGGTCGCCCGGAAGCGTGCCGGGGTCGGCGGCGGCACGCTGCTGACCGCACAGTCGGCGCCGTGGTTCTCGTTTCAACTCCGTGGCCGGGTTCCCGCGAGAGGATTCACACCGCAGCCGAGTGTGGATGGTGGACTTCTAATGATCGAACGACGAGAATCGCCGCTGGTTCCTACCCGAGAACGCAAAGCCTATGAGGGATTCGTCCGCAAGGTGTTCACCGGTCGGGGCGGAACGCTCTCGCGCGTGATTCAGCAAGCTTCCGGGACGAAGCGCGAGAACGCTTCGCGAATCCTTGAGCGCGCCGATGTAAGCAAACGAAGCCTCCCCAAGGATGTCCGGCCCGAGCAGTGGGCCACGATTTGGCAGGGCGTGCGGAGACGGTCATGACGGCGAGCGATTGACCTGGCGCCCCCGCTACTACGCCAATGGTTCGAACAGGAACAACAGCGCCTCGGCATCCAGATTGCATTCCAGTGTGTAGGTCCCCGCTTCAGCCACCTCAGTAGCGGCGAATGCCATCATGGTCTGCGATTCACCCGGGGCGCCCAAGTCGCTCGGTTCAGGCATATTGAGGTCTTCGGGCGCTGCCGTCAGCGCGGTGCCGTCGATTGTGCAACCTTCGGGTTGGACACCCGATAAATCGTCTCCGCGAACCAGCGCCCAAATCGTCCCAGCGCCGTCACTATCGATGGTGGTTTGGCTATTCGCCTCACCGGGAATTTCTTCCATCGAATTGAATCGGTCCGAAACCTCTTCAGCACTTTCCTGTGCACAACCGGCGAGGACAGCAACGATTGACGCGGCAGCCGCAACGCCAAGAATTTTTCGGGTCTGGGTGTGCGCAAATGTCATAACAGCATCAAATCAAACCGTTCCTGACTACAAAATGACAGTTCTCGACGAGAAGCTGAGCGCCCGCCTCTTTGCGGATGCGCCGAAGTTATTCGCGTACCCTCTGCCGGATGGACAATGAGCGCACCCCCGAGCCCGACTGGGTCCACCACGCAATCTGGTGGCGACTGTATCCGCTCGGATTCGTTGGTGCGGTCCCCGAGCCGCCCACCGGCGCGGTCTTGCCGAACGAACATCGGTTGAGTCGCATCCTGGGCTGGCTTGACCATGTCGTCGAACTCGGCGCATCCGGGATCGCCCTCGGCCCGATATTCGCATCAGAATCCCACGGCTACGACACGGTCGATCACTACCAGCTTGATTCTCGATTGGGCGAGGATGCTGATTTTGATCGGCTCGTGGCCGAAGCACGCTCGCGCGGCCTGCGCATTCAGCTCGACGGCGTGTTCAATCATGTGAGCCGTCGCCACATCGCGGTGGAGTCCGGCTGGTTGCTCGAAATCGACGATCACCCGGTGCCGTTTGAAGGACACGACATTTTGCTCACCCTCGATCACAACCGCACCGAAGTGCAGGAGTACGTCATCGGCGTCATGCGGCACTGGCTCGATCGCGGCGTGGATTCTTGGCGGCTCGATGCGGCCTATGCGGTGCCTCCCGAATTTTGGGCGAAGGTGCTTCCCGAGGTGCGCCGTACGCATCCGGAGGTGTGGTTCGAAGCGGAAGTGATTCACGGAGACTATCCGGAATTCGTGACGGCCAGCACTGCCGATACCGTCACGCAGTACGAACTGTGGAAGGCGATTTGGTCGAGCATTAGTGACCGCAATTTTCACGAGCTCGCGTGGTCGCTCACGCGCCACAACGAAATGCTCGAGACCTTCATTCCGGCGACCTTCGTCGGCAATCACGATGTCACGCGCATAGCGAGCCAGATTGCGAATGCGCGGCACCTCGAACACGCGATTGTGCTGCTGTCCCTGCTCGGCGGCACCCCGACGGTGTATGCGGGCGATGAATTCGGGATGCGCGCGGTCAAGGAGGAGCGCTTCGGCGGCGATGATTCGATTCGGCCCGAGTTCCCCGCATCCCCCACTGAGCTATCGGATCGCGAAGAACATATCCTCGCGCTACACCGACGGCTGCTCGGACTTCGCCGTCGCCACGCGTGGCTGCATTCGGCCACGACCGAGGTGCTGGAGGTTGAGAACGAGCGGTTGCGCATCCGGCTGGCCGCGGGTTCGGATGCGCTGGTCGCGACCCTGAACCTCAGCGAAGAGTCGATGCCGATCGGCCCCGGCGCGACTCTCGAAGAGGATGACGCGACCCGCGCAACTCCGGACACGGTCGCACCGCACGGCTGGCGCATCGAGTCGGCCACGGGATGAGTTCCCGCGCCACCGTGACCGAGAATCTCTATGCGCGGTTCTTGCCGGAGGCGCGGCAAGAAATCGCGGCGGCATTCCCACCCGAAATCACGTGCTGGCGGTGGCGGGAACATGAGATCCGCATCCTGCGAGCACGCCGACCGGAATCCGCGGCACGCGTGCTCGTGGTTCACGGGGCCGGGGCGCACGGCGAAGCACTGTGGCCGCTTGCAACACTCGCGGCGGGACCGATCTCGCGAATCAAGATTCCCATGCACTGGCTCGCCAACCTTTCAAAAATGAGTCGCGACCCCGAGCTTTCACGCCTCTGCGCATCCGACCCGCAGGGCGGTGCCACAAGAGTGCCGATCGGTTTCCTGACCTCGTTTCTGCAGTTTCGACATGCCCGTCCCGAGTATTCGCGGACTCCAGTCGCGCTGCTCCATCCGGCCGAGGATGCGTGGACCCCACCGTCGCTCAGCACCAGATTTCTCGAGCGCATCGGCGCACCCACAGAGTTGATCATGCTCCGCGAATGCGGCCACTTTCCCGTGGAAGAGCCCGGTCTTGGTGAGCTCATCGCGGCGGTCTCAAAAGCTGCGAGTAGAACCTGATTACTTGAGACGCGCCGCCGCCACGAAGCGTCGGATGCGCTCGTGGTCTTTTATTCCCCGGGTCGCTTCGACTCCGCTCGAGACATCGACACCCCATGGAGCCGCGGTCGCGACAGCCTCAGCAACATTCTCCGGGTTTAGCCCACCCGCGAGGAGCCAGTGACCCTCGGGACGGGTCGCGAGGCTGCTGAGATCCCAGGGAACCCCCGAGCCGGGGGTGTTTGAGTCGAGCAGCAGCGCATCCTCACCGAATGCACCCACTTCGGCGGGTCCCCGGGATGCGGAGGTCGCGCGCCAGACCTGTAGACCGTCGACGGCTACCGCTCGACGGGTATCTGCTTCGCTGTAGTCGTGCAGCTGCAAGACATCCACGCCGATGTTCTGCGCGGCGTCGATGGCCTCGTCGATCGTGAGGTCGTGCACCACCACTACCGTCGTGAGGGTATCGCCGCCGGCAGCAACCAGCTGGCGTGCATGATCGATCGAAACTGCACGAGGGCTCGTACTGCTCAGCACAACGCCCATCGCATCGGCCCCGGCTTCTTTGACCGCGTTGACGTCGCCGATGGTCTTGAGGCCGCATATCTTCACAAACATATACAGATCTTATCGAGCATCAATACACTGGACAGTATCCGCGAGCACGACACGAAGGCGAGTGAGCAAGAGTGGCAGACCCGGTGAAAACACACTGGCACACCGTTAAAAGTTCCCAAGTCCGCGATGAACTGGCAGCTCCGGTTGCGGGTCTGAGCAGCGCCGAGGTCGAGCAACGTCTCGCTGTCCACGGTCGAAATGAGCTCCAAACCAAGGGCCGCGACCCCTGGTATCTCGTGTTCCTGCGCCAGTTTCGCTCGCCGATGATTCTCTTTCTGCTCCTCGCCGCAGTGATCACGATGCTGCTGCAGGAGTGGTTCGACACCATCGTCATCCTCTTCACGCTGACGCTCAACGCGATCATCGGGTTTTGGCAAGAACGTAAGGCTGACTCCGATGTGCGCGCGCTGCAACAGCTCAACACCACGGAGGCAACCGTGGTCCGCGCCGAGGGAACCGAGCGCATTGACGCCGCGGTCCTGGTCCCGGGTGACACGGTGAAGCTCGAGTCGGGCGACAAGGTACCGGCCGACCTCCGACTCGTTGACGCGAACGGACTGCAGATCGACGAGTCCATGCTCACGGGCGAGAGCCTTCCCAGCAGCAAGCGCGACACGCTCGTGGCGGCCAACACCCCCATGGGTGACCGCGTCAATATGTGTTTCTCCGGCACGCTCGTCGTCTCCGGTCGAGCGACCGCACTGGTCGTGGCCACGGGAACCAACACCGAACTCGGCGAAATCTCAGAACTCGTCCAAGGCGACGGCGCCAAGACGCCACTCGAGATTCTCACCGACCGGCTCGAGAAGTTCATCGGCGGTGCCGTCATCGGGATTGCGTCCCTCCTCTTTATCGCGAGCATTCTCATCGGTACGGCGGTGTCGGAAGCGTTTCGCACGACCGTCGCGCTGATCGTCTCCGCAATGCCCGAGGCACTGCCAATCGTGCTGTCAGTGGCGATGGGCGTGGGCGTCTCCCGAATGGCGAAACACAACGCCGTGGTGCGAAAACTTCAAAGTGTCGAAACGCTTGGTTCCACCACCATCATCGGTTCCGACAAGACCGGTACGCTCACCGTCAATCGAATGACCGTCGAACAGCTCTGGACCCCCGACGGCAACGTGCATTCATTCGACAAGTCGGGGGTAGCCCCCGCAGCGGGTTCATCTTCAGCCACTGCCACGCCATCCCCCTTGACCGACTTGCAACGCTCGGCGCTGCGCACCGGCGCACTCGCCAACGAAGCCGCCCACAAGCCGGGCGATGAGGACGACACGGATGCGCTCTTTGGGGATGCGGTCGATGTCGCCATGGCTTCGGTCGCGGTCCAGGCGGGTGCCCTCAGCGAAGCGGAACGTAGCAGCCAGGCGGTTGCGGAGATGCCCTATGAGCCCGAGCTCGCGTATTCCCAAGCGGTCTACCTGGAAGGCGATGAGTACGTGCTGCATGTGAAGGGTGCTCCCGAAACTATCGCGGGTTTCTGCGAGTTCCTAGCCACCGCCGATGGTGCTGTGCCCTTCGATCGCCGCACGGTCGATCGCGCGAATGCCGAGATGGCTGATCAGGGGTTGCGGGTCATCGCAACGGCATCCGCAACCCTCGACGCTGCAGATTTCGAGGCGCTCCGGGGCCGTTCGCTCCCGCAGCCGCGAGGTCTCACGCTCACGGGACTCCAGGGGATGATGGATCCTCCGCGGCCAGGAGTCCAACAGGCGATCGCCGATTGCCGGAGCGCTGGCATCCACGTCATGATGATCACCGGCGACCACCCCGCGACCGCACACGCGATTGGTAAGCGGCTCGGACTCGCGGGCGGGCTCGAACCGCTTACCGGGGCACAGATGTCCGAACTTGGCGATCTTGAGCTCATCGACCGACTCAGGCGCACCTCGGTTGCGGCACGGATGAGCCCGCAGGACAAACTGCGGATCGTGAAAGTACTCCAGGGCGTCGACCAGACGGTCGCGATAACCGGCGACGGGGTGAATGACGCTCCCGCACTGAAGGCAGCATCAATTGGTGTAGCCATGGGTGAATCCGGCACCGACGTGGCCCGCGAATCCGCCGATGTGGTCCTCACCGACGACAATTTCGTGACCATTGTCGAAGCCGTCCGTCAGGGTCGAGTCACCTTCGCGTCCATCCGTAAGGCCACGTTCTTCTTACTCTCCAACGCGATCGCGGCACTGCTCGCCGTTGCGGTCAATACCTTTACTGACCTGCCGCTGATCTTTCTGCCCGCGATGCTGCTGCTGATGAACGTGGTGACCAACGGCATCCAGGACATTGCGCTGTCCTTCGAAAAGGGTGAGGGCGATGAACTCACGCAGCGGCCGCGGCCAAAATCTGAAGGCGTACTCGACGGAACCATGTGGCTGCGCACCGCAATCACCGGCATCTGGATGGGCGTGGGCACGCTGATCGTGTACCGACTCGCGCACAGTTCCGGTCTCCCGATCGAACACGCCCGCACCCTCGCGCTGATCACGATGGTGATGTTCAATTTCTTCCAGGTCTTCAACGCTCGCTCCGAACGGCAGTCGCTGTTCACGCTGAATCCGTTTGGCAATCCGCTGCTGCTGATCTCGGCAATTGTGGCGCTCGTACTGCAGTGGGGCGCAACGGTGTGGCCGGTCTCCGCCAACTTGATTGGCCTGCATCCACTGAGCTTCAACGAATGGATGTTCTGTACCGCCGTGGGAGCCACCGTCCTCGTGCTCGTCGAAATCGACAAGTTCATCCGAAGACGACTCGCGGCGCGCTCACTGTAGTTCGAGCAGTGCTTCTTTGAGTTGCTTACGACCGCGGTTCAACCGCGAGCGCACGGTCTGTACCGGCACTTTTTGGTACTCCGCAATCTGCTCGTAGGTGTAGTCGCCGTATTCGCGCAGGACGAGTGCCACGCGGAAATCCTCGCTCAGTTTCGAGAGCGCAAGCTGCACCGTGTCTCGGATCTCGTGGTCCTCGGCAAAGTCGTTTCCCGGATCATCCGGTTCGAAGACCGACTGTGCCTGTTCATCTTCACCAACGGTCACCTCGCGGCGCTTGCGAATCACCGCGAGTGCCGCATTGGTGGCAATCCGGAACGCCCAGGTACCGATGGATGCTTCGCCACGGAACTTTGGCAGGTTCTGCCAAATGGCGATGAGCGCATCCTGCAAGGCATCTTCCGCATCCGCGCGGTGCTCGGTGGTGCGTAAACAGGTCGCCCAAAGCCGATCCCGATAGGGCTTGAGCAATGCGTCAAACGCGCGCCGGTCCCCCTGCTTCGCTCGCGCGAGCAACTCTCGTTCGTCGGCGGCAGACGCCACATCGCCTCCAAAAAAAAGTTGCCGTGATCAGTAGGTCCACGCGTGCGAGGCACGCATCTCATGGATGGTAACGCCTGCGCCTTAATCAAAGGGATTCGGGAGCTCCGGAATACGGCCAGAGGATGACTCAAAAATTTCTCGAACTCTCGGGAACTTTATGCACACTCGATGCATCCAACTATCGACATCATGAACGCTGTACCGGAAGGAACATCCGAACAATGACTACGAACCAGCCCGTATCGAACGACGCACCATCGACCGACGCAACCCAGGGCTTCGCGAACTCGGAAGCATTTGACACTGACGGCGACGGCATCATTGACGCCATCGAGTACGACGTGGACGGCGACGGCAAGGTCGACGAAATTCACTACGACACCGATGGCGACGGCCAGGTCGACAACATCTACTCCGACCTTGACGGCGACGGCTACCTCGACGCTCGGTTCATCGACACCGATGGCGACGGCGTGATGGACTACGCCGATGTCGACACGGACGGCGACGGCATCATCGACACCACGATGTACGACACCGACGGCGACGGCCAGCTCGACCAGGCCAACATCGACACCGATGGCGACACCTACGCGGACACCTACTCCTCGGCAGACGGCGACTACTACTCGCAGCAGGTCGATTCCTCACACTCAAACAGCGCCCCAGTGGGTGACTCAGAAAACACCGTCGCACCCGAGGTCGATAACGACGGCACCGTCGGCGACGGCCAGCCTGTCGGCAACACCGGCGACAGCCAGCCAATTCCGCCCACCGACGGTGGCAGCACCCCGGCCGACGAGATCGACTACACCGAAACCCCGGACTCCACCTACTACGAGGGTGCCGCAACCATCGACAGCGACGGCGACGGCATCAACGACTCCGCCGAGGTGGACATCGACGGTGACGGCGTAAACGACGCCCTGCTCACCGACATTGACGGTGATGGACTCGCCGACTCGGTTTCGATCGACACCGACGGTGACGGCGTCTACGACGTCTTCGGCACCGACTCAGATGATGACGGTGTAATTGATGACTACCTTGCTGACACCGACGGTGACGGCATCGGCGACACGCCCGTCGACTTCTAGTCGAAATAGCAGACCGGCTTCGGGAACTTTCGAGCGGGTCAGCGCATCTAACTACTGAATACCCCAAACCCCACCGCTACGAAAACAACACCCGAAAGGACTCACCGCCATGAGCACCAACGACAGCCCCTTCCAGTTCCAGACCACCGACGGCGCTGGCGCCCCGCAGGAAGACACCGACACCACGGAATCGCAGCCAATTCCCGAGAGCGAGACCTCGACCGAAGACACCACCACCGAAGACACGACCACGGAGAGCACCGCTCCCGAGGCAGACGCGAGCGGCTCGGAATCCAGCGGTACCAACACCCTATTCGTGGACACCGACGGTGACGGCTACGCCGAGACCGCAGTGGTCGATGAGGACGGCGACAGCATCACTGACACCGCCTACATCGACACCGATGGCGACGGCTACGTCGACACCGCCGTGGACCTCAGCACGAACCCCACGGCAGGCCCAATTACCGCCGAAGACCTCGAGCCCACCGTGTACGACTCCTCGGCAGAGTACGACGTTGACGGCGACGGCATCGTCGACATCACCGACTACGACACCGACGGTGACGGCTACGTCGACACCACGCACATCGACCACGACGGCGACGGCGTCGCTGACGAGGTACTCGTTGACACTGACGGTGACGGCTACGTCGACATCCAGGCAGTCGACACCGACATGGACGGCACGATCGACTACGTCGAAGCTGACACGAACGGCGACGGCTACGTGGACACCACAATCCGCGACACCGATGGCGACGGCGTTCTCGACACCGCCTACGTCGACACCGACGGGGACGGCGTTCAGGAAACCGAAGTTGACCTCACCGAGGAACCGACGATCGACAGCCCGGAAACCGGCAACCAGTTCGACCTCGACGGCGACGGCATCAACGAGTCAACCTACGTGGACCTCGACGGTGACGGCGTGGTGGACTCCCTCGGCAGCGACTTCGACGGCGACGGACTTGCCGAAGTGGTCTACCAGGACACCGACGGCGACGGCGAGTACGACACCGCCTACGTCGACACCGATGGCGACGGCGAACTCGACACCGTCTACACCGACCTTGACGCCGATGGAGGCGCTGTCGACGCCAGCTACTAGGTCAAAACCGAAAAGTTGAAAAAAGATTGCGCGGGACGGGAACTTTCTTCCCGTCCCGCGCATCCAATATACGAACCAATCGCGACGAGCTAAGGATTTCGACATGACCACGTACCAGCCCAACGAGTCCCTCGACCTCAACCAGGACGGCATCACCGACGCACAGACTGTAGACGCTGATGGCGATGGTGTTGTCGACGGTATGAAATTTGACCAGGACGGCGACGGCGTTACCGACTACGCCGTGGTTGACACCGACGGTGACGGTTATGCCGAAACCACGCTCCTCGACACCGACAACGATGGCTCCCCTGACACAGTCCTCGTTGACGAAGACGGCGACGGCTACGCCGATTCGACCTACACGATGAACGAAGACGGCGACGGCTACGCCGATTCGACCTACACGATGAACGAAGACGGCAGCATCGAAGAAGGTACCGGCAGCACCGCTCCGAGCGAGACTGCGCCGACTGACACTGACGCGCCGACCGAGACCACGAACCCCGTGTCCTCCGACCCCGCCGGCAACGACGGCAACTCCGGGGCCTCGATGGATGGTGTGACCACCGAAGACATGGACGGCGACGGTTACGAAGAGACCACCCTCGTCGACGCCGACGGCGATGGCTACCCCGAGACGATCATGGTTGACACCGATGGCGACGGCAACGTCGACTACATCGACTACGACTACGACCAGGACGGCACCTCGGACGACATCTACATTGACTCGGACGGCGACGGCACCTTCGAAACGCTCTACACCGATGCAGACGGCGACGGCGAGCTCGAGCAGGTCAGCGGCCCCGGTGTTGACGAAGGCAGCTCCGCCGACGGCGGCGTTCCTCCCGTGACCGAAGACTCGGCAACTAACGACTCCGGTGCAACCCAGGTGGACAACTCCGGTTCCTACGAAACGCAGTACGACTCGGGTGAGCTCACCTACGACTCCGACGGCGACGGCGTGAACGACTCGGGCTACTTCGACCTTGACGGTGACGGCGTGGACGACACCTTCGGCACCGACACCGATGGCGACGGACTGATCGACGAAGCCATCATCGACCTCGACGGCGACGGCACCTACGACGTCTACGCCACCGACACCGACGGCGACGGCATCCTCGACGAGGCCACCGAAATGAGTGGCGCATCCACCGACGGCGGAGTGTCGACTGACAGCGGCTCGGCGACCGAGATCGACAACAGCTCGAGCGACTCAGGTGCGACGAACAGCGGTGCGACCGACGCCAACGGCGGCACGTCGAACAACATGACCGACCTCGGCGAGGCCACGATCGACCTGGACGGCGACGGTGTGAACGAATCCATCGAGTTCGACGTCGACGGTGACGGCCAGATCGACACCATCGTCTCCGACCTCAACGGTGACGGCTACGTCGACTCGATCTTCATGGACACCGACGGTGACGGCGTGTACGACATGTCGGGGCACGACACCGACGGCGACGGCATACTCGACTCCTACGACACCGACGGCGACGGCGAACTCGACGCCTTCGACACGGACGGCGATGGCAACATCGACTACACCGCCTAAGCCAGCCCCACGATGTGTGTTGCCGGGTGACCCGCATACCGGTTCGCCCGGCAACACTTCCGCAATAGAATTTAGACCAGTCAGGAGCTTCGAACATGGTTAGCGACAACAGCAACCCCACTGCAGCAGAAGAACCGCTGCTCGGGACCGCGCCTGCCCTCGGCGACGATCAGTGGGGCCAAATGCTGCAGTCAGCATTCGAGGCTCCCCCGGGATTCGCCGACAACATCGTGGATGTATTCGACTCGCCCGAGAGCGCCGACGACACGATCGATGCGGAGGGCTACGCACCGGATCTCGAGGGCGCAGACGGTGGCGTTGGCCAGGCCGGAACTCCGACCGAGACCGACACTGATACCGATGATGACGCCATCATTGACCCTGATGAGGCGGATGCGGAGGCAACCTCGGACTCGCAGGCCGAAAGCAGCGACAGTTCCGGCACCGTAGATGCCGACACCGACACGGCTGCCAGCACCGATAGCGACACGATCGACATGGATGACCTCACTGCTGCGCCAGCCAGCGCATCCGAGTCCTGGGAGAGCCTCGGGTTTGACGAAGCAGGTAGTAACGACGGCGCCATCAACGACACAGCGCTCGACGACACAGCGCTCGCGGACTCCGGTTTCGGTCAGGACGCGCTCGACGGCAGCGGTGTCGATACGGATGCGCTTGACGCCGACAATCTCGACGCCGACGCGCTTGACGCCGAAGGTATCGACTCAGACGGCATCGACTCAGGCGGGATCGACTCAGACGGTATTGACGGCGACGAACTTGGCACCCACGGCATCGACGCCGACATGTTCTAAGGCCACCGGCATCGGGCCAGCAACAAGAACGCTGCCAACCACACGGGCTGCTCGCGACTAGCGGGCAGCCCGTCCTAGTTTCATCGCGAGCAGCGTGAACGACCGGTCGAGCACGTTATAGGCATTCTGCCGCTCGGGGTACGGCTCCACCACGGAAGCCCTGCGCGCTTCCATACTCCACGTGAGCGCTTGCTGCCGCAGCTGGTCCGGTGTACTCGCGGGCGAAAGCGCGAGCCGCTCCGCGTCGTTTCGTCCGGAGAGCTGGCGGTCGAGCATCCCGACCAACGGGTGATTCGGTTCGACCGCAGCCAAGCGCTCCAGCGCATCCAGTTCCTGCAGAGGATGCAGTTCGGGCTTCAATTTTGCCTCGGCGACAAAACCTCGCAACGGCGGTGGGGCGCCATTCGACCAGGCCAGTCGCTGCAGGCGCTCCATCGCGCGACGCGTCTTGACGTGCGAGTAGCGGCCGACATATCGCACCGCCAGTGCTCGTCGCAGATCATCGATCCCCGAGGAGCGCACGAGCCAGTCGCTCAACGCACGCGCACCCTGCCGGGCCTGTTCGCGACCAAAACGAATGCCGTATTCGCCAATGAGTTCGGCGAGTCGAGACACCTCGAGGTTGAGGATGCCCGGGGCAAGTTCTCCGAGGAAGTTCGGGTCACGAAGTTCCAGATCGAGCTCATCAACGTCCGTGAGTTGGCCGAGCATCGAAGCGTCATGTTCGCGGACGAGACCGGCGCGTGCAGCCTGTGCCATGTTTCCGGCGACCGCGATGACATTACCGAGATGTGCGCCGTGCTGCTGGGCGAACTTGCTCGCGCCCTCGCGGGCCAAGTCGAGCGGGTCCGCTTCGCCCCACGGCGAGCCACCGAAGGTATCCGCGTGCGTCAGCACACCGATCGCGTGCGAGGCCGCTTCCGCAGGCGTGTTGGTGACGGAAGCCCACTCGCGTAGAAAGTCCATATCGTCACGCATCGGCATGTCGTGGAACACACACAGCAGCGCATCCGCGGCGCGCACGCCCTCGTGGCCGAGCACCGTGCGGCGGGTCGCATCCTCGTGCGAGGTCGTCGTGGTCGCGACGCCCGGCGTGTCAATCAGCGTCATGTCACGCAGAACTTCTGACTGCAGGTAGACAACCGCGTGCTGTACGTGCTCGGGCGGTACCGGGAGTCGTTCCGGGAGGCAGCCGTTGTGCAAATCGAAGGGGATGCGCTTGCCGTCGCGGGTGAATACCTCGCCGCGTTCCGGACCGCCAAAGGTGTAGTGGGTGGTGACCTTTGTACATTCCACTGCCGCGGTGGGTGCCACCACGCGGCCCACCAGGGCATTGACGAGGGTTGATTTTCCGGCCTTCACGCGGCCCACGACCGCGAGACGAATCGTCTCGTCGAGTGAACGGCGGACGAGGTCCGTGGTCCGGCCGGTTCCGGGCCGATCGAGTCGGTCGAAGGCGTCACAGAGCTCAAGAATGGCCCGGCGCATCCCCTGACTGGTTTCTATCGACCCGCTCATACCCGCCGAGTTGTCTCCACTGCGTGCTCTACTTCACCGTGCGGTCGCATGGTGAAACGGCTACTGAAGTCGTCGATATCGTCGTGGTTGCCGTGGCCGGGGTCGTT
This sequence comes from Gulosibacter sp., assembly GCF_052090685.1. NCBI lineage: Bacteria > Bacillati > Actinomycetota > Actinomycetes > Micrococcales > Microbacteriaceae > Gulosibacter > Gulosibacter sp. The sequence goes on along the minus strand of NZ_JBQDBE010000020.1, from coordinate 40,866 downwards.
GTCGAGGCGCACGAACATGCCGTAGGGCAAGCCATCGTAGAGGTAGACGTGCGAGTAGCCGCCTTCACCGTCGGTGAACTCACCCTCGTAGTGCGGCCCCGCGGTTTCGCCCTCGATCGACCAATCGCCGGGATCCGAGGAGTACAGGTTTTCGGCGTATCCAACAGCGTCATCGTAGGAGGAGAATTCCATTACGTAGACGTGGCTATTGGGTCGGTCGTACCAGCTGCACACCTTCTGGGTGTCGTCGCCGGAGACCGGTTCGCAGGAGGCGCCGTCAAACGTGACGAGCCAGTCGAGTGCTTCCTGGCCCGTGAGTTCGGCACAGTTCTCGCCCTCGGCTGCTTCTTCGCCGTTCCAGCAGTCGATTGGTCCGGATGCGACTACGACTTCTTCGTCGTCATACGGTGTCTGTGTTGGGCCGTCTTCACCAACCTGGTTGTTGTTGTTTGCGAGGGCGATCCCGCCCATAATCGCCCCACCGACAAGCACCACCGCGCCGATAATGCCACCAATGAGCAGGCCGCGGCGGGACTTTTTCTTCGGTTTACCGGCGGCCGATGCGGAGGCGTTGGCCGCCACACCGTACTGCTGTGTGGGTGGGCCGGAAGGTCCGGACGGACGTGGTGCTGGCGGCCGCCCGGCTTGGGACGGTGGGTACCCGCCCGGGGGCTGTGCACCTCTCGGTGGTGCCTGCTGGGGACCTTGCTGGCCCGCGAGCGGTCGCGGCATTGCAGAGGTTTGTGCCGGTCCCGCGGCGGGACGCGCACCGGGACCTGCGCCGGGGTTTGGTCCGCGGCCGGGAGTGGATCCCGGCGAAAACGGCGCGGTAGGCGGTGCCGACTGCGGCCGCGCGGCACCCGCGTTTCGTCCCATTCCGGGGAGCGGGCCGGTGGCTCCGGGAGGCATTGGCGGGGCCGGTTGCGGTGGCACGGCCGGCTGACTTGGTGCGGGAGTCGAAGGCTTGAGTGGCTGTGCTGCGCGAACGGCGCCAATCGGCGCCACGTGCAGTGCACCTTCGGCAACCACGAGCTTGGGGTCATCGAGCGTCGCGATGCGAATGCCGGTGCGTTCCCGAATCATGTGGCTGATTGCAGGGGTGCGCGAGGAACCACCGGTGAGGTAGAGCACCTCTGGTTTGGGGCCGGTCACCTGATTGAACACATCGGTGGTGAGTTTGCCGGCGCGGTCAAGGTCATCCGCGATGAGTCGCTCGTATTCCTTGCGGGTGATGGTGACGACGGCATCATCTTCGCCAAGGCTCACCGCGATATCGGCGTCGGGGCGGGTCGAGAGTTCGATTTTCGCTGCCGTAACCGCGCGGCTTAGCGTGGTCTGCGCGCGCAACTCCGACATGGTCTTGGGCCGGTGGAGGCGGTCCGCAAGCTCCGAGTGGCCGCGCCGAGCGAGGGTTTCCAGCGCCCAGTCGAGCAGTCGCGCATCGAAGGTGCGACCACCCAGAACGGGGTCACCGCCGTAGGCGAGCACGCGGTAGCCCTCGGGAAGCTGCGGTGCGCGCTCGAGCACCGCGAGGTCGAGCGTGCCACCACCGAAGTCGAATACGGCAACGCGTGAGCCGGGAGCTGCCCGGTGATTGCGGGCGTAGTGCGCAGCGGCGGCGATTGGTTCGTTGACGGTGCGGATGGAGTCAGCCGAGAATCCGGCTGCGACGGCACCTTCGCGAAGTGCTTCAATCTGGGAGGGTGCCCACGCAACGGGGTGGGTGAGCCATACTTCTGCAGGCGGGCTACCATCCTGACGCCGCAGCGCTGCGGCGCGCACATACGAGTAAATCTCCCGCACAATATCGTTCGGGCTGACAATTTCACCGGCAAGCACCACTTCACCGCGGCCGACGAGCATCTTCGGTGACCGTTCGAACCCATCCGGGTGGCGCAGCTGGGCGTTGACCGCTTCTTCACCGACTCGGAATCCATTCGGTGTCAGCACGATCGCCGATGGCATCGACGTGCCCGACTCGCTGAGCGAAATGGGGCGGACCGCACCCTGCGCATCGATGGCAGCGGCGGTATTCGACGTGCCGAAGTCGATTGAGAGGCGCCAGGCCATATGCACTATTCCTATCGGGTGAAATTACGGATTGAAGACTGATACGAGGATACGGGTTTAGGGGTTGGCTGCTGCCGAACGGTCCGTAAGTCGCAGTATTTCGTCGTGGGCAGCCCCCATTGCCTGTTGGAGTTGATCAATTTTCGGGTTGATTTGCGCGAGCCTTCGTTCCCGTTCGGATTCGCTGGCTCGTTTCGCGGATTCGAGTCGCGCCAGCTCTGTCTTCGCTTCGGTAGCGGATTGGCGCAAGTCGCGGTCGAATACCTTCTTCGCATCCGTTGAGACTACGCCGAGAACACTACGCACGGCTCGGTCGAGGGTCTCACGCAGTTCCATGGTCACGTCATTGACCGTTTGCAAGACCGACTGTCGTTTCGCCTGGCGGCGAGCGAGGAGCACACTGAAACCGGTCATCAAGGGAATCGTAAACAGCGGCAGCACGGTGAGGCTCGCAAGACCGAGAAACGCCCCGAGACCACTCACGGCACCGCCAATACCCGAACCCATCATTACGCCCGAGAGGATCATACGAGGGTCCACCGACGCAGTTCCGCGCTCCACACCATCCTTCGGGCCGGTTCCCGCTTCAGTGGCGCGCCGCTCGACTTCTTGCAGCAGACTGTTTTGCGGGTCCATGCCAGCAGCCGCGTAGAGGTCGGTGAGGAGCCCGCCGCTGCGCTGCACGATGCCGCGCAGCGCTCGACCCGCCTGCACTTCCACGTCGGCGGCCATTTCATTCATGATTGCGACGCTTTGTTTCTCGCCCATACCGGTGCCGTATTTCTGCACGCGGTCCTTCCAGTGGGCACCGAACTGGCGCGAGAGGCGTGCGTTCGCAGAGGTGAGATCGACACGCACCCGGTCCACCTGCGAGTTCCAATCGTATTTCGAGTCCTCGAAAGTGCGGAGCAGCTTTTCTCGGTGTTCGCGGACGGCGATGAGGTTGTCGTGCTTCTCGACGATGCCGCCGAGGGCTTCTCGCTCTGCTTGGAGTTGCACGAGCGGCGTCTCCAATAGCGCGATCCCGCGACGCAGCGCATTGAGGGTGGGAAGTTTTGTCGAGCGTTCGAGTGGGGTTCGCAGTGCTCGGATGAGCTCGTGGACATTGCTCGAGCCGTAGAGCTTCCGACGACGCTCTTCGTTTGGTTCGCTGGCCGCGCGCTCACCCCAGGCTCCCGATACCGGAACGATCGGGATGTTCCCGAGCCGCTGATCGCGCTCCGCAAGAATCTGCCGGTTCTCTTCCAGCACCGCCTGCCAGTGCCCGCGATAGAGGTCGATCTTCGTGACGGCGAGCACAACCGACTCCACCATCGTGCTGCAGTGCGCAAGAAACTCGAGCGCCGGCTTGGTAATCCGGCCCGAAGCATCCGTCACAATCAGCAACACCGACGCATCCTGTGCCCGGGCGATTGCGCGCATCGCATAGGCCTCACTGAGCCCGCCGGAGCCGGGGGTGTCGACCAGGGCGACGCGGCCAAGCGGCGACTGCTTGACGGCGCGGGATGCTTGCAGCGGCGGCTCATCGGCGTTGAGTAGCTCGGGTGAGTCGATGCGCACCCACTGATCGAGTTCTTCCGCGGGGATGCGGCGCAGCCGCGGCTCGGATGCGTACTCGAGTTCGGCCTGTCCGAAGGGGAATTTCTCGTGTTCGGGGATGTAGTTGACTGCCAGCCCGGTGGTCTCGGTGGCACCCACCGGGGCGGTCCCGGGCGCACCGAGGATCGCGTTAATGAGCGTCGACTTACCGCGATTCATCTCGCCTACGACCACAACGCTGGGCAGTCGGCCCTGCGTTTCCTTGATCATTCGCGCGATGCCCGAAAAGCGATCGCCGAGATCGTGAGTCTTCGCGGCAGCACCGAGCTGGCGGAATGCAAGCGTGGCCGAGTTGGGCTGTGGCTTGCTTGCGGTCTTAGGCGCCTCGGTGGTCATGCCAATACCGTAGTTGCTTGGGGTGATGCTCTGCCACCATCGCGCGGCGCAACCCGCGTACATCCCTGCGTGGACGTGCCCCGAACACGCGCGCGAAGCTACTGTGCCGCAATCAATTCCTCGATCGAATGGCCCGTCTCAAGCGGCTCGCGTACCGCACCGGGCGCGGTTCCGTCACCGAATGGTGACCCGCCCATCTCCTCGCGGTGATGCGCAGTTAGCCAATTCGCGTAGTTCGGTCCCTTGGGGACGATCTGCGTCGGGTTAATGTCTTCGTGCACTTCGTAGTAGTGCCGCTTGATGTCGACGAAATCAGTCGAGTCACCAAATCCTGGAGTCTGGAAAAGGTCCCGCGCGTAGGCCCACAGCACCGGCATCTCGCTGAGCTTCTGGCGATTGCATTTGAAGTGACCGTGATAGACCGGATCGAAGCGCACGAGCGTTGTGAACAGGCGAATATCCGCTTCGGTGATCGTGTCGCCCATGAGGTAGCGCCGTGTTTCGAGTCGTTCTGACACCGTGTCGAGCGCTGTGAAGAGTCGGTCGTAGGCCTTGTCGTAGGCGTCCTGGGAGCCGGCGAAGCCGCAGCGATACACCCCATTGTTGATTTCCGTGTAGATGTGTCGCATCACGGATTCCATTTCGTCGCGCAGCGGTTCCGGGTAGAGATCCGGTGCGCCATCGCGGTGGAATTCGGTCCACTCGGTCGAGAAGTCGAGGGTGATCCAGGGGAAGTCATTCGTGACTACAGCTTTGGTGGGCACATCGACGATCGCGGGGACCGTGATGCCTTTCGGGTAGTCGTGGAAGCGCGCAAAGTAGGCGTCTTGAAGCCGTTCGTAGCCGAGCACCGCATCGCGACCGTTCGGTTCTTTGTCGAAGGTCCAGGAGCGCACATCGTGAGTGGGCCCGCACACCGCCATGGAGATTGCGTCTTCGAGTCCGAGCAGTCGACGCACGATCGTGGTTCGGTTTGCCCACGGACATGCTCGGGACACGACGAGTCGGTATCGGTCTGCTTCCACCGGCCAAGTCTGGATGCCCTCGCCAACCGGGCGAGCATCCTTCGTAATGCGGTCGGTGATATAGGCCGTGTCTCGAGTGAATTCCTCGCCTTTTTTCGCGTAGGCACCCCTGGTCGAAAAGTTCTCGCTCATGCGGGGAAGCTTAGGGGCGAAAGGTCACGGGCTGGTGATCGCGGGGGTCTTGGCTGCCGCGGCTTAGGCAGCCAGTGCACCAGCGGCTGGGCCGCTCGCGCGCAGGACGTCGTGGCCTTCCGCGGCCATTCGCTTGGCGAACACGTCAGCGGCATCCGTGTCTGCGCACAGAAAAGCGAGGGTTGGCCCGGAACCGGAAACTACCCCGGCAAGAGCGCCGTGCGTTTCCCCATATTCCAGCACTTCGGCGAGGTCGGGACGCAGGCGCAGCGCGGGGGCCTGAAGATCGTTGACGAGCAGCCCCGCCAGCCCCATCACGTCGCCGCTGCGGAGACAGTGCAGCACGTGCTCGGGAACCTCCGGTTCCGCCGTCGGCCCGAGGTCGGCCGCGAACTGCGCACGGTGTCGGTCGAGCGCGCGGTAGGTCTCGGGCGTCGACATCCCGTCCTCACTGAATCGCAAGACCCACTCAAATCGCCCCTCCGTGAGTGCGGAGGTGAGTTCATCGCCGTGTCCGGTTCCAACCGCGACGCCGCCGAGGAGCGCGAAGGGCACGTCGCTGCCGAGTTTGGCCGCGAGTGCGCAAAGATCCTCGCGTGTGAGACGCGTACCCCAGAGTTGGTCGCAGGCCACGAGGGTCGCGGCCGCATCCGCCGAGCCGCCGCCCATCCCGCCCGCGATGGGCACGCGCTTGGTGATCCGCAGTGCAGCGTTGGCGGGGTGTCCGGTCGCATCGGCGAGGAGCCTCGCCGCCCGAATCGCGAGGTTCGTTTCCCCGATATCGAGCCCGGTCGCATCCACCGAACCCTCGGCGTAGCGCAGCGACAGACCGGATGCCGCGGTCGCCTCGACATCCTCGTACAGGTCGAGCGCCATATAGGTCGTGGCGATCGGGTGGAAACCGTCCGCAGCGAGGTCGCCAACTGCAAGCGTGAGATTCACCTTGCCCGGTGCGCGCGCCACCACCCTGTCGGTCGCAACCTGAATGGTACTCATGCCCACAACGCTACCGGGCGAGGCGGATGAATTCCTCGACGCCCAGTGACTCCCCGCGGGCGGTGGGGTCGACTTCGGCGCGTTCAAGCGCCTGTGTGGCTTCGACCGCCGAGCCATAGACGCTCGACAGCGCCTGGCGCAGCATTTTTCGACGCTGCCCGAAGGCCGCATCCACGATCTTGAAGAGCCGGTCACGCATCGCGGTGTCGCCCGGCAGCGTCTCGTGTGCCTCGAAACTCACGAGCACCGAGTCGACATTGGGGACCGGCCAAAACACCTTCCGGCCGACGAGCCCGGAAGTGCGCCAAGTACCGTACCAGGCGGCTTTCACGCTCGGCGAGCCGTACACCTTCGAGCCCGGACCGGCGGCGAGCCGCTCCCCCACCTCGTTCTGCACCATCACCACACCGCGCTGCAGGGTGGGCAGTTCCGCGAGCAGGTGCAGCAGCACGGGCACGGAGATGTTGTAGGGAAGATTTGCGACCAGGGCGACGGGGCTGGGGGCTGCGTGGTCAGTGGCCGTGTCGTCGGCTGCAGCGTGGTCGGCTGCGGCGTGGTCGGACTGGGCGTGATCGGACTCGGCGTGATCGGCTGCGACCCGCGCAATCTCACCGCGGCTCACGCGCATGGCGTCCTGCCGGATCACGTGCAGGTTCGGTGCGGCGCTGCCCGCAAACTCGGCCGCGGTGGTCGGTAATTGCCGGGCGAGGCGCTCGTCGATTTCGATCGCGGTGACCAGCGCATCCGCTTCGAGCAGTGCGAGGGTCAGCGAGCCAAGCCCCGGGCCTACTTCGAGGATGTGTTCCCCGGGCTGTACTTTCGCGGTCGCCACGATGCGGCGCACCGTCCCGTGGTCGTGCACGAAGTTCTGCCCCAGCTTTTTCGTTGGCTGAACATCGAGCTGTGCCGCGAGCGCGCGGATCTCGTTCGGCCCGAGTAGCCGGACCTCAGCCACGAGGGATTCCCGATGTGCTTGCCGCACGCTGTTCAGCCCACCGTGATCGCTCGGCAGGGTCGAAGGGTCCGTAGAGGCCGAGCGTATTGGCGGCCACCTGCGCCGTGAACTCGTCGGTGTCCACACCGAGGTGCTCTGCCATGAAGCGGATCGTGTTCGGAATCACATAGGGCGCATTCGGTCGGCCACGGAGCGGCACCGGGGTGAGGAATGGCGCATCCGTTTCGACGAGCACGAGCTCCGGCGGGAGCACTTCGAGCGCCTCGCGGAGGTTCGCCGCGTTTTTGAAGGTCACATTACCCGCGAAGGAGCAAAACCAGCCCTCATCCGCAGCGATTCGAGCCAGGTGCGCATCGCCCGAGAAACAGTGGAATACCGTTCCCGCCGGCGCACCGACTCGACGCAGCGTGTCGACCACTGCCTCGTGCGCATCCCGGTCGTGGATCTGCATCGGCAAGCCGAGTTCCTTCGCAAACGCAATGTGCGCTTCAAAGGACTCCTGTTGCACGGCAATCGCGTCTTCACCGGAGGTGCGGAAGAAGTCCAAGCCGGTCTCGCCGATGGCCGCGACCCGAGCATCCTGCGCCAGCTCGCGAATCTCGGCGAGGTGGCTGTCGAGATTGCCGGCCGCCGCCACGCGTGGTGCTTCGTTGGGGTGGATCGCGACTGCGGCAAGCAGGCGCGGGTCCTCATTGGCGGCCCACACCTGCCAGCGGCTGGACGCGACATCGCCACCGACCGTGATCGCACCGAGAATGTTGACCCGCTCGGCGAGGTCCATGTGCTCGCCGATTTCGAGGCCGGTTTCGCCGTCCTCGATTTCCAGATGGGTGTGGTTGTCGTAGCAGGGCACCGCGAGCGGCGCGGGCAATTCCGGGTACTTCAGATCGCGCCGCGCGCCGTTTTCGGCTTTCGCTTCGCGCTTCCGAGGATGCTGGCTGGCGCTGGCGGTGTTGTCCGCTGCCGCGCTATCTGGCGCTGTGTTCTCTGGCGCTGTGTTCTCCACCATCGAGGCAGGCTACTCCTGTTCGATGCGCGGGAACAGCGAAGCGAGATCGCTCACACGACCATTCGAACGCCATTCAAGCGCCTCGGTCGGTGCGATCTCGCTCAGTGCCCCCTCGCCGCCGATCGCTGCCCAGAGCTTCTCAGTCGCAAGCGGAGTAATGGGGTTGAGCAGCACCGCGAGCACACCGAGTCCACGCACCGCAGTGGCGAGCACTGCCGCGAGCCGTTCGCGATTCGACTCGTCCTTCGCAAGCACCCAAGGCTGTTGATCGGTGATGAACAGGTTCAGGGCGTCAACGAGCTTCCAGATTGCGGCGATCGCCTGGTCCACCGCGAACCGGTCGATTGCTTCTTCCGAGTCGTGGATTGAGGTGCGCGCGATCTCGAAGATTGCGTCGTCATCCACGTGCCGCTGCACATCGGCGGGAATTTCGCCGTCGAAGTACTTCTTCACCATGCTGATCACGCGCGACGCAAGGTTGCCGAAGCCGTTCGCGAGTTCGGCGTGATAGCGCGCCGAGAGGTCCTCCCATGAGAACGAGCCATCCTGGCCGAGATGGATCGCGCGCATGAAGTAGTAGCGGAACGCATCCGAACCGAAGGTATCGGTGATCTCCTGCGGCGGAATACCGGTGAGCTTCGACTTCGACATCTTTTCGCCGCCAACGAGCAGCCAACCGGTGGCGAACACGCGCTTCGGCGGTTCGATCTTCATCGCGAGGAGCATCGCAGGCCAGATCACCGCGTGGAAACGGAGGATGTCTTTGCCCACGATGTGGTGGCCGGGCCAGCGGCGCTCGAATTGGCCGTCACCATCGCCGTAGCCGATCGCGGTGAAGTAGTTGAGCAGCGCATCCACCCACACGTAGACGATGTGCGACTCGTCCCAGGGCACTTTGATGCCCCAGTCGAAGCTCGTGCGCGAAATGGACAGGTCGTGCAGGCCCGACTGCACGAAGCTGATGACCTCATTGCGTGCCGAGGTGGGCTGGATGAAGTCGGGATTCGCCTCGTAGTAATCGAGCAGCGGCTGCTGCAGTGCCGAGAGCTTGAAGAAGTAGTTGCGCTCCTTGAGCAGCTCCATCGGCTTGGAGTGGATCGCGCAGACCTTTTGGCCCTCGTACTGGCCCTCGCCGTCGACGATTTCCGAGTCGGGCTTGAATTCCTCGCAGCCCACGCAGTAGAGCGCTTCGAATTCATCTTCGTAGATGAATCCGGCGTCGTTGAGCTGGGTGAGGAATTTCTGCACGCGAGTCTCGTGGCGCTCTTCGGTGGTGCGGATGAAGTCGTCATTTGAAAGGTTGAGCGTCTGCAACATTGGGCGCCACGCCTCATCCACGAGCTTGTCTGCCCACTGCTGCGGCTGCATATTATTCGCCACTGCGGAGCGCATGATTTTCTGCCCGTGCTCATCGGTTCCGGTAAGGAACCAGGTGTCGTCGCCGCGCTGACGGTGCCAGCGCGCGAGGACATCTGCGGCCACCTCCGCGTACGCATGCCCGATGTGCGGCACGTCGTTGACGTAGAAGATGGGAGTAGTGACGTAGAACGATTCGCCAGAAGCCATGACGACGAGTCTAATGCTTGCGGTGTGCGCGGGTTACCACGTCGGGGTTGGTCGCCTGGCTGCGGTAGGTAGTCGCCTCATATCTGCAGAGTGGTGGCGGCGCGCGGCGGCGCGAAGCGGCGCGGCTACTTGGCGGCGAGGGCGGCTTCGTAGAGGTCACGCTTACTGAGGCCGGTCTCCCCCGCAACTTCGGCGGCGGCATCTTTGAGCCGCATGCCTTTGGCACGCAACTCGAGCACTCGGGCGAGCGCCGCATCCTCATCGACTGCTGCCGGAGCGGCACCCGCAATCAGCAGCACGATCTCGCCGCGCACTCCGGCCGCGGCCCATTCGGCGAGCTCGGATGCGGTGCCCCGCACCGTCTCTTCGTGCAGCTTCGTGAGTTCCCGGCAGACCACCACGGCGCGCTCGGGGAAGGCTGCCGCGAGCGCCTCGAGCGTTGCGGCGATGCGGTGCGGTGACTCGTAGAACACGCTCGTCCGTGGCTCACCCGCGAGTGCTTCGATGAGCGCGGCCCGCTCTCCCGCGCGACGCGGCACGAACCCCTCGAAGGTGAATCTGTCGGTGGCCAATCCCGATACCGCGAGCGCGGTGATGACGGCGCTCGGCCCAGGCACCGAGGACACCGTCACTCCCGCGTCCACGCAGGCGCGCACGACCGGATACCCCGGGTCAGAGATCGCCGGCATGCCCGCATCGGTGACGAGCACCACATCCTGCTGCTGCGCGAGCTCGGCAATCTCTACCGCCAGCTCGCGTTCATTGTGCTCGTGCAGCGCAATGAACCTCGGTCGGGCATCGATCTCAAGCAGCGTGAGCAGCTGCCGCGTGGTGCGAGTGTCCTCACACGCGAGAATCTCCGCCTCGCGGAGCGTCGCAATCAGGCGGCGGGATGCATCCCCAAGATTCCCGATCGGGGTGCCGGCAAGAATCAACATGCCGTCGACCCTACTTCCAACCCGGCAGCCAGTGCGTCAGGCTCCAATACCAATCGGGAATCATCATCCCGCTCCACACCGGATAGAACAGTGCCGACACGAGCACGCACAGCACGAGGAATCCGAAGGTGATATTGACCGCCACCGTGCGCGTTCGCCGATCGTCCTTCGGGGATCCGGCGATGGTTTGCAGCGCCAGCGCCGCCGCGAGGAACATGAACGGCAGCCACGCGATCACGTAGAAGTGGTAGACGGCGGTGCGTCCGGTAATGAGCCACGGCAGATAGCCGGCAACAAAACCCGCAATGATCGCCACGTATTCCCACTTCGGTTTCACGAATAGCATCATGATCAAGAACACGATTGCCACGGTGCCGAGCCAGTACATCAGCGGGTTGGAGATTGAGGTGACCGCCTCGACGCACTGCTGGGCCGCGCATCCCTCATCGGCCGCCGAATAGTAGTCGTAGGAAAACGCGGTGGGGCGCAGCATGAACGGCCACTCGAGTGGCGCGGACGCGTAGGGATGGTCAGCGCCGAGTTGCGAGTGGAAGTTGAGCACTTCGGATTGGTAGTGCCAGAAGTTTTGGAAGGACAGCGGCACACCCTCGAGCATCCCGCCCCAGGCCTCCTGCGGATTCTCCTGCACCCAGTTGCCGTAATAGCCCTGCCCGGTGCGGAACCAGCCCACGAAGGAGACCACATACACCGCAATCGACAGCGGAATCGTCAGCAGGAACGAAGCCCAGCCCTGTTTCAGCACCGCGCCGGAGAGCCAGAAAGTGATGCCCGCTTCCTTCCGCGCCGCGGCGTCGATGCCGATGGTCAGGAGGCAGAAGGCAGCGAGGAAGTAGGCGCCCGACCACTTCACGCTCGCAGCCAGTGCGAGGGAGAAGGCGGCTGCGACCAGCCACGGCCGGAACCACAGGATCGGCCCCCAGTCGGGGCCCGGCGCGCGGTTCTTGGCCGGTTTGATCGTGAGCGACCACTTCGAGGGTTTCGCCGCCAGCGGGATGCTCGGATCTTTCGCGTGTTCGCGCTCACGCCAGCGTTTGGTCCAGTCGAAGATCTGCCGCCGCTGTTGGTCGCGGTCATAGAGGATGAACAGGAAGCCCAACAGCACGAAGAACATGAGCGGGCCGTCGAGAATTGAAATGCGACTGGTGACGATCGCGTGGCCGTCGAGGGCGAGGAAGCCGGCAGCAATCGCCCCGAGCGCGATTGAGCGGAATAGCTTGCGCCCCACGAGATAGAGCAGCGGCACCGCGAGTGCGCCGAGCACGGCGACGCCGATACGCCAGGCGAACGCGTTCTCGGCGCCGAAGAGCTGCATCCCCCAGCCGATGATGTATTTACCGAGCGGCGGATGCACGACATAGGAGGGCTCTTCGCCGTAGGCGTGGAGGTTGCCGGCCGCGAACATGTCGCGACCCTCCTCAGGCCACTCGGCTTCATAGCCAAGATTGACGAGCGTCCAGCCGTCGAGGATGTAATACACCTCGTCGAAGACGAGTTTGGCGGGGTGACCGAGCCGGATGAACCGCACCAGGACACCGATGAGGGTGATGATGCCGACGATGATCCACTCGGTTCTGCGGCGGAGCTCAGGAGTCGCAGTCCACTTCGTCCAGAGGTCATCGAGCCAGGATCCGGTTGGCGGTTTCAGCCTTGTGGAACCTGAGGAGCGGCTCGACCGCTTGGAATCGGTCCGCGGGTGGATGGTCGTCGAAGTCACGCGCACCATCGTAGGCGCAACGCATTGCAGGGGTCATTCAACATAAGATGGAGAATCCATGCTTGAGATCACGTACCCAGCCGAGCTTCCCGTCTCGCAACGGCGCGAGGAAATCGCCGCAGCGATCCGCGACCACCAAGTTGTGATCGTCGCGGGCGAGACCGGTTCGGGAAAAACCACGCAGCTGCCGAAGATTTGCCTTGAGTTGGGTCGAGAGGCGATCGGGCACACGCAGCCGCGGCGGATCGCTGCCCGCACGATTGCCGAGCGAATCGCGGAGGAGCTGGACACCGAGGTCGGCGATCTCGTCGGGTATCAGGTTCGATTCACCGATGAATCTTCCAAGGCGACCAAGATCAAATTGATGACCGACGGCATCCTGCTCGCGGAGCTTCGCGGCGACCGGACACTGAGTCGCTACGACACGATCATCATTGACGAGGCGCACGAGCGCTCCCTCAACGTCGATTTCCTCCTCGGTTATTTGCGGCGGCTGCTCCCCCAGCGTCCCGATCTCAAGGTGATCATCACCTCCGCCACGATCGATCCCGAATCCTTTTCGAAGCACTTCGCGGATGCGCCCATCATCGAGGTGTCGGGCCGCACGTATCCGGTGGAGATTCGCTATCGGCCGCTTCTCAGCGACGCCGAGGACCCGGATGCGCCGACTGAAGATCGGGACGTGTTCGAGGGCATCATCGCGGCCTTGAATGAGCTCGAGCAAGAACCCGCTGGGGATGTGCTGGTGTTTCTGCCCGGCGAGCGTGAGATTCGGGATGCGGAGGATGCGATTCGAGGATCGCTCTCGGGTCGCCGCGCGGAGGCCACCGAGGTGCTGCCGCTGTATGGCCGGTTGAGCGCTCGCGATCAGCACCGCGTATTTGAAAAGGGTCGGAAGCCGGGGGTGCGGCGTCGAGTGGTGCTTGCCACGAACGTGGCCGAGACTTCGCTCACCGTGCCCGGAATTGCGTACGTCATTGACACGGGTGAGGCGCGCATCTCGCGGTACTCGACCCGCGCGAAGGTGCAGCGGTTGCCGATTGAGCCGATCTCGCAGGCGTCGGCGAATCAGCGCTCGGGTCGCTCGGGCCGCACGCGCGACGGCGTCGCGATTCGGCTCTACGGCGAGGATGATTTTGCTCGTCGTCCGGAATTCACCGATCCGGAAATTCTGCGCACGAATCTGGCGAGTGTGCTGCTGCAAATGCTCGAACTGCGCCTCGGTGCGATCGAGGACTTCCCGTTCCTCACGCCGCCGGATAGTCGCGGGGTGAAGGACGGGGTCGACCTCTTGCAGGAGCTGGGGGCGATCCGGGGTGGCGGCGGCGCGCGGCGTGATGGCGGTGCGCGCGGTGAAAGTGCGCGAGGCGACGGTGCGCGCGGCGACGATGCACGTGGTGACGGTGCGCGCGGCGAAAGTGCGCGCGGCGACGGGCGTGGCAGAGACGGCAGGCGCCGAGGCGCGCCCGCCGCTAAGCAAGCACCGCAACTCACCCGCATCGGCCGGGACTTGGCGCGCCTCCCGATCGACCCACGCTATGGCCGGATGGTGCTCGCATCCAAGGAACACGACGTCGCGCGCGAGGTCCTCATCATCGTCTCGGGGCTCACAATCCAGGACATCCGTGAGCGCCCGCTCGAGCATCGTCAGCACGCCGATCAGCTGCACGCGCGCTTCCGCGACCCGACTAGCGACTTCTTCACGCTCGTGAACCTCTGGAACTATCTCGAGCGGCAATCTCGCGAACTCGGTTCTTCGGCGTTCCGCCGGCTCTGCAAGAAGGAATTCCTCAATTTCCTGCGCTTCCGCGAGTGGCAAGACCTCTACCGGCAACTGCGCGAGGCGACCCGCGGACTGGGGCTGCGCATCCATCAACCGGATCGCGAGGCTGCCGACGCCGAAGCCGCGCTTAATGAGCCAGGTAAGAATTCGGATGCGGTGCACAAGGCGATGCTGACGGGTCTGCTCAGCCATATCGGTGTGTATGACCAGCTCAAGCGCGACTATAAGGGTGCCCGGAATACGCGCTTCCGCATCTTTCCCGGGTCGGGGCTCGCGAAGTCGAATCCGGATGCGGTGATGGCGGCCGAGCTCGTGGAGACTTCGGCGCTGTTTGCGCGAACGGTCGCGAAAATCGATCCCGCGTGGGCGGAGGAGCTCGCGGGGGACCTTGTGAAGCGGCAGCACGCCGAGCCGCACTGGGAGCGGAAGCAGGGTCAGGCGGTCGCCCTCGAAACGGTGACGCTCTACGGCGTGCCGCTCGTGCGCAATCGTCGTGTGGGCTTCGCGAAAATTGATCCGGCCTGGAGCCGCGACCTCTTCATCCGGCACGCACTCGTCGAGGGTGACTGGACCGGCCGGTATCCCTTCGAACGAAAGAATCGGCAACTGCGCCGCGAACTCGAGGAGCTCGAGGAGCGAACGCGTCAGCGCGGTCTGGTCGAGGACGACGATGCCATCATCGAGTTCTTTGTCGAGCGCATCCCGGACGAGGTCGTCTCGCAGCCGACCTTCGATAAGTGGTGGCGTGAGGCGCAACAGCAGCAGCCGGACCTGCTCACCCTCACGCGCGCGGACCTGCTCGGTGAGGATGTGGACGAGACCGACGGCGACCAGTTCCCGCGCATCTGGCGGCAGGGCGAGCAGCAGCTCAAGCTGCGCTACAAGTTCGACCCGCACGCGGCGGATGACGGAGTCACCGCGACGATTCCGCTGCCGCTGCTCGCGATGCTCGAGCCGGAGGGCTTCGACTGGCTCGTACCCGGGATGCGTGCGGAGCTCGTGACGGCGCTGTTGCGGTCGCTGCCGAAGGTGATCCGCCGCAATTTCGTGCCCGCGGCCGATTGGGCGGCGAAGTTGCTGGAGGAGTCTGCGAACGCGGAGTCGCTGCGGTCGGTGAGTGAGCAGCAGTCTGCGGCGCTGGTCCGCACGATCGCAGAAGCACGACCGAATGAGGGCGATGCCGTGGACGGCGATCTCATTGAGGTGTTGCGCGTCCACATGCAGCGAGCCGCGGGCATCCGTTTCGAGGTCGATGAATTTGATCTGTCGAAGGTTCCCGCGCACCTCGTGATGCGATTCCGGGTTGTGGATGATTCGGGTCGCGAGCTCGGCGCCGGGAGCGACTTGATTGCGTTGCAGCAGCGGCTCAAGCGCGCCTCGGAGGCCTCGCTCGTGCACGCGACAACGCAGGATGCGCGGCCCGGCGGGCGTGCGGGGCGTGGTGTGAAGGCGGCCGGGGCGGGTCGTGGAACTGATGCTGCTGCGGGATCGGCTGGCGTGGGTACTGCTGGGGCGGGTGCGGCTGGCGGAGCTGGATCGGCTGCGGGCGCGGCGAGTGGTGCTGGGACTGGCTCGGCTAACGGCGGCAGCCTTCCGGGTGCGAGTGGTGGTGCGCAGGCGGCTGGTGCTGGAAGTGCAGGTTCTGGAGGAAGGTCGGCTGCCCAATCGGAACAATCCTCCGAGGCCAATACGAGCTTCGACCAGCGCGATATCACCGCATGGCCCGTTGACGAGATTCCCGAATCTTTCGAAATTCGCCGCAAACACGGCGTAATCCGTGCTTGGCCAACGCTGCAGCTCCGGAAGCCTGCGACTCCCGCATCCTCGCCAATCGATCTGCTGCTCGCGACCACTTCCGACGATCAGCACCGCGAACATGCCCGCGCAGTTGCGGCGCTGCTCGCGCGGTCGGTGCCGACGCCCGCGAGCTACGTGCAGGCGCACTTGACCTCGCACGAGAAGCTGTCGCTCGCATCCAGCCCGTATCAATCGACTGATGCGCTGCTTGCCGATGTGCTCGCGGCGCTTGCGAACGACGCCATGCCCGAGGGGGCGATTCGCACGCGAGCGGAGTTCGAAGGGCTGCGGGACCGATTCAATTCCACGCTCGTCGAATCGATGTTCGCTGCGGTGAAGCTCGTTGCCGAGATTCTCAAAGCGCACCGCGAGGCGCTCGCTGCGATCAAGAACGTGAATGCGCTGGCGTACCTCGGTTCACTCACCGACGCGAAGTCGCAGCTCGAGGGCCTGATCTTCAACGGTTTCGTCTCGCGCACCGGGATGGCGCAGCTGCGTCACCTACCCCGCTACCTGCGTGCGGTCGCGTATCGTCTCGAGCGGCTGCAGGTGAATGCCGCGAATGAGCGCTCCGGGATGCTCGAGATCGAGAAAGCGGTGGAGCTTTACCGTGCGTCGGGCGGCGAGATCCCAACTGACCCGAATGCGGCGGATTCGCTTACGCAGGTGCGGTGGCTGCTCGAAGAGTTCCGCGTGAGCCTGTTCGCGCAGCAACTCGGGACGGCGCAGTCGGTGTCGCTGAAACGCATTCGCGCGGCGCTGCAGTAGGTCACGCGGTCCGACATTTGTAAACGGAGCACCGCGCCCGATTCGCACACGAAACCTCTATTCGCACCCCACCCCACCCCAACCCAACCCAACCCAACCCAACCCAATATTCGTACCTACGAGCCCGACGCGCAGCTCCGACCCCAACTCACGTCCCCAACTCACGTCCCCGACCCAACATTCGTACCTACGAGAATGAGGTTTACCTATTTCCAGAGATAAGTAAACCTCATTCTCGTAGGTACTGACCGCTGAGGGGCGTAGGTAAACTGCGTTCTCGTAGGTAGCGAAGACGTTGTGCGGCTGGAACTGGGCTCCGCATCGAGTCGGCTCGGTCAGATTCGCGGACAACGAGTTGAGATCAGCCGTGTAATCCGCGGCACGGATACCCTCAGGTAGAGTGCGCGCAATGACCTGACCTTGGTCGTCGAGCTCCTCAAGCAAGGTGGATGCCCGAAAAGGCTCCCGTATGCCTGTGAACGCAGCAGCCGAGGACTGCCTAGACGAGTGAGGACGGGTGAATATGAGTGAATCAAAGAGCCGAAAACCCTTGAGCGGTGGATGGATCGTGCTCGCGATCATTGTTGTCGCCGTAATCGGGGTGCCTATGTTTATCACAAGCGTCAACGATGCATCCGCGCGTGATGTCGAGACTCAACTCTTGGAACTCGATCTTCCTGAGGGTGCCGAGCTAATCGACTCGATGTCGAAGGCGGCCAAACTCACCGGTAGCGGCAATGGGATGCAATACCTGGGAGTGCTTCTTATCGAGAGTGATCAAGGCGCAGCAGAATTGCAGACGTTTTATGACTCGCTCGACGAAACACCGGGACCAGGGATAACCGTCGCCCCTGCCGATGAACCCCTCGAATTTCATATCAGCGACCTTATCGATGGTGCAGGCGGGCCTGGAACCTTTTACATATACGCGTGGGGCGAAGGCCCTGGAACATTTTTCGAACAGATCGATATTCGTGGACGCTAATGGTCAGTTGGCTCGCGCCTTTATCCGAGAACACCAGATCGGCATCGCGAAACCACCCGAAGTGAACTCAACCTCGTAGTTCATGACGCGAGTTCGTCACGAAGGTCAGCAAGTGAAATGCGACCCCCGATGAACGCTCGGCTCATCTCCGATCGCGCCAATCTGATCCCCACGTGGGGCTTTCGTGTGAGTTTCGTCGGAACCCGAATTGCTGGCTGACCCGGGACTATGCTTCGGGCAAGCTCTCAACTGCGTCGGTGAGGAAGATCTCATGAACACTTCAGCCCATCCACTCGTCGTTGCCCTGACCAAAGCCCTCGAGGATGCAAGCAGTGTGCTGGATAAGCCTGCTGACGAAATCACTGTCGAGCATATCGAAGCGAAAGAGTGGCCAGATTCCTGTCTGGGCGCGCCCAGCGAAGGCGAAGCTTGCGCCGAAGTCCTCACCCCCGGCTACCGCATCCGGATGGTAGGCGGCTTGATCTATCACGCCGACCAACGGGGCAATGTTCGCGTCGCGCGGCGCAGTGACCCGTACATGGACACCGAGTTGCGGCTGCGCTACACGATTTCAGGCGGAATCGGCGGACGAACCAGCTCCTACGAAACCGACAGCACCCAGCTCACCGACGCCGAAGAAGCAGAGCTTCGCGATCTCATTGATAAGGCAAATTTCTTCGAGGTGGAGAATCTCGGTTCAGCACCAGTGATTCACGACGGCTACGTGTACCGACTCTGGATCGCCGTCGGCAAACGCAACCACGAAGTTGTTCGCGGAGACGGCTTCGAAATCGAAGACACTGAAGCGATGAATGAACTCATGAGTTGGGCGTACAACCGCGCACCTTCGCTCTTCCCAAACGTTGATGCCATCAATTAGCTGACATTCGGGCACCTTCCGAACCAAGCTGAGCAATGAATTCCTCCAAGTTCTCAGGCTCGACATCCGCAAAGTGCCCGTTGTCTATGTCCTTCCAGCCCTTGTCTGCGGCGTCACGGAGCGCAGCGAGTTTTGCTGCGTCCTCGAGCTCACGACGCTCTATTAGGCGCAGTCCATCCCGCAAGACCTCGCTCGCGTTTTGGTAGCGCCCCGATCGGACCATTTCCTCGACGAATTCATGCTGGTGCTGACTAAGCACTACGTTTCTCGTTGCCATCGAAATCACCTCGTTGGCAGAATATGCCAACTTCCTGGATACAAACACCCGATCACCCGCATTCCGGATAGGAGTAAATCGACACCAAAATTCCACCCTGGGTTGACATTTGGCAACTGGTAGTAGACACTGGTGTTTTCGTCACCCACATGGAGTCTCTGCATGATCAACCCGCACTACGGGAATATCCCGCCGTCGTATCTCTTCTCCGAAGTCGCCACACGCGTCCGCACGTTTCAAGACGCGAATCCCGACCAACGCATCCTGCGCCTCGGAATCGGCGACGTGACGCGACCGCTGGCGCCCGCCGTGGTCGAGGCGCTCCAGGATGCAGTTCAGGAACAGGCAAGCGATGCCACGTTCCGCGGATACGGCCCCGAGCAGGGATACGCCTTTCTCCGTGATGCCATCATCGCGGGGGAATACGCACCCATCGGCACGGCAATCACGGCGGAAGAAGTGTTTGTCGGCGATGGCTCCAAGACAGATACCGCGGGCGTTCAAGAGTTGTTCGACGCGGATGCGCGGGTCGCGGTGAGCGATCCGGTCTATCCGGTGTACGTCGATTCCAACGCACTGGCGGGACGCCTCGGCGAGTTCGTGGGTGGGAAATGGTCCCGTTTGACATACCTCGACTGCATCGAGTCGAACGGTTACCGCCCCTCGCTTCCAGAAGCACCCGTAGATCTCGTGTATCTCTGCTCACCGAATAATCCGACCGGTACGTCACTTTCGCGAAGCGACCTCGAACAGTGGGTGACTTGGGCGCGCGAGAACGACGCCGTCATCCTCTTCGATGCCGCATACCGCGCATTCATCACGGATGACTCAGCGCCCCGATCGATCTACGAAATCGAGGGTGCTGAAGAAGTCGCGATCGAGTTTGGTTCCTTCTCGAAGACCGCGGGCTTCACCGGACTGCGCTGTTCATGGACCGTTGTTCCAAAGGCGCTTCGGCGTGAGGGCGCGTCACTCCACGCCATGTGGAGTCGCCGACACGCGACCAAATTTAACGGCACCCCGTACATCGTGCAGCGCGCCGCCGAGGCAATCTACAGCCCGGAGGGCCGTGAGCAGGTGCAGGCGGACATCGACTACTACATGCGCAATGCCGGGCTCATTCGCGAGGCGCTGAACGCCAGCGGTGTGGCAGCGGTCGGTGGCCGCAACGCTCCGTACGTGTGGTTCCGCTGCCCCGGCGGCCTCGACTCGTGGGAGTTCTTCGACCGCCTCCTCGCCGAAATTCAAGTCGTCGGGACACCGGGTGTGGGTTTCGGCCCGGCAGGCGCGGATCACTTCCGCCTGAGCGCATTTGGCTCGCACGAAGACACCCTCGAGGCCGTCGCGCGCCTCACCACCCTCATCCCCGCGCTGGGCCGCACCGACTCCTCCCCAGTCCTCGTTCGATCGGAAAGCTGACCGATGCCACGTCAATCACCCTCACTCGAAACTCTGCGCGCAATTGCCGAGCAGGTGCCCACGCCGTTCCACCTCTACGATGCCAAGGGCATCCGCGACAATGTTCGCGAGCTGCAGGACGCCTTCGCATGGAATCCGGGATTCACCGAATACTTTGCCGTCAAAGCAACGCCGAATCCAAGCATCCTGCGACTGCTGAAAGACCTCGGCTGCGGGGTTGATTGCGCCTCGTACACCGAACTTCTCCTCGCTCACGAGGTCGGTTTCCGCGGGGACGAGATCATGTTCTCCTCCAATGTGACGCCCGCCGAGGACTTCGAACTCGCCCGCGAGCTCGACGTCATCATCAACCTCGATGACATCTCACACATTGACTTCCTCAAGGAGCACGGCGGCATCCCGGAACGCATCTCGCTGCGCTATAACCCCGGTGGTGATTTCTCAATCGGGACCAAGGTGATGGGGAATCCGGCGGAAGCCAAGTTCGGAATGACCCCGGAGCAGATGCCGGAGGCTGTACGTCGCCTCAAGGAACTCGGCGTCCGCGAATTCGGTCTCCACACCTTCCTGTCCTCGAACACTACGGACAGCGACTACTATCCAGCGATCGCGCGGATGCTGTTTGAACTCGCGGTTGAGCTCCACGAGACCTGCGATGCCGACTTTTTCCTCGTGAACCTGTCCGGTGGCATCGGCATTGGCTATGAACCCGGTGAACCGCGCGCGGATCTCGCCTGGATCGGACGTGAAGTTGAGCGTGCCTATCGCGAAACGATTGCACCCTCGGGCCTCGGAGACGTCGCAGTCGTCACCGAACTCGGGCGCTTCATCACCGGCCCAAACGGATGGCTCGTGGCCACCGCCATTCACGAGAAGAACATCCACAAGCACTACATCGGGCTCGATGCCTCTGCCTCCAACCTCATGCGGCCTTCCATGTACGGCGCCTACCACCACATCACCGTTGCGGGTCGGGAAGATGCGTCGGCCACGGAGGTCTACGACGTCACCGGCGCCCTGTGCGAGAACAATGACAAATTCGCGATTGATCGACCACTGCCACCCGTCGAACTCGGCGACCTCATCGTGATCCACGACGCCGGCGCACACGGCCACTCAATGGGACACAATTACAACGGGAAGCTGCGATCCGCCGAGGTGCTGCTCGAGGAAGATGGCTCAACCCAACTCATCCGCCGAGCCGAAACCCCACGCGATTACTTTGCGACTGTCGCCGGCCTTGGTGTCAGCGAGCAGATCGGTCAGGTCGAGCGTGACCCGCTCTTCGCGAGCTAAGTGCTCGTGAATGCCGGCGTTTTAGCCCTCTAGGTACGCAGCCAGATTTGCGAGTGAGGATGTGAGTCCTGCTGCGTGATCGGCGGCACCGATGCCTTCGGGCACGTTACGCGCGATGATCTGCACGATCGTGCCCTCGTCGATGCCGTAGAGGCTCCATTCCATGGTCATCGTGCCGTGGAATGCCGGATCATCGGATTCAAACTCGATTTCCTGAACAATGAGTTCCCCCGGGCCAATGTCCACGAACCGGCCCTGCGAGATATCCGCGTCCGCCGATGACTTGCCTGGCGCATTCTTCGCGTCTTCGTAGGTCAAGACCATTCGGAAGGAACCGCCCTCGCGGAAGTCGTAGTGCTCGAAGTGACCGCGCATCCCTGTGGGCGGCAGCCACTGGGCGAGCGCTTCGGGGAGCGAAAGTGCGGAGAACACAGTCGGCCCATCGCAGTGGATGAGGAGGCTTGCTCGGTCGGTTCGGCCACGCCGAGATTCACGCATGCGGACAGTCTAACCAGGGGTTCTTGCGGCACCCATCGAGCTGCATCGCCCCTGGCCGCCCTTGAGCGACAGATTTTTCCACCGAACCGTGGGACACGGCTGGCCATTGCCTTCATCACAAATCCACGGCTATACTTTCGCTTAACGAAGTAGTTTTCTCTATGCGAATTTAAGCGTGATCGGTGAGGGGCGCGTCGCCGGACACGGATTCGCTAAGACGTTTCCAGCAGACAATGGAGGAACCCATGATCAACAAAGTCGTTCGGACGGTTGAGGATGCGGTGGCTGGCATTCCGGATGGCGCGACGGTGATGATCGGCGGCTTCGGTCGAGCTGGGCAGCCTGTCGAACTCATCGACGCGCTCATCGAGCAGGGCGCGGGCAATCTCACGATCGTCAACAACAATGCCGGCAACGGCGATATCGGACTCGCGGCCCTCCTCGCAAAGGGACGCGTTCGCAAGATCATCTGCTCTTTCCCACGGCAGTCGGACTCCTACGTCTTCGATGAGCTGTATCGCGCGGGCAAGATCGAGCTCGAACTCGTGCCGCAAGGCAATCTCGCCGAACGCATCCGTGCCGCCGGAGCGGGAATCGGCGGCTTCTTCACCCCGACCGGAGTCGGCACTCCCCTCGCCGAAAATAAGGAATCCCGCGAGATCGACGGTCGGCAGTTCATCCTTGAATACCCGATCAAAGCCGATTTCGCACTGATCAATGCCCTGGCCGCTGACCGCTGGGGCAACCTCGTTTACCGCGAAACCGCCCGAAACTTTGGCCCGATCATGGCCACCGCCGCAAGCACCACGATTGCGCAGGTCGACAGCATCGTGGAACTCGGTGACCTCGATCCGGAGCGTGTCGTCACTCCAGGGCTGTTCATCGACCGGGTCGTGGCCGTTGGCGAACGCGAGTGGCTGCGCGAGGGTGAATTCATCGGCGGTGTCGATATTGAAGGCCGTCCGCTCGACGCCGCGCCTGATGAATCCAAGCAGCCGCTCGCAACGCAGAAGGAGCACTAGCCATGAGCACCACCACCGCCGCAACACGAATCAGTCGGCAGGAGCTTGCCGCGCGTATTGCCCAGGACATCCCGGAGGGGTCGATCGTCAACCTCGGTATCGGCGCACCGACACTGGTGGCCGATGCGATGCCGAGCGACCGCGAAATCATCCTGCATACCGAAAACGGGATGCTCGGAATGGGTGCCGCGCCCGAAGCCGGCCACATAGACCCGGACCTCATCAACGCCGGAAAACAGCCCGTGACCGCAGTGACCGGTGCGTCCTTTTTCCACCACGCCGATTCCTTCGGGATGATGCGCGGCGGCCATCTCGATGTGTGCGTAC
Organism: Gulosibacter sp.; assembly: GCF_052090685.1. NCBI lineage: Bacteria > Bacillati > Actinomycetota > Actinomycetes > Micrococcales > Microbacteriaceae > Gulosibacter > Gulosibacter sp. Next base: position 17,453 of record NZ_JBQDBE010000020.1, on the reverse strand, counting down.
TCGGTGCGTTTCAGGTCTCTGAATCAGGCGACCTCGCGAACTGGTCTACCGGTGCACCCGGCGCGATTCCCGCCGTTGGCGGCGCGATGGATCTCGCGATTGGCGCGAAAGAGGTCTATGTCATGACCGACCTGCTCACGAAAACGGGCGAGTCGAAGCTTGTGCGCGAATGCTCCTTCCCCCTTACTGGGGTCGGCACGGTCAAGCGGGTGTACACCGATCACGCGATTTTTGACGTCACTCCGGAGGGCTTCTCAGTCCGTGAGGCGTTCGGTGGCAACACCGTCGAGCTGCTGCGTGAGATCACTGGGCTCGAGCTCCTCGACGCGACCGATGCGTCTCCTTCGGCAGCCGAATCGACATCGGCAGCAGCGCCAGCATCCACAACAGCAGCACCCGCGACCCCAGGAGTAGCCGAATGACCAAGACCGTGATCTATGACGCCGTCCGTACCCCGTTCGGCAAGGCGGCGGGCGCGCTCTCAGCGGTGCGCCCCGACGACCTCGCCGCGACCGTGTTGCGCGCAATCGTTGAGCGCACGGGCCTCGACCCCGCCCGCATTGAAGACGTCATCTTCGGCGACGCAAATCAGGCTGGCGAAGACAACCGTAACGTCGCCCGCTTCGGCGCGCTCCTCGCGGGGTTCCCGACCTCGGTGACCGGCACGACCGTGAACCGCCTGTGCGCTTCCTCGGTCGAGGCGGTTATTCAGGGTTCGCGCGCAATCGAATCTGGGGATGCGGAGATCATCCTCGCGGGCGGTGTCGAGTCGATGAGCCGCGCGCCCTTCGTCGTCGAGAAGTCACGCAAGCCGTGGCCCGCGACCGGGAATCAGACGATGTGGAACACCTCGATTGGGTGGCGGATGACGAATCCGGCACTGCCGAAGAATTGGACCATCTCGAATGGCGAGAGTGCCGAAAAGATCGCGAGCGAGTGGGATATTTCTCGCGAGGCTCAGGATGCATTCGCGGTTCGGTCGCACGAGCTCGCGGCCCGCGCGTGGGCCGAGGGGATGTACGACGCCGAGATCGTACAGGTCGAAGGCCATGAGCTGGCGCGCGACGAAGGCATCCGCGATGGCACCTCGGTCGAAAAGCTCGCGGGCTTGAAAGCCCTGTTCGCGAAGGACGGTTCCGTGACCGCCGGCAATTCTTCTTCGATCAATGACGGCGCTTCCGCGGTGCTGCTGGGTCGCGAAAACCTCGATCTTGGCGAACCGCTCGCGCGCGTCATCGGTCGCGGCGCGCACGGCGTGGATCCCGATCAGTTTCCGATTGCGCCGATCGAAGCCGCGAACAAGGCACTCACCAGGGCTGGCAAAACCTGGGCCGATGTCGACTTTGTCGAACTCAACGAGGCCTTCGCCTCGCAAAGCCTCGCGTGCATCCAAGGGTGGCCCGACCTTGATCCCGAGAGCGTGAACATCCACGGCGGCGCGCTCGCAATCGGACACCCGCTCGGCGCCTCCGGTGGGCGGATCATCGGCCATGCGGCACAGGAACTCAAGCGCCGCGGATCCGGAATCGCCGTCGCCGCGATCTGCATCGGTGTCGGACAGGGTCTCGCGGTGGTGCTCGAGCGCTGACGTTGCGGCGCCTGGATGTCTCGCTTCGGGAGGCTGGTTCGAGTCTCCGAACCAGCTGTTCTGCGCAGCGAGGTACAACCACGCTTCGGAAAGCTGCTTCGAGTCCCCGAACCAGCTGGATATCCGCAGCGCGGGGCAACCACATCGCGCTAGCCTCAACCGCTATGGTCAATCGCATGAGTGAGCCAACCGACCCGCGTGCGAGCGACTTCGTGCAGTCGCTCGCACGCGGCTTGACTGTCATTCAGACCTTCGACGACGAGCACCCCGAGCAGAGTTTGAGCGAAGTCGCCAAGCGCGCGGATATCTCCCCCGCATCCGCCCGCCGATTTCTCTACACGCTCGAGTCGCTCGGTTACGTGCGCGCAAGCGGCCGCCAGTTTGCGCTTACGCCACGCGTGCTCGAGCTTGGATTCAGCTATCTTTCGGCGCTCAGCCTGCCCGAAGTAATGCAGCCGCATCTCGAGCGGCTCTCGCGGGAGGTCGGCGAATCGGTCTCCGCGGCTGTGCTCGACGACCGCAATATCGTCTACGTGGCCCGCGTCCCGACCCGCCGGATCATGTCGATCAGCATCACAATCGGCACGAGCTTCCCCGCGCACGCCACGAGCATGGGTCGTGTGCTGCTCGCGGCACTCCCCGAGACGGATGCGCGGTCTCGTCTCGAGGCGGGCTCGCTCAAGTCCTTTACCTCGGGGACGGTGACCGAGGTGGATGCGCTGGTCGCCGTGCTTGCGCGGGTTCGATCGCAGGGTTGGGCCATTGTGGATGGCGAGCTGGAGGAAGGACTCCGGTCACTGGCCGTGCCGGTGCGCAGCAAGGACGGCGCCGTGGCCGCGGCGGTCAATATTTCGACGACCGCCAGCCGCGACTCCGTTGATCACATGCGCGAGGTGTATCTTCCCCGCGCGCTCGAGACCGCCGCGGGTATTGAGCGGGATCTGGCGCTGATGTAGCAGCGGGACTGCTCGAGCGCTCAGCTGCCCGCTACTCGTCCTGCTCCGGCGGAACCGGAATCGCCCCGAGAACCGCGACGATGAAGTCATCGGCGGGTGGATGCAGTTGCCAGGTGGAGTAGTGCTGTTCGAGTTCGAGCCCCGCTCGGTAGGCGTCGGCGGCGAAGTCAACGAAGTTGTAGCCGCGGCCGGCCCCGAAGCCGACGACGAGGCGACCCGTCGGGGCGAGGTGGCCGCGCATCCGCTCGAGTGCTGGGAGGCGCTCGTCCTCGGCCAGGAAGGTCATCACATTGCCCGCGGACACAATGAGGTCGAATTCGCGCAGGTCGCCCGTTTCATCGTCGAGGGCGAGCCGTGCGAGATTGCCAACCTCCCATTCGGCCTGCGGATAGTCCTCGCGCGCCACCGAGATGAGGTATTCGTCGAGATCAACGCCGACGACTTCGTGTCCGCGTTCCGAGAGCCAACCGCCGATTCGCCCGGTGCCGCATCCGGCATCGAGGATCCTGCTGCCGCGCTCGGCCATCGCATCGATCAGCCGCGCCTCGCCGTAAATGTCGCGGCCCATGTCCGCGAAATTGCGCCAACGTTGCGCGTAATTCTTCGCGTGATCGGGGTTGTTTCGGACCGCGGCGAGCCAGACGTTTTCTTTCGGTCCGGCGCCGGATTCGGGGGTGTGGGATGCGGGGCCAAGTGGAACGGTCATTCATCCAGTATCACGCATCGATGCTCTTCAACGCTCATGACTCCGCCGCCCTCCTTCTGAGCGCCACCCGGTACCCTTACCGGGTATGAGCGCCCATCCCGGAACCGATCCCGCACAGGATCCTCGCAATGCTCCGCCGCATGCCCCGCGGCCGTGGCCGCTCCCGGTGACGCAGTCCCCCACGATTCGCGAGCTCACCGAGCAGCTTGCGCGGCTCGACCGAGCTCGAAGCCAAGCCTGGCCAGACGCTGATGCCAATGCCGATACCGATCGCGGCTCAGGCCCAGGCCCAGACTCGGGCGCAGACGCCTACGCGGACTCTGAACGCCTCCGTATCACCGACCAGTTCATCGCACGCCTCACCGCGCAGGGCGGCACCCCGCTCGTCGAACCAGCAGCCTCCTCCTCTCACCGCATCGTCACCTTCATCTACCGCGGACCCGCCGCCGATCGCGTATACCTCCAAGCCAATAAACTCACCGACAACTTCGCCCCGACCGAGGGCAAGCTCACGCCGATCCCCGGCACTGACCTCGCCACACTTTCGCTCGAAATGCCCTCGGACTGGATCTGCTCCTATTTCTATCTCACCCCACCGACATCCCTCGATCCGTCCGCGGGCCGCCTGCGCATCCGAGACCTACTGAGGCATCCTGACGCCGTGCAACTCGACGCGTTGAATCCGCTCACGACCCCCTACAAACTCCTGCCGAAGACGGGACAGTCCCTCCTCGTTCTCGAAGACGCGCCCCAGCCGCCCGCGACCGCCTCGATCGAGTGCTGGCCGGCTTCATACTCGACGGTGACACTGCCAAACAGCGGTGCCGAAGTCGAAGTCGTGATCCGCTCACACCCGGATGCGGATGCAGACAGCACCGCTGTACTGCTGTGCGACGGCGAAGTGTGGTTGCGCGATGATCTCCTCGCCCAATCGCTAAGCGCCCGCGACGACTGCCCACCGCTCCACCTCGTGTTTCTTCCCTCAGGCGGGACCGCCGCGCGCCAACGCGACTACACCGCCGATCCGGATGCGCAAGCTCGCATCCTGGGTCTCGCTCGCGATTCGCTTCGGGTTGTAGAGCCCAAGTGGGATGCGCGATGGATCCTCGTTGGTCAGAGTCTCGGCGGCTTGTTTGCGATGCTCGGCGCGGTGCGGTTTCCGGATGTGGTTCACGGCGCGGTCGCGCAGTCACCTTCCTTGTGGTGGCCGTCGGATGCGCCGCTCGAGCGAGGTGCCGGCCAGTGGTTCACGGAGCTTGGTGCTGCGGGAGCTTCGGCACCGTGCGTGGTCCAGGTAGGACGCACCGAGTGGCTGCTCACGGATTCGGTGCTGCACGGTCGGGAATTTCTGCGCGGATTGGGGAGCCTCGTCGAAACGCCGCACGACCTCGTCACCGGCGGCCACGATGAGGCATGGTGGCGGCGCACGCTGCCGGAAGCCATCGTGCGCCGCTGTGGCGAGGCCTCGCCTGGTTAGCTCGCGAAACTTCGGTTGGGGCGGTTATCTTGCCGCGAGCATCACCTCGTGCCGGTGCACATATACCGATTGGGGTGAAGTGGATGTACCGAGTGGGGTGAAATTCAGGTCGATGTCCGGCAATAAGGGGACATAACGCGTCCTCAGACCCCAATAGGGATTTCGACGACCGGCCACGGCCGCAGGACAAAACTGCAGGTCCAAACCGCCCTTCCAGCGGCATCCTCGCTACTTCGACGCAAACTGAATCTACGTAACGCAGCGACTCGGAAACGGCGCTCGGCCCCGCATCCAGAACAGGATGCGGGGCCGAGTGCCTTTAGCGACGTTGCGTCGCGGGTGGGATATTTGCGTGCTTTGCTTCGCGCGCGTCGGCGGATCGTAAGCGTCGTGCCCGAAGCAATCGCACCGGCTGGGACGATGTACGCGTGCAGCGAGATTCCGCGTACCACCGAAAAAGCGGTTTACTACTTTCTGGAAAGCGGTAAACCGCTCTCTCGGTGGTAACGCGGAAGTGCTCCGGTGGTACCCCGCTCTTCGGGTGGTAACCGCGGCAGGCTCAGGTGGCAATGGCGGGATGGGCCCCACCCCGGACCGCCCCGCTTCCCCCGCTACAGCACTTTCGACAGGAAGTCCTGCGTCCTAGGTTCCTTCGGGTTGTCGAAGAGCTGCGCGGGCGGCCCGGTCTCAACGACCTTGCCTTCCGCCATGAACACCACGCGGTCGGCGACCTCGCGCGCGAAGCCCATCTCGTGCGTCACGAGCACCATGGTCATGCCGGATGCGGCCAGGTCACGGATCACCTGCAGCACCTCCCCCACCATCTCGGGGTCGAGCGCCGAGGTGGCCTCGTCGAAGAGCATGATCTCAGGGCTCATCGCGAGCGCCCGGGCAATCGCCACGCGCTGCTTCTGTCCACCGGAAAGCTGCGCGGGACGCTGCTCAACTTTGTCGCCGAGGCCCACACGCTCAAGCAGTTCCTTACCGCGCTTCTTCGCCTCGGCACCACCGAGCTTCCCGGTCTCGCGCGGTGCAAGCGTCACGTTCTCGAGCGCGGTCTTGTGCGGGAAGAGGTTGAAGTGCTGGAACACCATGCCCACGCGCTGTCGAACCTTGTCGAGCGTCTTGCCCTTTGCCGTGGCGATGTTTTCGCCGACGATAAAGACCTCGCCCTTGGTCACATCCTCGAGCCGATTGAGGCAACGAAGCAGCGTGGATTTACCGGAACCGGATGGCCCGATCACCGCTACGACTTCGCCGTTCTTGACTCGCATGTCGATGCCCTTGAGCACCTCGTTGCTACCGAAGCTCTTGTAGAGGTCGTTCACGACGATCGGGTCGCCGTCAGTCACTTTTACCGGCTCGGTAAATACGGATTCATTGGTTGTCATTGTGATCCCTACTTATTGAACTTGCGGTCGAACCAGTTGGAGAGCAGCGTCAGCAGGTAGATCACGATGAAGTAGATCGCACCAACCACGAGCCAGATCTCGAAGGACCGGAATGTGGATGCGATGACGATGCGGCCCTGGTAGGTCAGTTCGGCGAAGCCGAGGACTGACAGGAGCGAGGTGTCCTTCAGGGTAATGATGAGCTGGTTGATGAGGTTGGGGGTCATGATCTTGAACGCCTGCGGCATCACGACCTTGTTCATGGATGAGCCCCAGCTCATACCGAGCGAGCGCGAGGCTTCCATCTGCCCCGGGTCCACCGATTGCACGCCACCGCGAACGATCTCAGTGATGTACGCACCGGCGTTGAGCGAGAGTGTAATCACACCGGCGGTGAGCGCATCCAGCGGTTGACCGGTGATTGCCGGAACACCGAAGTAGAAGAAGAACGCCTGCACCAGCACTGGCGTGCCGCGGAAGATATTCACGTAGGCACCCGCGAGCCCGCGGAGAAGGATGTTCCCCGAGAGCTTCATGATGCCGAAGAGAATACCGAGGATCATCGCGAACACGAGCGAGAGCCCGGTCGCGAGCAGCGTCAGCCCAAGACCGTACATGAGCGACGGGAAGGCCGTCACCACGAGGTCGAAGAAGGATGTGCCGCCTCCCTCTTCGTCTTCGATCGCGAGGTAGCGGTCGAGGATCTGCTGGTAGGCGCCCGACTCCTGCGCGTTCGCGAGGCCCGCGTTGAACATTTCGAGCAGTTCCGCGTTCTCGCCCTTGTTTACGGCGAATCCGTAGTCGGAACCGGGCTCGGGTTCGGTCACGAGCTTAAGCGGCACGTTCCCGGATGCGATGCCGTACTGGAGCACCGGCGAGTCTTCAAAGGTTGCGGCCGAGTTCCCTGCAGACACGTCGTTGTACATGTCTGCGGAGTCTTGGAACGCATTGATTTCGAAGCCGTATTCGTCTGCGATCGACTCGGCGAATTCATACCCGGTGGTGCCGGTCTTCACCGCGACGGTTTCGCCCTCGAGGTCTTCGTAGCCGGCGATATCGCTCTCCACAGCGACGGCCATCTGGGTGCCCGATTCGAAGTACGGGTCGGAGTAGTCGAAGACTTCCTTGCGTTCTTCGGTGATACCCATTCCGGCGATTACGCCGTTGGCCTGTCCGGACTGTACTGCTTGCAGCGCGGCGTCGAATCCGAGGGTTTGAATCTCGATTTCGAAGCCTTGGTTCGCGGCGATGGCCTGGATGAGGTCCATGTCGATACCGACGTTGTTCCCGCCTTCTTGGAAGACGAAGGGCGCGAACGTGGTGTCGGTTGCGATGATGAACGAGCCGTTTTCGACCGGAGTGTCGGTGGCGAAGTTCTCGTTCTCGGGCAGCGAGCCGGGCTCACCCGGCTCGAGCTGGTTGTTGCCGAGTGCTGCCTGTCCGTTACCGATGGTGCCGGCTTCTGGGGAGTCTTCACCGAGGTAGTCGTCGAGGATCGCCTGGTAGGTGCCGTCCTCAATGAGGTTCGCGAGGCCCTCGTTGAATGCCTCGCGCAGTTCGGCATTCTCGCCCTTCTTGACGCCCATGCCGTAGCTCGACGCCTTTTCTTGCGGGGTGACTGTTTTCAGGTCGACGTTGCCGGTCGCGATACCGTACGCAAGGATCGGATAGTCATCGAAGACCGCGACCGAACCACCCGAGGTGACGTCGGAGTAGGCGTCTGCCGCATCCTGGAAACCGGTGACGGTGAAGCCGTGTTCTTCCGCGAGGGATTCCGCAAAGGCGTAGCCCTCGGTACCGGTTTTCGCGGAGACGGTCAGGCCCGCGAGGTCGGCATAAGACTGGATGGATTCGTCGTCGGTGGCGACGGCCATCTGAATTCCCGAATCAAAGTAAGGATTCGAGAAATCGAAGATTTCTTTTCGCTCTTCGGTGATGGACATGCCCGCCATTACGGCGTCGGCTTGTCCGGCCTGGACCGCGGCAAGGGCGCCATCAAACCCGAGGACGTCGATTTGGACGCTGAAGCCCTGGTCTTCGGCCACGGCGTTGATGAGGTCGATGTCGATTCCGCGCAACTCACCGTCGCGCTCGAATTCGAAGGGTGCCCAGGTCGTGTCGGTGGCGATCGTGAAGGTTTCGCCCTCAACGGCGCTCGCCGCCGATGATTCATTCTCGGACGATCCCGCCAGGGCCTTGGCCGCTCCAGTCGCACCTCCGATCGTGAGCAATAGGATGAGCAGGACTGCGAAGCTCGATAGGAGCGTCGCTCTGTTTGCCCGCCACCAATTCGCAGATTGGGATATGAATGCCATGGGATTCCTCTAGTCGTCGCTGACCTTTTGCTGACTTCTTTCAGAGTGCTTAATGAGGCACAGATCTTTAATGTACGTGCCTGGCAGCATTTCCCTCGCCCGATCAGGGGTGCGTTCCCGATTGCGGGTCGAATTGTTATGCGAGTGGATGCGGTGGGTCGCGTCAATGCGTTGCGGAGATTATCACTATGACACCGTCGCATGATGCAGCAGACACAGCCACCGAAGGGGACACAGACACAGACACATCTACCGATTGGGGCGCAGGGAAGAACGATGTCGGTTTATTAGAGGACATCTGCTCGCCTCAAACCCCAATTGGGATTTTCGCCACCCGTGCTTCGGTCGTTTCCCAGCTCTCCACACTTCCAGCTCGCCAACGACCGCTGAAACGCGGCACTTCTGCCGATTGGGGTGCAGGGAAGAACGATGTCGGCCTATTGGAGGACATCTATCCACCCCAGACCCCATTTTTTCCCCGTGACTTTGGTAACTGCAGTTGCCAAAAGATTAGGTGCTACTAGCATTACTACTGTGGAGGTCAAAGACAGTGCACGAAAGCACGGCGTCACCGATTCCGACATCTTTCACGCAGTCAATAACGCAGTATTCGTGCACTACTTCGATGACTATCAGATGGTTGTCGACCCTTCCAGGAATGGGCAGATACTTGAAGTGGCTGTCAACTCCAATGGCCAGATCTTTCATGCGATGAAAGCAAGATCCAGATTTTACAGAAACAGGTGAGGACTTGCGCCCTGACGAAGAACTGCTCAACGAGATCGAAAATAGCAACGATGGAGACGGGCCTGACCCCGTCTTCACAGCTGGTCCCGCACTCGCCGCGGTCGCGGCGGCAAGCCTTCGGGTAAAAGCAGCCGAAAGCGATCTTGATGCCGCAGTTGCGGCCGCCCGCGAGAGTGGCCAGACCTGGCAGGCAATTGGCGAAGTGCTCGGGATGACGCGTCAAGGGGCTCTGAAACGCTTCCGGCCTGCTGCCTAACTATGACCGATTGAGCCGCCACGGCGGTTGTACGAGTCGGAGGATCGCCCCATTAAAACTTGGTCACGCGTCTACAGGGTTAAACCCAAACCACTCATTCGTGACCAAGATTTCCATTGTTCAGCGGATGCACCGCCTTTCTCTCCAAGCACCGGCCCAAGCACCGGCCCAAGCACCGGCCCAAGCGCCGTGCCCAGCCATTTCTTCGGCTGGAAATACGTGCGTTTCTACCGATTGGGGCGCAGGAAGCGACGATGTCTGATTATTAGGGGACTTCTTCTCACCTCAGACCCCAATCGGGATTTTTTGCCGCGGGTGCATGGATGGGGCGGTGCATGGATAGGGCGGTGTACCGGTATGCGGATGCGCCAGCGCACGGAAGCGCAGGAACGCAGAAGCGCAGAAGTTCACGACACCTGCGGATCATAGATTGGAAGGACTCGAGACACCGCTCGGGTAGTCGCAATTGGAGGAGTTTTCAATGAAGGCATGGATGTTTCACACCACCCACCAGCCATTTGAGCGCACCGATATCCCGGAGCCGACCGCTGGCCCCGGCAACGTCGTGGTGGACGTCAAGGCCGCAGGCCTGTGCCACTCAGACGTCGGCATCACCGAGGACGAGACCTGGCTCGCGATTATGAACACACCGGTCGTGCCCGGGCACGAGACCGCTGGCGTGATCAGCGAGGTTGGCGAGGGCGTCACCGACTGGCAAGTCGGCGACAAGGTCGCGGTCTGGCCAATGATCGGCCCACTCGGCTACGGCATCAACGGCGGCTGGGAAGAGCGAACTGAAGTCAGCGCCGAAGCGCTCGTGCGCATCCCCGAGGGTGTTTCCTTCGCACAGGCCGCTGCCGCAACGGATGCTGGAATGACCTCCGTAGGCGCGCTCACCGCTGGTGGTGTCAAGTCAGGCCAGAAGGTTGGCATCATCGGCTTCGGTGGCCTCGGCCAAATTGGTGCGCGCATCGCTCACCTCGAAGGCGCAGAGGTCTACGTCGCTGAGATCAACGAAGCAGTGTGGGACCGGGCGAAGGAAGCCGGTGCCGTCAAGGTTGCGAAGGACATCAGCGAGTTCAAGGAAGACGAACTCGACGTCATCATCGACTACGCAGGCTTCGGCACCACCACAGCCGCCGCGATTGAAACAGTCCGCCGCGAAGGCGTGGTCGTCCAGGTCGGTATGGGCAAGCTTGAAGCGACCATCAGCACCAACGCCCTGATCCTCGGAAAGGTTTCGCTGATCGGTTCCAACGGTGGTTCGAAGGAAGACATCGCCGGCGTCATGAAGTGGCTCGCTACCGGCGATGTGAACCCCGTGCTCACCGAGATCGACTTCGAGCAGATCGCCGAAGGCGTGCAGATGCTCCAGGACGGCACAGCTAATGGCCGACTCGTAGCGAAGGTTGCGGACTAACCAACCAGCCCGCACCCGCAGGCCGAAAATTGCCTCGCATCCTGATCTGGATGCGAGGCAATTTCGTTCAACAAGGATCAGCGGCGGGCGCTCTCCTGGACCAGCGGGAATACCGGCGAACCTTCCAGCACCGTGCCCACAACCTGGATGTCAGCGACTTCTTCAGGTGCAGCGGCACTCGGATCGCCACTCAGCACCGTGAAGTCCGCCCGCGCACCGGCGCGAAGCACGCCACGATCCGAATACCCCGCTGACTCGGCGGCGATACGCGTATAGCCGTCAAGCACCGCATCCCCGTCAAGCGTCTGTTCGGCAAGCACGGCCCCCTCATCCGGCGCATCGTTGCGATACCCTAGCCGCGCATCCGCCATGATGTGAAGCGGTTCGTGCGGTGCGATCGGCCAGTCAGAGCCGAGCGACAGCACCGCGCCGGCGCGCTTCATATCGGCGAGGCGCCAGCCCCAGTTCACACGCTCATCGCCGAGTCGGCGCGACCAATTGTCGGTGCGGTCGGCGCGCACAAAGTGCGTGCAATGCGTGGGCTGCATGCTCACATTGAGGCCGTGTTTGCCGATGAATTCAACAGTTTCGAGCGGCACCGCCTCGAGGTGCTCGATCCGGTGCAACTTCCGCTCAGCAACGGGCAGCGCCACAATCGCCTCGGCAACGTGACGTACGGCTTCGTCACCGATCGCATGCGTGAATGTCGGGATGCCGCGGCTCGAGAAATAGCGTAGGGCCGCCGAATACTGCTCCGGGTCGGTCCACGCGGAGTGCGTCGATTCCCCTTGCGAGTCGGGCGACGCGAGCCAGGATGTGCCGTTGTCGATTGTGCCGTCGAGGAAGAACTTGATACCCGCGATCTGCCAGCGCCGTCCGCCGTTGCCGATTCGCGAAGCAAGCGCCGCCCAGTCCGACTCGTCGGTGTCGGGCACGCACCACGGATTGCCGTGCAACCACATCGGCAAGTCCGCGGCACGTTCGATTTCGTGCAGGATCTCCTCTGCGTTCTCGTTCATGTCCATGACGACGCCGCCGGTGAGTCCGCTTCGCGCCATTCCGCGCAGCACCTCGAGGGTGCGTTCGGCGTCTCGCTCGAGAGGTTCGGCCGGCATGGCGTGCATCACGAGGTCGATCGCGTCGATTTCGACGAGCCAGCCATTCGGCCGCCCGTCCGAGCCCGCGGCGACCTGTCCCCCGCTCGGGTACCGAATCGGTTCGGTGATCTGCGCGGCATCGAGCGCCACTTGATTCACGAGCGCCGAATGTGCGTCAAACATCCGCACAAATACGGGCCGGTCAGGTACCGCGCGGGTCAAAGCCTCGCCCGAGGGTGACTCGCCGTCGAAGACCGTGGGGTCGAGTCCCCATCCGCGCACCCATTCGCCGGCAGGGGTGCGCGCCGCTTCTTCGGCGATTCGGGATGCGACATCAGCCACGTCTTTGCAGGTCGCCAGATCGACGCCCACGGCAAACTTCGCGCCCATGACCGGGTGGATGTGTGAGTCAATCAAGCCGGGGACGATCACGGTCGAACCGAGGTCGACGACCTTCGCTCCCGCATCCCACCAGGTTTGGACCTCGGCTTCTCCGCCAAGCGCGAGCACTTTGCCGTCGCGCACCGCGACTGCGGTTGCGGCGTCGGACGCGGTTGCGGTTTCGGATGCAGTCGCGGTTGCAGCGTCTGTGCCTGCCGCATTGGTCGCATCCGCGCCGGCGCCGTCACCAACCGCCCCGGTCCGTACTGCCCGCGCGCGGTACACCACATCCGGCGCGAGCTCGGTGCCGGCGACCCGCGCATCCATCTCACTAGAGTGCGTGTGCTGAGGCATCGGTGCCGATCCTTTCGTAGATGGCGGGGCGGAACTTCCGCAAGAACAGCGCGTACAGCACGCCGAGCACGAATACCGCCGGGATGATCAGCACGAGCACGACGTTGAGCATGCCGGTCGCGCCGGTCATGAGGTCCATATTGGTGAGGGTGAGGTAGACGGCGCCGAACAGCAGCAGTGTCGCCACGGTTGCGATCGGCACGACCCACGGGTTCGTGTTCGCGGAGCGATTCCGCAGGAGGTAGACCACGGCGGCGAGCGACACGAAGGCTTGCAGCGCGATGATCCCGATGACGCCCGGCGCGTTGAGCCAGATCATGAGATTCGCGTACGGATCCGCGCCCGCGAGTGCGAAACCGACCACGACGAGCACCGCGAAGATCGACTGCGCCGCGCCGGCGCGGTGGGGCGATCCGTGCTTGGGGTGCGCGACGCCGAAGTATCGCGGCAGCACGCCATCCTGCGCGAGCATGAAGGTGTAGCGGTTGATCGCGTTGTGGAAGGCGATCTGCATCGCGTAGAGGCTCAAGAGCAGCAGCACCGACATCACGATGCCCGACCACGGTCCAACGTATTCGCTGGCCGCGATGAAGAAGAGGTCGGTGATGTTCTCTCCCGCCATCGCTTGGACGTCGGCGGAACCGAAGGCGAGCACGATGGTCCAGGTGACGAAGGCGTAGAACACGCCGAGGAAGATGACCGAGATGTAGGTCGCACGCGGGATGGTGCGGCCGGGGTTCTTTGCTTCCGAGCGATAGAGCACGGTGGATTCGAAGCCCACGAAGGCGCCGAAGCAGACTCCCATGATCGCGAGCGTTCCGGGGTTGAAGAGGTTCGCGGGTGCGAAGGACGAGAATTCGATGCCCGCGGCGCCACCTTGGAAGAGCACCGCGAGTGCGACGATGAGCAGGATGAGCACCTCGGCCGAGATGATCACGGCGAGCACCTTCGCGCCAACATCCACGCCTCGATAACCGAGCACGTACACGAGCCCGATCATGAGGACCGCGTAGATGGCCCAGTGCATTTCGAAGCCGGTCATATTCGCGATGAAGCTCTGCAGCTGGATCGCGAAGAGCCCGTAAATACCGATTTGGATCATGTTATACGCGACCACCGACAGCACCGCAGAGACGAGTCCGGTCGTGCGACCGAGTGCACGGGTGATGTACGTGTAGAACCCGCCTTCCACGCGCACGTGCTTCGCCATCGCCATGAATCCCACGGCGAAGAGGATGAGCACGATGCCCGCGGTGAGGTAGCCGAGCGGGGCGGCGTTCCCGGCAACGGCGATGCCGAGTGGTGCGATGCCGGCCATGACCGACAGCGGTGCGGCGGCCGAGAGCACGAAGAAGACGATGCCCGAGGTGCCGAGCGCGTTCTGCTTGAGCCCGGTGGTTTCGGTGCCGGGCCCGCCAGCCGGTTTGGTCGAGCCGGTGGCAGCCGGTGCGCCCGCCAGTGCGGTCGACGACGCGTCGGCGGTGGATGCGTACCCGGGATTCGAGGTCGAGTTGCCTTGCGGCGGTGAAGAGGTCATGTGCGCTACTTCCATCGTTGGAGGTTTGTTCGGGATCCCCACACTGGGATCAACTATTCGAAAGGCTTTCGATTAAGTATGGTGTGAGCAAGGAAATCGCGCAAGCGAACGCGTCACACTTTGTGAGGAGGCCGTATGGCCAGGCCAGGAACCCCGCTCTTGTCGGTCGCGAAGATCGTGACGGCCACGCTGGAGATCATCGACAAAGATGGCGATTTCTCGTTCCCGAAGATCGCGCGGAAGCTCGGGGTAAGCCAGTCTTCGGTACACCATCACGTCGGCAGCCGCGCCGAGCTCATCGAACTCTTGCGCGCACACATCGGCGAAGGCGATCTCGAGCAAATCGACCTCACTGCCCCGTGGGATCACCGCATTGAGCAGATCATCCGCCTGTATCGCGCGAACTTTGCCCGGCATCCGAAACTCGCGCCACTGCTCTCGGCGACGACCGTGCAGCATCCCGACGTGCTCGAAATTTACGAGGCAATGGCGGATGCGCTGCTCGAGGGCGGCTTTCGGCCCGCGAATGTGCTTTCGGCGGTGAGCCTGATCGACTCCTTCTCGATCGGTTCCGCACTCGAGCTCACCGCGCCCGCGGTCGCGTGGAGCGCGAACCCCACCGAGAACCCGAAGCTGCACCAAGCACTCGATGCCGCCGCATCCCCGGAAGAGCGCGCCGAAACGGCCTTCAAGTTGGGACTTGAGACGCTCATGCTCGGGCTCCGCGCGCAAGCATCACGAGAACGGGCTGGACAAAGCAATAGTTCATAGACAAAACTATGTGGATAACAGACGACGCAGTCACATCCGACAAGGAAGTCCGAGGAGTTCACATGACGATTGTCATCGCAGGCGCCGGTATCGGCGGCTTGGTTACCGCCCTCAGCCTCGAAGCGGCGGGGTTCCGCGAGATTGAGATTTACGAACGCAGCTCGCAGATCCGCGGTCTCGGGGTGGGCCTGAACCTGCTCCCCCACGCCATGCGCGAGCTCACTGAGCTCGGCATCGATGCGCGGGTTGCGGCGCTCGGCGTCGCGCCGAGCACGCTCTCGTACTACAACCGCCAGGGCCAGCACATTTGGAGTGAGCCCCGCGGACTCGCCGCCGGATACCAGTGGCCGCAGTGCTCGGTGCACCGCGGCAAACTGCAGCTCACCCTGCTCGAGGCGGTTGAAGAGCGACTCGGCAACGTCGTGCGCCTCGGCCACAAGTTCCTCGACCGCACCGAGACCGAGACCGGCGTCACCGCACGCTTCGAAACACAAGACGGCATTGTCGAGGCGACCGGCGACGTGCTGATCGGTGCCGACGGCATCCACTCAGCACTGCGCCGCCAGCTCTTCCCGAACGACGGCGAACCGGTGTGGAGCGGGCTCACGCTTTGGCGTGGCACCGCGGTGATTCCGGCTTTCCTCGATGGCGCCACCATGATCATGGCGGGCGATGACGAGCAGAAGTTTGTCGCCTATCCGCTCGAGCCCGCGGGTGAAGACGGCCGGATGCGCGTGAATTTCATCGCGGAAAAGCGCGTCGGCGGGTCTGGCGATGCCGACTGGAACCGCGCGATCGACCCGGCGCCGATTGTCGAGTTGTTCCGCGATTGGCAATACGACTGGCTTGACGTGCCGAGTACGATCGCGGCGGCCGACGAGATTCTCGAATATCCGATGGTGGACCGCAATGCCTTGCCGCAGTGGAGCTTCGGCCGCACGACCCTCCTCGGGGACGCCGCGCACGCGATGTACCCGAACGGTTCGAACGGCGGGTCGCAGGCGATTCTGGATGCGCGGACGCTCGCGTTCCGGCTCGCGACCGAGTCGTCGGTTAAGGATGCACTGGCTGCCTACGACGCCGACCGTCGCCCGGCGACGGCGACGCTGCTTGAAATGACGCGACAGACCGGTCCGGAGCGGGTCATGGTGATTGCGCGCGAGCGGGCTCCCGAGGGTTTCGAGCACGTGCACGAGGTGATCTCGGCAGCGGAACTCGAGCAGATCGCGGCGGACTACAAGCGCGCTGCCGGGTTCCACCCCGACTCGCTCAATGCGCGGTCTTCGCTTACCCCGCCGGCGGCGGCGTCGGCAACCGCGGCATCGGCATCGGCATCGGCATCGGCATCGGCATCGGCGGGCAGTCAAGCAGCCAGCGGCACCGCATCCGCCACGAGCGCATAGCCCCGTGAGCGCCAACCTCAATGGTTCACGCTTAGCCGCGATCATTTCGCCACTTCGCCGGGCCCTGCTATCAGCGGCACGTCGTCGTGAGGGGCTACCGGATCTGTCGGAAGCACAGATCGAGGTGGTTCGCGCGCTGCCGAATGGCACGGTTTCGAGCCCCGGCGAGCTCGCGAAGACTCTGTCGATGGAGCGATCCACCATCAGTAATCTCCTGCGCGTCATGGAACGCGATGGCCTGATCGTTCGGCGACAAAGCGCTCAGGATCGTCGCGGCGTTGAAGTCCTCGCTTCGGCGCAGGCGCTCGATATTTTTGCCCGCTTCGACGCGGCGAGTAGCGCGATCCTTGAAGAGTCTGCAACGCAGCTCAGCACACAGGAGGTCGGTGCCCTCGATGCCGCGATCCCGGCGCTTGAGAAACTCCACGAGATCCTCGGTAGCAACACCGGCCTCGCGAGCACCGGAACGAACACCCACGCCGACAGCAGCATCAGCAAGAACCCCAGCACCCAAAACCAACACAGTTAAGGAACTTCCAGCATGACCACTCCAAGCATCCCCACCCTCACCCCCGCTTTCGAGGTCGAGGTCGAACTCGGCCCGCTCGACGAATATGGCGTGACCCGCGCCGGAAAGCGCCGCATCATCCCGATTCTCGGTGGCAAAATCACCGGCGAAATCGACGCAGAAGTGTTGCCCGGTGGCGCCGATTGGCAGATTGCGCGCCCCGATGGCGCCTTCGAAATCGACGGCCGCTACTCCGCTCGTACCGCAGATGGCGAGCTCGTCTACATCCAGGTGGCTGGCGTCCGTAGCGGCCCCGCCGAGGTACTCGCGGCGCTCGGCCGCGGCGAACAGGTCGACCCGAGCGAGTACTACTTCCGCACCGCAGTCACGATCGAAGCGAGTGCACCGCGCCTCGCACACCTTCAGGATGCGATCTACGTCGCCTCATGCATCCGCGAAGCCAACGCCGTTCGGTACACGGCGTACCGCGTCAACTAGGTCGTGTCCTGTAAGTGTTGTTGATGGTGGGCGTGTCCGCTTTTAATC
>NZ_JBQDBE010000019.1:27512-63446 GCF_052090685.1 Gulosibacter sp. | reverse complement strand
TTCAGTTAAACCGCCGAACTCACACCAAATTTATCGGTGGATCCAGGTTTAGGTCCCCTTGGAGCAGCTTCTTTTCGGCCTCGAGCTTTCGTACCTGTTCTTCGAGCTTCGGGAGCACGGTGTCTGCTGCCCACGCTTCGCGACCGCCGTGCTTGTTGGTGAAGTTCATGATCTCGTCATGCTTTGCACGTAGTTCTCGGTGGTGACCGTCCAGGTTGGTGTAGTCATTTTGCAACTGCGCTGCATGCCGTTGGGCGGCTTCTAGTTGACTTTCGAGGTCGCGGATTTTGCCACGGTTGAACATTTGGGACTCCTTCTGGTTGGTTGGTTTCCAGAGATAGGTAAACCACATTCTCGTAGGTAGCGATTTCGGCTTCTGCTGTGCAACTTCTGCCATGCAACAGAATTCTGCAACACAAGCCCACCTCGAGTTCCAGTGTCCCACGCAGCTGCTAAAATACCTACTGTAGGCACAACTGAGAGGGCCGCGTCCATGGACACTTCGATCACGAGCCGTGACTTCAACCGCGACGTCTCGGCAGCAAAGCGAGCGGCGGAACACGGCCCGGTCACTATCACCGACCACGGGCGGCCCTCACATGTGTTGATGACGGCAGAAGAGTTCGATCGGCTCTCCGGTCAAAGAGAATCCGTGGGAGACCGGTTGTGGTCACGAAACACCCAGGAAGTTGAGCTGGAGCTCCTCGAGCGTCGAATGGAGCCACCTCGCGAGCTCGACCTGTGAAGTACTTACTCGATACGAACATCCTCAGCGATGCTCGACAGAAACGGTCAACTGCGCTGATGGCCTGGCTGCACGACCAAGCGGTTGGAGACCTCGGCGTTAGCGTCATTACGATACTGGAACTCGAGCGCGGAGTCCGGCGAAAAGAACGTCGTGATTCCGCTGGCGGACGCTCGCTGCGACTATGGCTTGATGAGGATGTTCGACCAATGTTCGGGGACCGGATTCTCCCAGTGGACGAACGGACCGCGATCACGGCCGCAGCGCTGCACATCCCCAACCCGCTACCGGAAATGGATGCACTCATCGCAGCGACCGCGCTCGTGCATGGCCTGACACTAGTCACGCGGAATACGAGAGTTTTCCAACAGATCGATGTTCGCTTGCTTAGTCCTTGGGACTCGTGACGAGGCATTTCGGCCGACTCGGATAAACACCCCAGAGAATGCATGCCCCAACCAGATCCTTACAACCAACATTCGCACCGATGAAGACGCACGGGCACTACCGCGCGTAGCATCACAAGCATGACTGAGCCCAACGGCGATTTGCCGTCTACTCCATCGCCTGCGCAACCAGCCGCCGACAGCATCCCCGAACAGGTCCGCGTCGCAGACACCGACTCAACCTCGGGCTCGACCAGCACCAGCGCCAGCACCCCGCTCCGCTACCGCCCCAAGTCGACGCAGTTCATCACAACAGCTGTCGCTCGCCCGGTCGCGGTCGGATTCTCGCTCACCATCGGCGGGCTGCTCGCGATCCTCCTCGGGCTCGCAATTTCGGACCTCACGTCGATCCTGATTTCGACGGTGCTTGCGCTGTTCATCGCGCTCGGGCTCGACCCCGTGGTGCGCATGATTCAAGGATGGGGAGCCTCGCGCACCTGGGCCATCGTCATCGTCTGCGCCGCCACGGTGGTCGCCTTCCTCGCCATTATCGGCCTGTTGATTCCCATCATTGTCGACCAGTTGACGTCGTTCTTCCGAGGGCTGCCCGCGTTCATCGACGACTTCATGACCTCCACGACCTACGCGTGGCTCACTGAAAACTTTGGCGACGGAATCACTTCGCTGATCGAGCAAGCACAAGATATTGTGCTCAACCCAGCGACGCTCGCAACCATCGGCGGTGGCGTGCTCGAGGTCGGGGCCGGACTCGTCGGAGGTGTGAGTTCAGGCATTATCGTGTTCGTGCTGACGCTCTATTTCACGGCCTCCCTCGAGTCCATGAAGAACGCCTTCTACCGACTCGCACCGGCATGGAACCGTGAACGGGTCGCCGATCTGACCGAACGAATTACCCAGTCGGTGGGCGCGTATCTCAAAGGAATGGTGGTCCTCGCGTTCTTCAACGCGATTATAGTGCTCATCCTCTACTCCGTGCTCGGGTTACCCTTCCCGCCGCTGATGGCCGTTGGCGCGTTCTTCATCACCATCATTCCGCTCATCGGTACGGTCGCGTTCTGGGTGCTCGGCAGTGCCATCGCGCTGTTCGCCGACCCCGTCTCCGCCATCATTTTCGCCGTCGTGTACCTCATCTATATGCAGGTCGAAGCGTATGTGCTGACACCGCGAGTCATGAGTCGCGCCATCTCCGTACCGGGTTCCCTCGTGGTAATTGGCGCGATGGTTGGCGGCACACTCCTCGGCTTCCTCGGTGCGCTCGTCGCAATCCCGGTCACCGCATCCATCCTCCTGATCATCAAGGAAGTCGTCGTTCCTCACCAAGATGCGAAGACCGAGCCGGATCTGCCATAGCGATCAAACCCGCGCATCCGTCACGAGCGTTTAGCGTCGGCCGGACTTCGTTCGAAATAACCAGCCACCCCACGCGACAGCGATGACGAGGACAAGTCCGCACCAGCCCAGCGCCCAACCGAGGTGTTCTCCGAGCGAGGTGCCCATAAGCATCCCTCGAATCGATTCGATTATCGGCGTCACCGGCTGATTCGCGGCAACCCACTGCAACCATTCGGGCATGGTTTCGACGGGCACGAACGCGCTCGACAGGTAGGGCACGAACAGGATGATGAAGCCGTACCCGTTCGCGGCTTCGGGACTCCCGGCCGCGAGACCAATCGCTGCGAAGAGATAGGTGATGGCGAGGATATAGAGGGCGATCAGGCCGATCGCGCCAAGCCATCCCGCTGGGCCGGCTTCGGGTCGAAACCCGAGCAGCAGCGCGACGAGAAACACGATCGCAGTGGCGAGTAAATTCCGCAGCAGACTCGCAATCACGTGCCCGGTCAGTACGGCGTTTGCGCGTAGCGGCATGGTGCGGAACCGGTCGATGATGCCGCGCTTCATATCGTTGGCGACGTACACCGCGGTTGAGGATGCACCAAATCCGGCACAGAGCAGGACAATTCCGGGCACGATGTAGTTGACATAGCCACCTGAAGAGTCGATCGCGTTGCCGAACACGAAGGTGAACAGCAACATCAGCATCACCGGCAACAGAATTGCAAGCAATAGCGACTCACCGTCGCGGAGTGAGTGGCGAAGGCTTCGCCCGGAGAACACAAGTTCGGCGGTCATCGTGCAGTTCCTTGCGGTGAGTGGATGCGGTGGTTGGATTCTGTGGTCGCAGTGAGCGCGAGAAATACGTCATCGAGTGTCGGCTGGCGGACAGACACGGTTCCGCGGAGTCCTTCGCGATCGAGCGCGTCGAGTGCGCGTTTCGTGTCGGTGAGAGTGCCGTCGATCTGCACGTGCCGCAAGCGCTCGCCGCGGTCATTTGTGAGTTCGAGGCTCGTCGCCCCAACCGCGTCTTTGAGTTCCCGCGGTGTGCCTTCCGCGACGATTCGGCCGTGGTTCATGACCGCAATTCGGTCGGCGAGTTGGTCTGCCTCGTCCAAGTACTGGGTCGTCAGGAGCACCGTTGTGCCACTCGCCGCGAGCTGACGGATGACGTGCCACAGGTCTTGACGGCTTCTCGCGTCGAGTCCGGTAGTCGGTTCATCGAGAAATAGGACTTCCGGACGCACCACGAAGCTCAGTGCGAGATCAAGTCTGCGGCGCATCCCACCGGAATAGGTGCCAACCTGACGGCTGGCTGCACCGGTCAACCCAAATTCGGTGAGCAGTTCGGTCGCGCGGGCGCGAGCATCCCGCCCTTTCAATCCTCGCAATCGGGCAAACATGGTGATGTTCTCGAAACCGGTCAAGACGTCATCCACGGCGGCCGATTGCCCGGTTACCCCGATGCGGCGCTTGACCGCATCCGGAGCGCTCGAAACATCGTGACCGAGCACTTCGGCGCGACCGCCGTCGGCCGCCACGAGGGTGGTCAGAATGTTGATGGTCGTTGTCTTTCCCGCGCCATTCGCGCCAAGCAGCGCAAAAATTGATCCGGATGCGACCGCAAAGCTGAGGCCATCGATCACCCGGTTGGTGCGGAATGACTTGCGCAAATCGACGACGGAAATCGCTGGCGCATGCACCGGTTTTTTAGCCATATCTCTCACTTCCTCTCATCACGGAGCCCCCGCATGAGACTGCGTATGCCGTAAACTGTGTACGACACTAACAGACTGTTTACCTCATAAACAGAGGTTTAGGGCATATACGAAGTTAGGATGGGTGGGTGGCTGACTTCGAAGATCCGATCAATGAGGCAATCCCTCGCGATGTCGCGCTCGCGTGGGGCGTTGCGGCAAGCCCGCAGCGCGGTCCCAAGCGAGAAATGAGCGTCGAGCGCATTGTTGATGCGGCGATCGAACTCGCGGATGCGGAAGGGCTCGGCGCAGTCTCGATGGCAGCGGTGGCAGCGAAACTCGGTTTCACACCAATGTCGCTCTACCGATATGTCACGGCCAAAGACGACCTCATTCTGCTCATGCAGGAAACTGCAACCGGGATTCCCCCGGAATCAACGCGCGAACAAGACGGCTGGCGCGACACCCTCCGCGCACTTTCCGATGCGCAAGTCCGCACCTATATCGCACATCCGTGGATTGTCGACGTGCCAATCACCGGATCCACGGTCACACCGAATTCCGCATCCTGGCTCGACGCGTGCCTCGCGGCGCTCGAACACACCCCGCTCAACGATGAAGAGCGCGTGGCCGTCGCCCTGGCCATCACCGGTCACTCACGGTGGGTCGGCATTGTCTTGGCCGGATACGCGTATCAATCCCGTACAACGGGACGATCGGATGAAGAAATCACGAGAATCGAAGCCGGCTATTTCGACGAGCTCATTTCCTCGGAGGAGTTCCCTTCACTTCGTCGCGCGATCGATGCCGGCGTATTTCTCGCGGAAGGCGACCCGTTCAGCTTCACGCTCGAGCGCATCCTGGACGGTGTAGCTGACTACATTGCGAACCTCGATTCCGGCGCCGAACGCCTCACGCAACCGACCTATCCGGAGCCCGAACTGCCTGAAGTGACCTCAGACAAGCGCTACCGAGACGCGAAAAAGTCGGTGCGGGACCTCGAAAAGGACCTTCGCGATGCGCGCAAGCGCGAGCGTCAAGCGCTCCATGAGGCGCGGGAACGTGCCAAGAAAACTGCAGAGAAAAAGGGCTAATTCGATGACTAAACGCGACATCCCAAGCTCCTACACTGAACGCATGACCGATCCGAGCAACGGTGCAACCTCCCAGCAGGTCGAATCCGAACCAGCGGCAGATCTGCCGAATATCCCACTTCTCGAGGAGTCGGCGCAATACGCTGCGCAAGACGTCAAACCGTCCTGGCGCGGCTGGATTCACGCTGGCACATTCCCGGTCACGATCGCGGCGGGCATCGTGCTGCTCGTACTTGCCGACGGGCCTGCGGCAACGTGGTCCTCAGCGGTGTTTATGCTCACTTCGATGCTGCTATTCGGTATCTCGGCGCTGTACCACCGCTTCAATTGGCGGCCGAAAGTGAAACAGCTTTTCCGCCGTCTCGATCACGCGAATATCTTCTTGCTGATCGCGGGCACCTATACGCCCCTCGCGGTGCTCGCGCTGCCGCAAGAAAAAGGGATGCTTTTGCTCACGTTGGTATGGGCGGGCGCGGCTCTCGGGATCGGCTTCCGAATATTCTGGGTGACTGCGCCGCGCTGGCTCTATGTGCCGCTGTACTTGCTACTGGGTTGGGCGGCGGTGATGTACATCGTGGACCTCGTCAATGCGAATGTCGCGATGATGGTACTCGTCGTTGTCGGCGGCCTTCTGTACTCAGCCGGTGCCGTGGTTTACGGGATGAAGCGTCCGAATCCAGTTCCCGGTGTGTTCGGTTTCCACGAAATCTTCCACACGGCGACAGTGTTGGCGTTCTTGTGCCATTGGACGGCGATCCTACTCGTTGCGATTAATCCGCCGTTTGGGTAATGCGGGGTGTGCTGCTGGCGAACTGACGGTTGCGGCTCCACTCGCGGCTGTACGCCGCCGTCCGTGTTCCGTGCCCGGGCAGCTATTTGCTCTAGCAGCTATTTGCTCTGACGCCGCACCATTTCATTGATCCAGATCGGCGCAAACGGTGAAGTGCAGTTCGGTGGCGTCGGGTAGTCCTTGAGTACTTCGAGCCGCTCACCAATGTCGAGCGCGCGAGCCCGATAGTCGGGATGCGCAATGCCAATCTGCGCGAGATTCTCGTTCATAGCCCACTGCAGCCGATCCGGAGCATCCTTCATTTCGGCTTCGATCGTGTCGAGCAACCCCGCCAGGTCGATGCCCTCGGGTTGCTTCGTGACGCGCGCGCTCGTGAGCGCCCACCCCGCACTCGCAACGACGGGGTCGGTGTCCGCGAACCAGGTCTCACGAAGTGGCTCGACATGCTTGCTCTTTTTCACGACGTAGTTCACCAGCCAGTCATGCACTTTTGGGATGCGTGCCTCGCGCAGCATCGCATCGAGCTCTTCGTAGTCAAAGGCTTTCGGCCTGCAGATCAGTATTGCGACGAGTCTGGCGGCAGTGTTCTTCGTTGCCCAGAGTTCGACAGCGAGCTCGTGCTGCGTCTTGAGCCGTTTCGCGAGCGCGCGGATTTCCGCAAGCTTCACTCCGTGATCGTCGCCGTGCTTCTCATTGACTGCGCGAGTCTTCGGGTCTTCGAGTGCCGCGAGTTCGGTCAGCACTTCGTCAACGCTGAGTTCTTCGCCAGTTGTCTTGGTTGCCATCGCGGTCTCCTGCCGTGCTTGCGGACTCCCCATTTTACGGCTGGCGGCATGGTTTTCCCCCGCTTTGCCCGGTCTTCCCAGTCCGTTCTTTCGGTGCGTTCATCCAGCGCGTTCACCCAGGCCCTTGACCCAGCGCGTTCACCCGGACCCTTGATCGTGCGCGTTCATCCAGCGCGTCCTTCCAGTCCCTTGATCGCGCAATACCACCCGAAACGTGGGGTACCACTTTCCTGAAAGTGGTCAACGGTGTTTCGGGTGGTATTCCGGTTGGGAACTGCGAGCCGGACAGAGCCTGCGGGTGGGCGGACGCGGCACGGCACGCCACTGCACGCCACGCCACGCCACTTGCACGCCACGCCACTGCACGGCACGCCAGCGCGACTACTCCCCGAGGAGTCGGCCAAGCACGGTGACGACGCCGTCCTCCTCGTTGGAGGGTGCGCGGTAGCGCGCTTCGGCGAGAATCTTCGGATGAGCGTTCGCCATTGCGAACGACCAGTCAGCTTTGGCGAGCATCTCGAAGTCATTGAGGTAGTCGCCGAACACAGCGGTGTGCGCAGGCGACACGCCAAGCGCCTCCTGCAGCGCCACCACGCCGCGGCCCTTGTCGACGCCGCGGCTCATAATGTCGATCCAGTGCTCCCCCGACACCACTACCTGCTGCGATTCGGCGAAGCCACCAAACACCTCGGTCGCGGTACGTTCCGCACCGTTGAAGTCGAAGACCGCGAGCTTCAGGATGCCGTCGGTCACCGCGCGCAGGTCATCGACCACCGATAAGCGCGCATAGTATTTGTCCGCCTCATCGAGAAAAGCCCGATCCGAGCGCTCCACATAGGCCTGCGCAACCCCGCACAGCACCAACCCGAGGTCGTAACGCTGCGCGTGTGCGCGAACGGTGTCGATAATCGCGTGAGCGACTTCGCGCGCCACCGTGGTCGTAGACACCACCTCGTTGTGGTGCACGACGAGATTTCCGTTCTCGGCGATGCAGGATCGCGCAAGATCGCCCGGAAACAGCTTTTCGAGCGTGGCCCGCTGGCGACCACTTGCCGGGACGAACGCGATATCACGTGCGTGCATCCGGTCCAGCAGTGGCCAGAACGTGTCCGGGACGCTGCCGTCGTTGCGCAGCAGCGTCCCATCCATGTCACAAATCACGAGTCGAATGTCTTGCGGTTCAGACGGTAACGATGTCCATGCCTCAGCCAAATGGATCCTGCTCCCCTACGCTTCGATGGCAAGTCAGCGCCACAGCTGAACCCTATTCCACCCCGTTGAACACGCTCGCAGCAGTATCGTGCGCAACCCGAAGCGCCTCATCCAAGGAGCGTTCGCGATGCTCGCTCGAGAGAATCTCCACGCCCCAAGGACCGTCCCAGCCAATCGCGCGCATGGTTCGAATAAACCCCGGAACATCCTGATCGCCTTCACCAATGAGCGTGCGGCGATCGCGAGTGTCTTCGAAGAGCGTGCCTTCAGCCGCCTCACGCGCGTCACTCAGTTCCACGCCAAAAACGATATCGGCAGTGAGCGATTGCTCGAGTTCCGCGAGCGAGGTGCCCGCGCGAAACACGTGCCAGAAGTCAACGACAAGACCGGCCGCTTCGTGGTCCACCGAACGGATGAACTCCGCGCCGAACGGCATCGTCGCGAAACGACCGAACGGTAGCGGCTCGAGCGCAACGCGAGTGCCCGCATCCTGCGCCTCAACGGCGAGCTGCCGGAATGGCTCAACGTACGGTTCGAAGTCCGTGAGCGGTTCGGCAAAGTCGGTTCCGGCTTTGATGAAGGATGCGCCGAGCGCCTCGGCTGCTTCGAGCAAGAGTTCCCAGTTCTCGAACCATCGCGACGGCCCGCCCTGGTATTCCCGAGGCTTCCACCAGCCCGAGGCGAGCTCGACCTCCACGTGGCTGAGTCCCGCATCCTCGATCGTCTCGCGAAGTGCTGCGAACCCGATCGTCTCGCGCACTTGCCGGAGGTCGTCTTGCCCGAAACCGAGGCCCGACCAACCGTGCTCGGCAGCCGCGCGCACGCGCGATACCGCCGAGAACGGGCTGAGTTCGGATGCTGCCGCGGGCATTGCCGCGCCCGCGCTGGTCCAGCAGGTCGCGACGAGCGAAGGAGTGATAGTCATCGAGGCGGCCCTATGCGTTCAGATCGACCGCGACGGATACACCCTCGGCCGCCGACTGCACCGCCGCATTGGCAAGCAGCAGCGCCGCGCGACCATCATCGAAACCGGGGCTCGCGGGCACTCCCTCGCGAATCGACGCGATGAACGCGGCGAGCTCGAGCTGGTATGCGGCGGCGTAGCGCTCGAGGAAGAAGTTCTGGTACGGGGCTTGCGCCTCGACCTGTTCCTCGGTGTAGAGCCGAACCGTGGTCGGGCCCACGTTCGTTGCCTGCAGCATCCCGAGCGATCCGAATGCCTCGAGCCGCTGGTCATACCCGTAGGAGCTGTGGCGCGAATTCGTGATCGTCACGAACTCGCCACCGGCACCGCGAAGCGTCACAATGGCGGAGTCATAGTCACCCACGGCCGCAATTTCCTCGCTGAACTGGTTCGCGCCACGTGCCGTCACTTCCACAATCTCCGGCACGAAGAACCGCGCCATGTCGAAGTCGTGGATGGTCATGTCGCGGAAGATGCCACCGGAGACCTTCACGTACTCAATCGGCGGCTCGGCCGGGTCACGGCTAATAATCGTCAGCTGCTCGAGCTTGCCAATCTGACCGGCCTGGACTCGACGGTGCAGTTCCGCGAAGTGCGGGTCGAAGCGGCGATTGAAGCCAAGCGCGATCGGCGTCGAGGATGCGCTGGCCTTTTCGCGAAGCGCGTCAACGCGCGCGATGTCGAGATCGATCGGTTTCTCGCACAGTGCGGGCACTCCGGCATCGATGGCTGCCGAAATGAGGTCGACGTGGGTCGGTGTTGGGGATGCGATCACAATCGCGTCGACGTCGCCCGAGTTGATGAGTTCGAGCGCATCGGCGGTGACGTTCGGTGCGCCGTACTGTGCGGCGACCTTTTGCGCGCCCTCGATGAACGGGTCGGCGACCCACTGCAGCGTGGTTTCGTTCAGTGCCGCGATACTTGCGGCGTGCACCTGGCCGATACGGCCGGTACCGATGAGTCCGATCTTAAACGGAGTGGTCATTTCGCGTCCTTTGCGAATAAAAATGGATGAATTGGCGAACGATAGCTAGTCGAGGTCGACCGGTTGCCCGGTGCGGAGCGACTCATCAGCGGCAAGCGCCAGACGAATTGCGCCCAGCCCCGCGCGCGGCGGCGTGAGGTTTTCACCCTTGCCGTTGATCACGTCGATAAACGCTTTCGCTTCCGCGCGGAAAGCGCGCTCGAAGCGGTCCATGGACTGGTCGTAGGGATCGGCTGGTGCCGAAACGCCCGGTTCGGTCGAGACCATTGGGGTGCGCGGCTCGAACCCGGCGGCGAAGGAGTTCTCGGAGCCGAACACCTCGAGACGCATGTCCTGCCCCGCATCGTTTCGGCGCATCCCGCTCACGGTCGCAACCGCACCGGATTCAAAGACGAGTGCGGCAACCGCGGAATCGACATCGCCGTGTTCGGCGTGCACCTCGTGGTCGAGCACCGAGCCGGTGGCCCAAACGCGCTTGACCTTCTGGCCGGTGACCCAAGGAATCGCGTCGAAATCGTGAATCACCATGTCGAGCCACATCCCGCCCGAAGTCGGGATGTAGTCAGCGGACAGCGGCAACCGGTCGTGAGCCGTTGCGGTGACGGCGCGCAGCGTGCCGAGATCGCCATCAGCGATACGCCGACGCAGTTCTTGATGTCCGGGGTCGTAACGACGGTGGAATGCCACCATCACCTCGGTGCCGGTGGCCTCGAGGTCATCGGCGAGCTGCTCGAGCTCGTCAAGGTCGAGTGCAAGCGGTTTCTCGACGAGCGTTGGGACACCCGCTCGAGCCGCCTTGAGGGTCAGTTCGGGGTGGGTCGCCGTCGAGGTCGCGATGACGATGCCGTCCACCGACTCAAGCGCGTCGTCGAAGCCGCCACCGATGGTCAAAGTGGCCGCAGACCCGCCTGGCGCGAGGTCGCCTGCGAGTTCGGCAGGTGCACCCGGTGCCAGTGCCGTCTCAAGCTCTGCCTTCGCAGCCGTGATCTTCTCAGGGTTCCGGCCGAGCAGCACGACTTCGTCCACGCCTTCGGTCTGGGCGAGGTTTCGAGCATGCATGAGGCCGATACGGCCGAGTCCGATAATGCCAATCCGCATTGCCTAGCTCCCCTGCTCGAGTTCGCGAAGTACCGACCGCAAGAATTCCACGCTCGCGCGCGCATCCTCAATCGGGCCCTCACCTTCGGCAGGATCGGTGCGAACCACCTTGTCCTGCTCGAGCACGAACCAGCCGTCAAAACCGGCGGCGACGAGGCTCGCGATGATCGCGCGCACATCGACATCGCCCTGACCGAGTGGACGATAGAGGCTGTCGACCTCGATCGCGTCGTAGTAGGTGACCTCACCGTTCTTGACCCGAAGCATCCCCTCGGTCGAGACATCCTTGAGGTGCGTGTGCGCGATGCGAGCGGCATGCTTTTCGGCGAACTCGACCGGGTCTACCCCGCCGATCATGAGGTGTCCGGTGTCGAAGCAGAAGAGCGCCGTTGAGCCATCGATTACTCGCTGCACTTCTTCCGCGGTTTCGACAACGGTGCCCACGTGCGGGTGGAGCGCTGCGGTCACCCCGCGGGATTCGGCGAGTTCGCGAATCGCGTCGAGGTTCGCGAACAGCGTCGACCACTGCTCGTCGGTCAGCGGTTCGCGCGCCACGTCGTAACCGTCCTGGCCGGTCACTGCGGCAACAATTAGCACGCCGGCGCCAGCGGCGTCGTAGTCGTCAAGTTCGCGGGCGATGCGCGGCAGCGGGTCGACATCGGCGTCGTGCAACACCACGGGGACGAAGCTGCCGATCGCTTTCAAGTCAAACTTCGCGAGCTCTGCAGCCTTGTCGGCGGGCGCTTCGGGCAAGAACCCTTCGGGGCCGAGTTCGGTTGCTTCGAAGCCGAGTTCGCGCATTTCGCGGAGCACACGCTCGGGCGCGAGCTGGACACCCCAGCCGGGGACTTCGCTGACGCCCCAGCTAATGGGCGCGGTGGCAATTTTTGGTGCAGCCATGTGAATTAGGCCTCCTTACGAACGTTGCTGGTGTTACCGGGGACGACGGGGGTGTCGACCCACTGGCCGGATTTCGCGGACTCTTCGGCCGCGGTGAGGACCTGTGCCGAGGCGAGGGCGTCGTGGATGTTCGAGCTCACCTCGGTCTCGCCGGTCACCGAGCGCAAGAATTTGCTCGCTTCGATGATCTTGAGGTCGTCGTAGCCCATCGAGGTACCGGTCGAAGGCTGGAAGCGCGCGAATTCGGGGAAGGTCGGGTTCGCGAAGAGTCGCGTGTAGTTCGCGGCACCGTTTTCGTCGCGGAAGGCCACTTCGAGTTCGTTGAGGCGCTCAAAGTTCCAGCGGAGCGAGCCTTCGGTACCGAAGATTTCGATCGAGTACTCAGCTTGCGGTCCGAGGGCGATCCAGGATGCTTCGAGGCTACCGAGAGCGCCGGCTGCGAGTGCCGAGTCGTCGAAGCGCACGAGCATGTTTGCGTAGTCCTCGTTTTCGACCGGGAGGAGCTTACCTTCCTCGGGGCTGCCCTTCATCGCAGGACGTTCGGTGATGTAGGTCCCGGTGGATGCGGTGATCGCGCCAATGGGGCCGAGCATGTATTGCGTGAGGTCTACGAGGTGCCCCATGAGGTCACCGAGTACGCCAGAGCCCGCGTATTCACGGATGAAGCGCCATGCGAGGGGGAAGGACGGGTCGGAGTTAAAGCCGCCGAAGAAGCGTCCGCGGATGTTGGTGATTCGGCCGAGTTTGCCGTCGTTGATGAGCTCGCGCGCGTACTGAATCGCCGGTGGCTGGCGGTAGTTAAAGCCGATTGCCGAGGCCACACCCGCTTCAACGACGGCCTCGCGGATTGCCGCGGTTTCGTGAGCGCCACGACCGACCGGCTTCTCGATCCAGATGTGCTTGCCAGCCTTCGCTGCGGCGATGCCGAGCTCGGCGTGCAGGAAGTTCGGGGCACAGATCGAGACGACCTCGACGTCGGGATTGGCGAGCACCTCGCGGTAGTCGGCAACTGCCGATTCAAATCCGAGCACGTTGACGGCGTAGTCCTGCGCCTGCGGTGCGGTGTCGGCGGCGACGACCAACCGAGGCGAAATGCCGAGTTCGGGGTAGAAGGTTGGCAGATTGCGATAGGCGCGGCTGTGGAGCTTACCCATCCAGCCAACGCTGATGAGGCCAACACCGATGGTGCGCTTTTCGACGGGAAGGCTCGAGGAATCCTCCGAGCGCGGCGTCGAGAGGGATGCGGTCATGTCGACCTCCTATTTTGGGGCGGGTATGCCAGTTGTTGTCGAGCTGACGCGCGGGAAGTGTAGTTCGATCCACCGACACGCGACGCTGCGCCATTTGTTAACACTTATCCATCTCTGGACCGGTCCAATCTATGCCGGAATCAAAGCCCATGTCAAGCGGCAGTAGGCGTGATTTTGGTGTGTATTTGCAGGGAGCAACGGAGCATGAACGCTCGCTTCGATCAGGCCCCGCTGCTGGAAGATCGCACAACCAAGCTCGGCTCGATCAAGGTTTCCATTTGCGAAACTCCGCCGCCGTCCTCGATCTCAATAATGCGCCGGGCCGCCATCACGCCAATTTCTGCGTTGTGCGGATCGACGCTCGTAAGCGAAACCTGTCGCACTTGCGACACATATGAGTTGTCATAGCCAGTCACTGCAACCGCCGAATCAATCCCCGAATCAGCAATCGCCGCCATCACCCCGACGGCAGCAAGGTCATTGACTGCGATGATTGCTGTCGGCCGATGCCCCGCAGTCAACAGGCGCCAGGCCGCGTCGTAGCCAGCCTGCTCGGTGTAGTCGGATGCCTCGACGCGATTGAACTGCTCGAGACCGTGCCTGCGCATCGCTTCGAGATAGCCCTCGAGTCGACTCTCCGCGACGAGCCCGCCCCGACCACCCACGTGCGCAATGTGCCGATGCCCCCGCTCAACGAGGTGATCAACCGTGAGACCCACCCCAACGATGTCATCCGTGCGCACCGTTGCATCCACCCGCATACCCCCGGGGATCGAACTCGCGAGCACGATCGGCACATTGGGCGCGTATTTCGGCAGGTCCTCCAACTCGGGCGCCGAACCGACGGCAAGGATGCTCCGCGGTCGGAGATCTCCGAGCACTTGTAGCGCGCGCAGGTCCGGCCGCAAATCACCCTGCTCGTCAGCCACGGCCGCAGACGTGAGCAGCACTCCCTTACCGCTCCGAGAGAGCTCCTTGCGGGCCGCATCCACGATCGCAATGAAGACCGAATTGTGCAGGTCGGCAAGGAGTATGCCGGTGAAATCTCCCGCCTCTGCGGCGAGCGACCGGGCAGTCATATTTGGTCGATAGCCAAGCGCCTCCGCCGCATCCTCCACCCGTCGACGACGATCGTCACTCACACTGCCACCCGAGAACACCAGCGATACGAGCGATTTCGAGACTCCGGCGGCCGCGGCGACATCGCGGATCGTCGGCCGTTTCGATGGGGGCACATTGGCGGCGCTGCCAACAGGAAGGTCGTCATGACTCATTTATCTATTATGCAGGTCAGCTCGCGAATCCAGACTGGACCGGTCCAAAAATTTTCCCCAAACGGTTGAATCCAATTTTGTCCTGACGTATTGTGTCTCGGGCATGATGTCCGCTGGGTAACGAAGCCCCTCCGGACACATCGGATGAAGGAGTCAACGAATGACAACCGCACAACCGGCAAATCTGCGGGAATCAAAACTGCCACCGCTCAAGCCTGGGCCACACCGTAAACGACTCGGGCTTATCTCGGTCATCGCAAGCTTTGGTGGTTTGCTCTTCGGCTATGACACCGGAGTCGCGAATGGCGCCGAACGTCCGATGCAGCTTGAGCTCGGGCTCACCGACATCGGCCTCGGTGTGGTGATCTCCTCGCTCGTGTTCGCCGCGGCGGTTGGCGCGCTCTTCGGCGGAAAAGTCTC
Organism: Gulosibacter sp.; assembly: GCF_052090685.1. Taxonomy (NCBI): domain Bacteria; kingdom Bacillati; phylum Actinomycetota; class Actinomycetes; order Micrococcales; family Microbacteriaceae; genus Gulosibacter; species Gulosibacter sp. The sequence continues at coordinate 48,493 of NZ_JBQDBE010000019.1, read as the reverse complement.
GGATGCGATCGGTCGCCGCAAGACCATCATCCTGCTGTCGATCATGTTCTTCCTCGGCACTGTCATGGTCGTTACGGCACCGGGCTTTACTCTTCTTGTCGCCGGGCGAATCATGCTCGGGCTCGCGGTCGGTGGCGCATCCACCGTCGTCCCCGTCTACCTCGCCGAACTCGCGCCCCTCGAGATCCGCGGATCAATTACCGGCCGTAATGAGCTCGCAATCGTGAGCGGTCAGCTCGCCGCTTTCGTGATGAACGCCATCATCGGAAACGTGTGGGGCCACATCGACGGCGTCTGGCGCATCATGTTCGCGCTGTGCGCGATCCCCGCCATCTTCCTGTTCGTCGGCATGCTGCGGATGCCCGAATCACCTCGCTGGTACGTCGAAAAGGGGCGCAATGACAAGGCCCTCGAGGTCCTCAAGACCGTTCGCTCGGAAGACCGCGCGATCGCCGAACTTGCAGACATCGAGCGCATCGCGAGCGAAGAACAAAAGGAAGTAAAGGTCGGGCTTGGCGCGATCTTCGCCAATAAATGGCTGCTTCGAATCGTGCTTGTCGGTATGGGTGTCGCGATGGCACAGCAGCTCACGGGTATTAACTCGATCATGTACTACGGTCAGCGCATCCTGATCGACGCCGGCTTCGCCGAGAACGCCGCACTCATTGCGAATATCGCACCGGGTGTCGTAGCCGTGATCGGTGGCCTCATCGCGTTGCGCAATATGGACCGCCTCGATCGCCGCACGACCTTCGCGATCGGTCTTACCCTGACCACGACTTTCCACGTACTTATCGGTATCGCCTCGATCGTCCTCCCTGAAGGCATGGAAGCGCGTCCGTGGATCCTGCTCGTGCTGATCGTCGGCTTCGTCTTCTCGATGCAGACCTTCTTGAATGTGGCGGTATGGGTCTGGCTCGCGGAGATCTTCCCGCTGCACATGCGCGGACTCGGCATCGGTATCTCGGTGTTCTTCGGCTGGACGGTGAACGGATTCCTCGCGCTGTACGTCCCGACGCTCATTGAAGCCACCGGCATCACCGGTACCTTCTTCATGTTCGCCGGTGTCGGCGTTCTCGCCCTGATCTTTGTGATCACGCAGGTCCCCGAGACTCGCGGACGCTCGCTCGAGGCCTTGGAACAGGACGTCACCACGGGTGCCGTCTACACCTTCCCTTCCAAGAAGGGTAGAAAGTAGTCATTCGCGCTCACACCAGAGTGTGAGGTCGCGCGGGAGGGTGTCGCAATAGGCAATGCTGTTGCGACACCCTCACTCTCTTTTCCCCAGAGTCTCCGCACACGCATCCAACCGAGAAACAACCTCCTGGCTGACCGCGAGAGAATTGCCCAATTTCTGCGCGTATTCGATAGCCGCCCTCGGTGCGGCGCGGCAATCACCTACAAACACGGGTTAGAGTGAATTCATTCTGTGCAAACTGGTGATGTAGTGATAAGCCTCGCCGAGCGGAATTGAGTTCCATCCGGACTCGCATCCAAAGAACGCACCAACGGAGGCGCATTCGCCTCCCGACATAAAAGGACTCGGATAATGGCCATCGACCCCCAGCTCGCCGGTACCTGGACCATCGACCCTGCCCACTCGCGCGTCGGTTTCTCAACTCGTCACGCGATGGTCACTCGCGTTCGCGGTGCGTTCAACAATATTTCCGGCCAAGCTGTCATTGACGCCGAAGCATTCGACCGCTCAACAGTCCACGTGTCAATCGACGCCGCAAGCATTGACACTCGACAGGCCGATCGTGATGCGCACCTGCGCAGCGCCGACTTCCTCAATGTGGAAGAGTTCCCGGAGATCACCTTTACTTCGAATTCCATCGACGAGATCGCGGACAATAGCTTCATCGTCGCGGGCGAACTCACGATCCGCGGAATCGTTCGCCCCGTATCGGTACCCCTCGAACTCATTGGTGTAGACACCGACCCATCCGGCGCGCTACGTGCGGGACTCGAGGGAACCCGTCGCATCGACCGCCGCGACTGGGGCGTGTCCTGGAACACTCCCCTCGACTCCGGTGGCGTACTCGTGAGCGACAAAATCACGCTCGAGTTCGAACTCGCGCTCACCAAGGACCAGTAGCCGCAAGCACGCAATCCGACCGCGCGCCATCACCGCAATGGCGAAGGTGCATCGCGCGCGGGATTGCGCATTGCAGAATTCTCTCTCCCTCGCCCACGTACACTAAAACCCAACGTGGCCGTGATTTGGGAGGTACCAGTTGACCCAGGAGCAATCGCCTGAGGGCCTTGGTGCCAAGACCGGACACATCCCCGTGTTTTCGGAGTACCTTCCGGGCTCCCCTGCCGCTCGCTCAGATAGATTGCCGGAGCACTTCACGAATGAACCGAAAGTGCGCGACGAAGGGGACACCTGGGCAATCGGTCCCGAGGGCACCCGCATGTGGGGCAAATTCGGTGCTGCTGGACTCCTCACCCTTGACCGCGAACGCGGCGTACTCATGCAGCATCGTGCGCTGTGGAGCCACTACGGCGGTACCTGGGGAATCCCCGGCGGCGCACTCAACCGCGATGAATTAGCGCTGGATGCGGCGATACGGGAAGCACACGAAGAAGCGCACGTCCCCCCGGATGCGCTCGCTCCCCTCTTTTCGCGCGTAGTCGATCTCGAATTCTGGTCCTACACCACCCTCGTTGTGGAAACCACACGCATGTTTGAGGCCGAGATCACCGACGATGAATCGGCCGGGCTGGCGTGGGTCGTGCCGAAAGAACTGCGACGGCTCAAGCTCCACCCCGGCTTCGCGCAAGCTTGGCCCGCGATCGAACCGATGCTCGGGTATCGACCGCTGATTATCGTAGACGTCGCCAATCTCGTGGGGACAACCCCGGATGGCTGGTGGAAAGATCCGGCAGCTGCCACAGAGCGCCTCATCCAGTCGCTCCAACCGCTTTGCGAGGACGGCGTTCCCGCCTCCCTCTTCGAGATGGATGCGCATGTGAGTTGGCCCGCGGTCACCTGCATCCTCGAAGGCAAGCAGCGGGATGCGCTGATCGGGCTCGGCGGTTTGGCGCGGCATCTCGAAGCCATCCCAGCGGAAGCCTCTGGTGACGACGCAATTGTTGACCTCGTTCGCGAAACGCGAGCGGCTCATCCTGCTATGCCAGTGCTCGTCGCCACGAGCGATCAGGCATTACAGCGTCGCGTACAAGATTACGGAGCGACCACAATCGGCGCGCGCGCCTTTCTTGAGTTGCTGGACTGAGTATTCTGGCGCAACAACTTCGGGATGCTCAGCGCGGTTTTCGTATTCACTTCAGCATTGGGTCGTAGAGTCGAACTACGCTCGAGTCGCCTCACGGTCGAGTTCACGTCACTATCGGGGGAAGAATGTTTCGCAATACCAGTCAGGTCGCAGCGGAAGCCTTCGCCGCAGCTTTCGGGAAATCTCCCGAAGGAGTCTGGTCGGTACCCGGTCGGGTAAGCCTCATGGGCGATCACACTGATCGCGAAGATGGCCTGTCGTTTGGATACGCGCACCCGGCACGATCTGCGGCGGCGGTATCGCGCCGGGAGGATCACACGATTCGAGTCGTGACCGATCTCACGGAGGAACAGGTCGAGACGACGCTGGCGGAGCTTCAGCCGCCAGCCGAACACAGCTGGAAAGACTACCCGCTCGGCACGGTTTGGGCCGCGATTGGGCATATCCAGTCGAATCCGGGTAATGGGGAGGAACCTGCACCCACCCCAACCGGCCTCGATATTTTCTTGACCACGGATTTGCCGATCGGTGGCGGGCTCGCTTCGAGCGCATCCATTTGCGGCACCGTGTCAATGGCGATTAATGAACTGTGGGGCCTGGGGCTCAGCAATGAGGAACTCGCCGCCTTCGGTTATCACGTCGAGAATCACTATGTTGGTGCTTCGACCGGCATGTCAGATCACGTCACCGTACTGTGCGGTGAAGAGGGCAAGAATGTCTTCTACGACGCGCGGGGCTCGGATCTATCGCTCATCGATGCCGCAAACCTCGTCGAAGAAAGCCTCGTGCAGATGCTGGTCGAAACCGGCGAGATGCACCGGAACTGGGAAGACGTCATCACCGAGCGACACAACGCCTGTGATCGCGTGGCCAAAGCGCTCGGCTATCAGTTCCTGCGCGAGGCGCCCACCGAAGAATTTGCGGCAGCCACTCACCTCGATGAGACCGATCGACGCCGGGCAAACTATGTCGTCACGGAGATTCAACGCGTGCTCGATCTCGTTCGCATCGTTCGCACCGAGGGTGCCGGAGCGACCGGTCACCTGTTCAACGAGTCGCAGCGCTCCCTGCGCGAAGACTACGAGGCGACCACCCAGCGCGTTGACCTTACGACCGAGCTTGCGCTCGCCAGTGGTGCGATTGGTTCGCGGATGACGGGGTCGGGTTTTGGCGGCTCGGTGCACGTGCTCATTCCCCAAGAGCACGTGCAGCAATTTAGCGACACGATCGCGGCTGCCTACGCCGAATACGGCTGGGATGCGCCTCGGGTTTACACCGTCACGTCCTCGCCTGGCGCCCGTCGCGACGCATAAATATCGCGTAGAAGCACCGCCACGTTGCTTCTACGCAGCCTGACTTGGCTCAGTCAGAGGGAATTCAAATCCGCCGAGTAGCTTGGAAACGCAAGCAATCGACGAAGGAGATTTCCATGCGCGCTGCCCGCTATTACGGTAAAGAAGACGTCCGAATCGACGAGGTTGATGAGCCCCAGGTCCGCCCCGGTACGGTAAAGATTGCGCCGGCCTATAACGGAATTTGCGGTAGCGACCTGCACCTCTACCACGAGGGACCGATTACTCCCGCACCCACCGAGACGGATGCGCATCCAATTTCGGGCGAGACCCTGCCGGTCGTGTTCGGTCACGAGTTTTCTGGCGTCGTGGAAGAGATTGGCGAAGGCGTCGAGGGCTACGAGGTGGGCGATCACGTCGTGGTCGAGCCGCTCATGGTGGACGGCACCTGCCCCGCCTGCCAGATCGGCAAGTACAACCTCTGCGAAAAGATGGGGTTCATTGGCATCTCCGGCCTCGGCGGCGGGCTCGCCGAGCACATCGTGGTCGAGCAGCGCTGGGTGCACCAGGTCGGCGACATGCCGCTCGACCAGGCAGCGCTCATTGAGCCACTCTCCGTGGCGGTGCACGCCGTCCGTCACGCTGGCATTGGTCCGGATGCGGCGGGTCAGGTCGCGGTTGTCGGTGGCGCGGGACCAATCGGGCTCTTGACCGCCGCCGTGTTGCGCGCATACGGACTCAAGACCATTGTGAGCGAGGTCTCAGAGGTTCGACGCAATAAAGCCAAGGAGTCCGGTGTCGCTGACATCACCGTTGACCCGACCACACAAGACCTCAAAGAGGTCGTGCGGGAGGAGACCAACGGAGCCATGGCTCGCGTCGCCTTCGATGCGGCAGGCGTTGCCGTTGTGCTCGACCAGCTCTTTGATTCACTCGGTGCCGGCGGTCGACTTGAAGTCGTGGCGATCCACACAAAGCCCTATGAGCTCAACATCACCGGCCGCCTCACGATGCAGGACCGCGAGATTAGTTCCTCGATCGGCTACGCAAATGACCACCCCGAGTCGGTGCGCCTCGTTCGCGAGGGACTGGTCAACCTTGAACCGTTCATCACGAGCCGCATCAAGGTCGACGACATCGTCGAGCAGGGCTACCAGAAGCTCCTCGACGACCGCAGCGAGGTCAAGATTCTCGTGTCGATGAAGTAGCGCGCTGGTGCGGTGGCGTCTCGTCCCCGCCGCTTCGTCACCGCTTCGTCACCGAGATTTGGCGCGTAAGCATTGCAGGTAGCGCTCATCATGGGTCGTACTTCAACCATGATGGGCGCTAGCGCCCATGTTTACGACGCGGCTCGCACACACCACCACTTCGTCATCGACACGTCGCCACGAATTGACGCGCAAGCATTGCAGGTAGCGCTCATCATGGGTCGTACTTCAACCATGATGAGCGCTGCGACCCATGACAACGACGCGGCTTGTCACGCACCGAGGCACGGCAGTGGCTGCAGCGCCGCACGCCGCACGACCGACTAGATGCCCGCGGCGCGCTCCGCGGTCTCCACGACATTTGCGAGCAACAGCGCGCGAGTCATTGGGCCGACTCCGCCGGGGTTCGGTGACATGCTTCCCGCGACGTCCCAAGCAGCGGGGTCAACGTCGCCGCGGACCTTCGACTTACCGGTCTCCGGGTCCTCGATCCGCGAAACACCGACATCGAGCACGGCGACGCCGGGCTTGAGCCACTCGGCCTTCACGAGACCGGCGGAACCTGCCGCCGCAATGACGACATCCGCGGTGCGCACGACCTCGCCGAGGTTCTGCGTACCGGTGTGGGTGAGCGTGACCGTCGCGTTGTACTCACGACGGGTGAGCAGCGGACCGATCGAACGGCCAACCGTCACACCACGGCCCACGACCACAACGTGCTTGCCTTCGAGCGAAAAACCGTTTCGTTCGAGCAGCTCGATGCATCCGCGCGGGGTGCACGGCAGCGGCGAGGTGATCGGCTTGTTGACGTTGAGCACGAGTCGACCGAGGTTGGTCGGGTGCAGTCCGTCCGCATCCTTGTCGGGATCGATCCGCTCGATCACCGCATCCTGGTCAAGGTGCTTCGGCAGCGGCAACTGCACGATGTAGCCAGTGCATGCGGGATCTTCGTTGAGCCGGTCGATCGCGGCGTTGACTTCTTCCTGTGTCGCGGTCTCGGGCAGATCCACGCGGATCGACTCGATGCCGACCTCGGCGCAGTCGCGGTGCTTGCCCGCAACGTAGAGTTCGGATGCCGGGTCGTTACCCACGAGCACGGTAGCGAGACCGGGCACAATCCCACGATCGCGCAATACCGCCACGCGCTCGCGCAGCTCAGCCTTGATTTCAGCCGCTGCTTTCTTGCCGTCGAGCTTCAGGGCCTGCTTGTCTGCAGTGTCGCTCATGCGTACACCAGCCCGGCGTAGAGCGGGAAGTTTTCGGCGAGTGCGGCGGTCCGTGCGCGCAAGGATGCGATGTCCGGGTTCGGCTTGAGCGTCTCAGCGATCACGTCAGCCACTTCGCGGAACTCTGCCGCGCCGAAGCCACGGGTGGCGAGTGCGGGGGTGCCAACGCGCAGGCCTGAGGTGACCATCGGCGGGCGAGGGTCGTCGGGTACCGAGTTGCGGTTGACGGTGATGCCGACCTCGTGCAGGAGGTCTTCGGCCTGCTTCCCGTCGATTGGTGCGTCGCGGAGGTCCACGAGTACGAGGTGCACGTCAGTGCCACCGGTGGTGAGCGCAACTCCGGCATCCCGGACATCCTGCTGTGAGAGACGCTCTGCGAGAATCTGCGCGCCCTCCTTGGTGCGTGCCTGGCGGTCCTTGAACTCATCCGTCATGGCGAGCTTGAACGCCACGGCCTTACCGGCAATCACGTGCATGAGCGGCCCGCCCTGCTGGCCTGGGAACACCGCGGAGTTAATCTTCTTCGCGATATCGGCCTCGTTGGTGAGGATGAAGCCCGATCGGGGCCCACCGATGGTCTTGTGCACGGTGGAGGACACGACGTGTGCGTGCGGAACCGGGTTGGGGTGCAGCCCGGCAGCCACGAGACCCGCGAAGTGCGCCATGTCCACCCAAAGGGTGGCACCCACCTCGTCCGCAATTTCGCGGAAGAGCGGGAAGTCGAGTTCGCGCGGGTAGGCCGACCAGCCGGCGATGATCACCTTCGGCTTGTGCTCGTGCGCGAGGCGACGCACTTCATCCATGTTGATGCGACCGGTGCCGTAATCCACGCCGTACGCGGCCACGTTGTAGAGGCGGCCCGAGAAGTTAATTTTCATGCCGTGTGTGAGGTGGCCACCGTGGTCGAGAGAGAGGCCGAGAATGGTGTCGCCAGGAGTTGCGATCGCGTGCAGCACTGCAGCGTTCGCGGTTGCGCCCGAGTGGGGCTGAACATTCGCGAATGCGGCGCCGAAGAGTTCCTTCGCGCGCTCGATCGCGAGATTTTCGGCGACGTCCACGACCTCGCAGCCACCGTAGTAGCGGCGCCCCGGATAGCCCTCGGCGTACTTGTTTGTGAGGACGCTGCCCACGGCTTCCAGCACGGCACGCGGAACGAAGTTCTCGCTCGCGATCATCTCGAGGGTGTTGCGCTGGCGCGTGAGTTCATCGCCAAGCACCGCGGAGATTTCCGGATCAATCTGCGAGAGGGGTAGGTTTTGGTAGTCGGACACTTGAGACTCCTTATTCGGATTCCAGTTCATTGGACCGGATGGTCATGAGTGTCGGCGAGCCCAGGCGTGCGGCTCGTGCTCCGTGTGCCGCTCCCCGATGGTGACCCACCTGACGCCAGTTGCGACTCGATCAGTCTAAACGGTTCCCGATCGGCTTTTTCGAACGCTTCTCAGGTCGACCGCGAGATTGATCAGGATGCCCACGACGGTGAGCGCGAGGAAGGTTACTCCCAGCGCCCCCATCCCGAACTGATCGAGCACGACCGCACCCACGAGGGCGCCCGCGCCGATTCCGAAATTGAAGCTCGAGGTGTAGATCGCGCTCGCGAGATCGCGATGCTTCGACGGGGCGACCGCGAGCAGTCGCGACTGCAGCAGGGTCGGGAGAAATCCCATCCCGAATCCCCAGAGAATGATGCCGAGACCGGCGAGGATCGGGAAGCCGGCGAGTAGCGCGAGCGATCCACCGCCGAGCAAAAAGAGCGCGAAGGCCACGTAGAAGCCGGTGCTCATCCGCCCGGTGAACAGAGTTCCAGTCAGCGCGGTGGCTATTGCGGCGGCGACCCCGTAGGCGAAGAGCACGATCGGTAGCCACAGTTCGGAGACGCCGACGGGGCCAAGCAGATAGGGCGAGATATACGAATAGAAGGAGTAGTGGCCGGTCATCATGACGAGCACGAGTACGCACAGTGCCACGACGAGCCCCATCGATTTCTGCGGTCGGCGCTGCACCGGGATGCTATTCGTCATCGCCTGCACGTCACCGATTGCTTGCGGCGAGGGCAGTTCGACCGCGGCTGTGGCGGGGGCCGGGCCATCGCCGACTCCCTTGGGCAGCACGAACCACAACAGCACCGCAACCGCCAAACAAATGACCGCAAGCACTACGAATGTGGCCCGCCAGTCAAGCAGCTGTCCGAGTGCAGTGCCGAGCGGCACACCGAGCACGAACGCCAGCCCACCGCCGCCACCCGTGATCGATACCGCCTTGGTGAGTTGTTCGGGCCGCACGAGCGTCCCGGTGTACGAGGTCACGGATGCCCAAAACACGCCGTGCGCAATACCGTTCAGGATGCGGCTGAGCAGCACGAGCGTATAGGTCGGCGCAACGGCGGTCAGGATCGTGCTCACCGCAAAAAGGGTGAGCACCGACACGAGCAGGATGCGTTTGGGCACGTGCCGTAGGAGCATCATGAGCGGCGTCGAGGTCACCACGACCGCGAATGCGAATACCGACATCAACAGTCCGATTTGGGATTCGGTGACCTGCAGATCGGGTGCCATGAGGTGCATAAGCCCGGTCGGCAACATCTCGATCGTGATCGACATGAACGTGGCCGCCGCAAGGGTCAGTAGCGGCGCGATTGGCAGCTTGGCCGTGGTTTCGTTCGTCACTAATGAAGCCTATCGCGCGTATTCAACGCAATGCTCGGCGCATCTCCCGTACGCTAGCGTCTGTGACCGAATCGACTTCACTCGCAACAAGCACAGCAGCAGCCCCGAACCACTGGATCCTCACGCTCGTGTGCCCGGACCGTTCGGGAATCGTGCACGCCATGACCGCGGCGATTGTTGCTTCTGCCGGAAACATACTTGAACTGCAGCAGTTCTCTTCGCTCGACACCGACCGCTTCTTCATGCGCGTCGAAATCGACACCCCGGTGACCAGGGGTGCCCTTCTTGCCGAGATTAATCCGGTGGCGGAACGCTTCGGCGCGGAGATTCAGCTTGATGCCGCAAATCGACCGATCCGCACGCTCGTGCTCGGCTCCACGGCTGAACACTGCGTGAATGACCTGCTCTTCCGCCAGCGCACCGGCCACATTTCGATTGCGGTGAAACGCCTCATGGCGAACCACGCCACTCTCGAGGGCCTCGCCAATTTCTACGAGGTGCCCTTCGAGCACCGGCCGATCAAGAGCGCCGAAGACAAGGCAGCCTTCGAGAACCGGGTGCGCGAGGTTATCGCGGAAGAGGACATCGAACTGGTCGTCCTCGCTCGCTATATGCAGATTGTTTCCCCCGAACTCTGCGAGGAGCTCGAGGGGCGTGCAATTAATATTCACCACTCCTTCTTGCCCGGCTTCAAGGGGGCGAACCCCTACCGTCAGGCGCACGAGCGCGGGGTCAAGGTGGTTGGCGCGACGGCACACTTTGTCACCACCGACCTCGACGAGGGTCCAATCATCGAGCAAAACGTGCGTCGTGTCGACCACACCGACACCGTCAAGCAGCTGCAAGCAATGGGGCAGGATGAGGAATCCCGCACCCTGACCCAGGCCGTGAAGTGGTTTGCCGACCACCGCATCCTGCTCGACGGTCAGCGCACGATCGTCTTCCGCTAGCCCCGCGCCCGCCTCACCCCCGGAAATCTTGGTCACATATGCGACCAAGATCGCCTCAAAAGCGGACGTTTGTGACCAGGATTTCCTAGGGCCTGGGCCTGGGCCTGGGCCTGGGACTAGGGCCTGGGCATAGGGCCTAGGCCGTGGGCGCGGGGATGCGCTCCAGCACGGCATCGATGATGCGGTGTCCCGCGCGGTCGCGCAGGGTCATGAGCGACTCGGGGTGGAATTGCACCGCGTACCAGCGCTTCTCGGTGTGTTCAATCGCCATCGGGATGCCGTCGTCATCGCTCGCAATGACCGTAAGTCCCGCGGGAACGGTCTTCGGGTCAACATAGAGCGAGTGGTAGCGACCGGTAACAAATCGTGTCGGCAAGCCGTCGAGGAAGCCCGGTGCGACGATCTCGACGTCCCGTTCCTGTCCGTGCAGCGGATAGCCAAGCTGTCCGAGTGAAGCGCCGAGGTACTCCCCGATCGCCTGTTGTCCGAGGCACACGCCAAATACCGGCAGCCCGCGCGCATCCAGCTCGGCGAGAATTTCGCCATCCTTGAAGTCGCTTGGCGACCCCGGGCCCGGTGACATGACTACGAGCGTGGGATCAAGCGCATCCAGCTGCTCACGAAGCTGCTCTACGGGCACCCCGCCCTTGGGCACGCGTACGGTGCGGACCTCCGCGCCCGTCTCACGCATATAGCCTGCGAGCATCTGCACGAAGGAGTCTTCGTGATCGAAAAAGAGGATGCGATGGCCGGTACCGAGCGGCGTTTCGGCCTCCAAGGTCGCGGTCTGGGACTCGATTGGCCGGGATGCGATCGCTTCGAGCAGCGCCGAGGCCTTCATCTCGGTCTCGCGCTCTTCGTCTTCGGGTACCGAATCGATGAGCAGGGTGCCACCCGCGCGCACCTCGGCGATGCCATCGCGGATCATTGCCGCGCGGATCGTGAGGCCCGTATTCACGTCGCCGTTGGCATAGAGCGCACCGAGCGCGCCCGCGTACCAGGTGCGCGGTGAGCGCTCGTGTTCGTCGATGAAGCGCATCGCCCAGATTTTTGGGGCGCCGGTGACCGTCACGGCCCACATGTGCGTCGCGAAGGCGTCGAGGCCGTCGAAATCTTCGCGCAGGGTTCCCTCAACGTGGTCCACCGTGTGGATCACTTTCGAGTACAGCTCAATCTGGCGGCGGCCAATAATCCGCACCGATCCCGGCTCGCACACGCGCGATTTGTCGTTGCGGTCCACGTCGGTGCACATCGTCAGCTCCGACTTGTCCTTTTCGCTATTGAGCAGCGTCTGAATCTGATCGGAGTCGGCAATCGCATCCACACCGCGGGCAATCGTGCCCGAAATCGGCGCGGTCTCGACGCGTTTGCCCTGCACCCGCACGAACATTTCCGGGGATGCGGTGATGAGAAACTCGTTTTCGCCGAGATTCATGATGGCGCCGTAGGGCGCGGGGTTCGCTTTGACGAGCGACCGGAAAATTGCCGCCGGCGAGGTACGCACCGGTTCGCGGAATGCCTGACCGGGGACGACTTCAAACAGGTCGCCGCGCGCGAAATATTCCTTTGCATCCTGAACGAGCTTCGCGTACTCCCCCGGTTCGTGGTCGCGGGATGCGGTGGCGTCGGTTGCGGGCGCGATAAAGGGCGCCGCGGTTTCGGTACGCGGCAATCCGGCGGTGGACTTCCCCTGATAGCTGAAGTCGAACTCATAGCGGTGTGCGTCGCCGCGCTGGCGGTCGACGGCGAGGATGCTGTCGGGCAGATACATCACCAGGTCGCGCTGGTCTCCCCCTGCGGGTGCGTCGAGGTGCTCGATCTGCCGGACGAGGTCGTAACCGAGCGAACCGTATAGCCCGAGGTGCTGCCCGTCCTGGGGCAATGCCGAGAGGATGTGGCGCAGCACCGCAAAGGAGGAACGGCGGCGAGTGCGCTGCTCCTCCGGCAGCAGTTCGTCGCGCTGCGGCGCGATACTGATCGAGGTTTCCCGGTCCCCCTGCCGAGTCACCGCAAATCCGTCGATTTCGCCGAGGAGGTCGTTGAAGGCCTCGAGCGGCACCAGTCCGCGATCGTTGAGCGCGCGAATCCGCACCTCAAACCCGCGCCCCTCGATCACGAGTGGCGGGTCTATAAAACCAATGTCCCATCGCGTGTAGCGTCCCGGATATTCGACTCCCGAGGCGAGCACGACACCCGCGCGGTCATCAAGACCTGCGATGATCTCGTCAATCTCGGCAGGAACGGCAACACGATCGGAAGCAACTACGGTAAGCACCCTCGAATCCTACGCTGCCGCGGTGGCGACTGCTTCGATGCGGCCCGCTCGAGCACGTGCCCGGCTGCCACGCCGACTATAGGCCCTGTGCGATTACCGCTGCGGCATGGCGCCACGCCTCGCGCGTTGCCGGGTGCAGGTTCGGGATGTTCAGCTCGCCACCGCCCACAAACTCCTGGTCATATGGCACTGAGACCACGGCGCGCGTGAGCTGGTCGAAGTGGCTGTGCAGTTTGCGCGTGAGCTCCGGGTCTTCCTTCGCGGAGGGCGAAGACAGGATTGTCACCGCGTTACCGAGGAGGTCGCCGTAGCCGCGTTCGCGCAGACCGTCGGCGAGCCAGGCGGCGGATGCGGCGGTGTCTTCGCGTGCGGTTGACACAATCACGAGCTGGTCGGCGACATCAAGCGCGGCCTCCCAGTTGGAGGCGCGCATGTTGTTCCCCGTGTCGATGACCATGATTCGGTAGAAGCGTGAGAGCACACGGTGCAGTCGGCTGAACGCATCGTCGTCGATGATCGCCGCTGAGGCTGCATCGTCGTCGCTCGCGAGCACATCGAATTTCGCGTCACCCTGATTGCGGACGAAGCGGTCAATATCGGAGATCGTGGCCCCGCCGGAGATCTCAAAGTGCGGCAGTTCGCGCAGCAGATCGACCGCGGTGTTGGTCGTGGCGCCCGGTCGCGAACGCCAACCGAGCGTGCCTCGGGTCTCGTTGTTATCCCACGCGAGGGTGTACCCGCCGCGCATCGTGCCGAAGGCGGCCGCAATCATCAGCGTTGCCGTGGTCTTGTGGGCGCCGCCCTTTGGGTTCACGACCACGATCGTGCGGGTGCCGTCAAATACCTTTTGGATCTGATCCATCTCGGTGCGCACCGTCTGCTCTTGCTTCCCCGGGCCGAGCTTGATCAAACCGCCGGATGCGCGGCGCAGATTTGCGCGCCAGCCCTTCTCCGCTGGTCGATGCTGTTGCTTCGACTTCGAGGCGAGGAAGTCGTCCAGCGTCGGCACGTTTCCAGCAGCCTCGGGCTTCGCCACGCGGCCGGTGGAGTGTTTCGCCTGGACGGATGCCGAGAGCAGGTCTTCGTCTTCGTCCGCTGCAATGCCGCTCGTGGCCGGAAGTTGTGGCACCGGTGGTGCCGACGGTACCTGCCGCTCCTGCCGTCGCGAACCGCGCGTGAAATTGGGGCGCCATTCGTCCTGTTCGGACTGGGCGGGGTCCGGATGCGTGGACTCGCGCTGCGCCGATTCAGGCGGGGCCGGCTCAAACGGCGCCGGCTCGGATGCCCGCTCAGCCTCGGCTGCCGACTCGTCTGTGGCAGGCTCAAAAGCATCCCGTTGCTGGGCCGCATCCGCTTCAGCCTCACCCGCAGCGGCCTCGTCATCCTCGAAGTCATGGTCAAGGCCCTCATCGTGGAACTCATCGGCGAGGTCCTCCTCGAGGTCTTCCTCATCGTCCTGATCCACGAATGCTCGGTCAACCCGAATCGGTTCGTCCTCGTAATCAACCGGCTCGGCATCGGGGTCCTGCGGCACATGGTCTTCGAATTCGGAGTGCTTGGCGATCATTCCGGGGCGCGGCAGCTGAATTGTCTCGTGCAGTGATTCTCGGTCTTCAGCGCTTTGCTGATTACCCGAAAACAGGTCGGCGTAGCCGCCGTCTGCGGCGGTCTCATCCCGTTCGGGCGTCAGCTCAATATCTCCCGGGCCGAGCGGCCGAACCTCGCCAATTTGCTCGAGGTTGCCATTCGGGTGGCATACAAGCGGGTAGATACCGTCGACATCGATGGTGGTGAGCTCGATCTCATGGCCCTCATCCACCGCAATTGCAATTGCGCGTTCCATCAGCTGGCCACGAAGTTCATCAGCGCTACCCGCGTGCATCCGGGTAATGCGGGAACCGTCACGGAGTTCTCCGTGACCGTCGACCCGGACCAGCGCGACTAATGAGCGTCCAGTCTGTTCTTGCGCCATGATTACCCTCCCAGGGGCCGGAAACATTATCCGCACCCAAACTTTTGTCTGCTGCCAAATTCTAGATGCGAGCGTTCAAATTCCACGGTTGCCTCGCGCGGTACTCGCTCGCTATGTCCATCAGACTAATTTCCGGTTGTTGGGGGTACCCTGCATCCATGACCGCATTGCGCCTTGCCCCGCTGACCGCTGACAATATTGTGGCCGCGAACGCTCTTTCGCTAAAGCCCGGCCAAGAAGCTTTCGTAGCGCCTGTTTCGCATTCAATTGCGGAGGCCTACGTCAACCAAGAAACGATGTGGCCGCGAGTCGTTGTACTCGGTGACGAAGTTGTTGCCTTCATCATGGCCACGTTCAACGAAGAATCTGATGACCCGCTCTACCGAGCCACCATCCTGCGCATGAATGTCGACGCCGACCACCAGCGCCAGGGTATCGGCGCCTTCGCGGTGGATGCGGTGCTCACCGAAGCACTCGAACGCGGCTTCAACGAAGTCGTCGCGGTCTGGGAAGAGGGCGACCTCGGCCCCGGCAAGTTCTTCGGCGCGATGGGCTTCAAGGTCATCGGCGAGACCCCCTACGGCGAGGTCATTGGCGAGCGCTCCCTCAAGGCCTAACCGCTAGTCCCTCGACCGAAGCGAGAGCCTCGGCAGCGTGCCGCCGGCTGACTCGAACGCGCTGATGTCGAGCACTTCGGTCTTATACCCGAGCGTGCTGAGCAGCTTCGCCGTTTCGGGCGCGGATGCGGGAATCGCGACGGTCTGCTCGTCAAGGACGATCACAGCAGCACCGCGCGGTTCAGGCACCGAGACCTGCTCCCCGAGCACCTCAGGATGCTCAATGGCCGGGCGCCAGACCAGCTTGGTGCCGTCGGGCAGCACCGACAGCACATCTGAAAGCGCAGACTTCCCTGCCACCGGCACGGCGACCACGCGATAGCCGCGGTCGCGGACCGCGGCACGCAGGCCGCGGAGCCCTGCCGCATTCGTGGCCGCGCCAACGCCCACGTAGAGCACTCCCGGGCCTTCGACGACGTCGGCGGGATCGAAAATTGCGGGGGCATCCAACTCATCGAAGACCGCACCGGCGTCATCAAGCGTCTGACGCACTGTGGCAAGCTCGCCGCGCCGCTCATCACCCTTGAGTTTGGAGAGCACGACCTGCTCGCCAAGCACGAGTGCGGTGTCGCCCACGAACGCGGCGCGGGCCTCGTTGTCTAGCTCGGGAATGGCCTGTGTCCCCCAGCCATACTCCTCGAACGCCGCGACCATTGCTTCCCACTGTTCGTTCGCTTCCTCACGAACCTCCGCATCCTGATCTTCGAGCATTGCGCTCGAGGGGATGCGAACGAACGCCGAGCCACTCTCAACGATTGAGGGCTGGGGTGCGGCTCCGGCGACATATCGTGCCGGGACGCCGGGAGCCGCCTCACCCAGCGCCGAGCGGTACACGGGCGGGCAAACGAGGGCCGCCGCGACAATACCGATCACCGCGAAGGGGAAGTTCAGCCCCACAAACTCACCAAAAATCACGTTCCACGCCTCCGCGTTCAGCGGGATTTCGTTCGTGAGAATCTGCAGCATGTACGCGAGCGTCCCGCCCACGAGCACCGCGAGCAGCCCCGCCAGTGCCGAAGTCCACCACGTGCGATACACGTTGACGTACCCGAGCGCCGCGAGCACCACGAAATAGATCACGACGGCGGGAAGCGCCAGCACGAACGCATTCGCGAAGGTCTCCCACGGCGACAGCACAAAGGTGAGATCACGCTCGTTCGTGAACAGCAGGGTGCCAAGCAGGGTGACTGCCGAACTCGCGAGTGCCGTCGTCAGGATTGCGCTGAAACGGAGGCCGGCCGGGGCTGACGTGGGGTGGGTCACAGGGTCCTTTTCGGTTTAGTGGAAGAAGTGGCGTTCGCCGGTGAAGTACATGGTGATGCCGGCCTTTTCGGCGGCGGCTTTCACCTCGTCGTCGCGGATTGATCCGCCCGGTTGCACGACCGCGCGCACGTTGGCCGCGGTGAGTACCTCGAGGCCGTCGGCGAAGGGGAAGAATGCGTCGGATGCGGCGACCGATCCAGCTGCGCGGTCATCCGCTCGGTTCACGGCGAGGTGGCAGGAGTCGACTCGATTGACCTGTCCCATGCCAACGCCCACGGATGCGCCGTCGTTCGCGAGCAGGATGGCGTTAGATTTCACCGCGCGCCCCGCTTTCCAGGCGAACTCGAGGTCGCGGAGAGTCGCCTCATCGGCGGGTTCACCGGTGACGAGCTCCCAGTTCTCGCTGAGTCGTCCCTCACTCGAGAAGGTGTCGGGAGTCTGTGCGAGAAAACCGCCGCTGATCTGTCGCAGCTCAATGTCTTCCCGACCGAATTCTTCGGGAACGACAAGGAGGCGGACGTTTTTCTTCTGGGTGAGCAGCGCCACCGCTTCCTCGTCGAAACCAGGAGCAACCACAACCTCGGTGAAAATCTCGCTGAGGGTCTGCGCCATTTCGAGCGATACTTCACGGTTCGCAGCGACGACGCCACCAAATGCCGACAGCGGGTCGCAGGCATGCGCACGTCGGTGCGCTTCAGCGATGGCTGCAGCCTCATCGAGCCCTTCGGGCGCAATCGCGATGCCGCAGGGGTTCGCGTGCTTGATGATTGCCACGGCGGGCTCCGCGAAGTCGTAGGCCGCACGCAGCGCCGCATCCGCATCCACGTAGTTGTTATACGACATTTCCTTACCGTGCAGTTGCTGCGCCTGCGCGATGCCGCGGCCGGCATGGTTGCGGTAGAGCGCCGCCTGCTGGTGCGAGTTCTCGCCGTAGCGCAGGGTCGCCTCCCGCGTGGTCTCGACCGTGAGTGATGCGGGGAAGATCGCCTCCGGTGCGTCGGTCGCCTCGTCATCACCGTTCTTGGCGGCTTCGGCAGCGAGTTTCTGCGCAAACCAGCCCGATACGTTCGTGTCGTATTCGGCAGTGTGCGCGAACGCTGCGGCGGCAAGCTCGCGGCGGTATGCGAAATCGGTACCACCGTTTGCCACCGCATCAATGATTTCGGCATAGCGTTCGGGCGAAACCACAATTGCCACATTGGCGTGGTTCTTTGCCGAGGCACGCACCATCGCTGGCCCGCCGATATCAATCTGCTCCACCACATCCTCGAAAGCGGCGCCCGAGGCAACCGTCTCCGCGAAGGGGTAGAGGTTCACCACGACGAGGTCAAAGGGCTTGATCTCGAGTTCCTCGAGCTGCTGCTCGTGGCTGGCGAGACGCAGGTCTGCGAGCAGCCCGCCGTGGACCGCGGGGTGGAGGGTCTTGACGCGACCGTCGAGGATTTCGGGGAACCCGGTGACCTCCGCAGCCTCGATCACCTCAACCCCCGCATCCCGAATCTTCTGCGCGGTGGAACCGGTGGAGACAATCTCCACACCGGCTTCCCCGAGCGCCTTCGCGAGTGATTCGAGTCCAGACTTGTCCGAGACCGAGATCAGCGCGCGGCGGATCGCGATCTGATCGCGTTCGCGGCGGTGTTCGATGATTTTGGGTGCGCTCATGCGGCAATCTCCTTGAGGTTAATGGTGCCCAAGGCAAGGTTGCGCACCGTTTCGGTCAGTAATTCGCGTTCGACAATCTTGATGCGCTCGTGCAGCGATTCTTGAGTGTCTTCGGGGTGGATTGGGATGCGCTGCTGCGCGATGATCGGACCGGTGTCCACGCCATTGTCGACAATCATGATGGTCGCGCCAGTCTCACTCACCTGCGCTTCGATCGCGTCGCGCACCGCGTGCGCCCCGGGGAATTCGGGCAGGTAAGCAGGATGCGTATTGAGCAGCTCCGGTGAGAGCGCATCGACCACGCGGGGTGGCACGAGTCGCATGAATCCGCTCAGGATGGTGACGTCCGGTTCCCAGCGCTGGATTTCTTCGAGCAGTGCGTCACCCCAGGCGGCACGATCCGGGTAGTCACCCGGCTGTACGAGGAACGTGGGGATGCTCCGCTCCGCCGCGAGCGCGAGGTTCGCTTTCGGTGTGTCGGCACCGATCGCAACGATTTCGGCGGCAATCGGCTGCTCCGAGTTGCGGCTGTCGTCGATGGCGTCGAGTAGGGCGCGGAGGTTTGACCCCGTGCCAGAAATGAGAACGACGAGCTTGAGCACTAGGCGATCCTACCGCGCCGCGGCCGAGTGCTATCGGTCGGCGTCCAGATCAATGTCTGCGTAGATATCTGGTTCGTCGGGACGTTGCACCGCGTCACGCAGTTCGGTGCGCTTTACGGGACGCTGGTACGGGCTCGGTGGGCGACGCTCCGCGGCATTTTCTTTGGCCGGTGTTTCGGGGTCGGGGCGCGCCTCTTCGGGATGCGCATCCTCACTGTCCCTTACGGTGGCATTCGGCGCGCTTCTTGGCGCAGCGTTCGGTGCGGTCTTCGAATCACGCTGGCTGTCGGGCTCGGCGTCGTCCTCATCATCGTGCCGACTCTCTCCCAAGATCCGTCCGATCACGTTGTGGAAGTGGATGAGGTGCGGCGCCGTTTTCGGATCCGGATCGGCGTCATCGAAGTCTTGCGCTTCTGGTTCAGCCGCGCGCTGCGTACCCCCGGAGCCAGCGGCCGCGGCGCGCTGTGCCCGCTTGAAACGCGATTCACTGCCGGGCTGCTTTTTCCGCGCGTGCGGTTCATCCGCATCCACTTCCGCCGTTGCGGGCTCGAGCCCCGATACGGACTCGAGCGGGAGGAATGCCCCCACTGCGCCACCAACGAGGAAGAGTGCGAGGGCGGCCAACAGCACCCAGCCCGGTTGCGGACCAAACTCCGTGAGTCGGCCGGGGCCGAGTGAACCGCGTGAAAGCTGCGCAAGAACCGCGAGTGTCACAGCTGCAAGCAGCGCGCCGAGCCCGGGTGGCAGCAACCGCTCCCACCAGGACTGTGAGTCAATGTCTTCGTTGCGTGCGCGAGCAATCAGGGCAATGACCGCGGCCAAGAGGACCGGCAGCGCAATCATTCCCCACCACAGCGGCGAAGCGCTCTCGGGGATCAGCCCGAGTAACGGAAGTACGGGAAGCGGCCCCGCGTCCACCCCACCAAGACCTGCTGCCGAGCCGGTGCCAAGCTGAATACCCGGTCCCAAGACCCAGGATGCCGCCCAGATGAGGAGTGTCGGCAGGTAAGCGAGCTGCATGGCACCCACTGCGATCACGCCGGGGATGTCGAGTTGGAGGGATTCCATGAGGCCGATGACGCGTCCCATGCTGGTGACGAGCGCCACGATCAGCAACAGGCTTGCGAGTGCGAACACTCCGGCGACCAGGCCGGTCGCGATGCGGACTGCACGGATGGCAGTGTCGGTGATCGTGTCGAGGCGGTCGCCGAGCCAGTGCTGCCAGGGTAAGTACTCCCAGATTCGAGTGCCGATCGCGAGCATCACGAGCCAAGTCAGCGTGCCGACGAGCACGGCGCCGGTGACGTCGATGCGCACGCCCTCGAACGTCGCGAACGCGGTCGAAAGCCACGCAACGATTGCAAATGCGGCTGTGCTGCCCAGCATCCCGCTCCACGGTGCGTCGTCATCTGCGAGCCGGTTCCCTGCTCGCCAGCCCATCCATGCGATAAACGCGGTGACTGCCAGCGGCGCGACCGACACAACGAAGCTGAACGGCTCAGCGATGCCGAGCCCGGGGTACGTAGCCGGGTCGATAGTGAACGCGACTCCCCCGCCGAGCCCGAGTGCCCAGATGGCGGCTGCGGTCGTGAAGGGAAGCTCAAAGTGCGTGGTCTGAAATCCACCCGTGATCAGCCAGCTTGCGACGGTGGCAAGCAGCGGCACACCGAGCCCAATGGCGACAGTGAGTGCCGCGTCGGCGATGGCGGCGATAAGGGAGGAAATGCGGGTCATGGCGTACCTGAGAGTAGTCGAGATGACTGGATTCGCCCTCGAGTCCGGGCCGGTCCCGCACGTTTTGCTCGGATTTCGACACATTTGGCTGGTGGCGCTGGCCGAGGTGCGGCCCAGGGTGCTATCTGAGGCGCTTCCGGGGTCATTTCTCGGGGCACGTCAATGAAAAAGTGCCACGAGAGGAGATATGACACGGCGTGTCCGGCGTGTCATCTCCTCTCGTGGCACTTTTTCAGATCAGGATGCGCGGCTTGCGGAGCAGACGCGGCCCC
>NZ_JBQDBE010000019.1:0-27412 GCF_052090685.1 Gulosibacter sp. | reverse complement strand
TCTCGTGGCACTTTTTCAGATCAGGATGCGCGGCTTGCGGAGCAGACGCGGCCCCTGGAGGATGCGCGACGGCTGGGCGCATGCGCACCCCAGTTGGATGCGCTGGCTAGAGGCCTGCGACGATCTCCTTCATGATGTTTGCGGTCTCGGTTGGGGTCGTACCCACGCGAACACCGGCTGCCTCGAGGGCTTCCTTCTTCGCGGCAGCGGTACCCGCCGATCCCGTGACGATTGCACCGGCGTGGCCCATGGTCTTACCCTCGGGCGCGGTGAAGCCGGCGACGTAGCCCACGACGGGCTTGGTGACGTTGGCCTTGATGAAGTCCGCAGCGCGCTCTTCAGCGTCACCACCGATTTCACCGATCATCACGATTGCCTTGGTCTCGGGGTCGGCCTCGAACGCCTCAAGAGCGTCGATGTGGGTGGTGCCAACAATGGGGTCGCCACCGATACCGATTGCCGTGGAAATACCGATCTCGCGCAATTCGTACATCATCTGGTAGGTCAGGGTTCCCGACTTCGAGACGAGGCCGATCGGACCGTTACCGGTGATGTTTGCGGGGGTGATGCCGGCAAGCGAAACACCGGGGGTGATGATGCCCGGGCAGTTCGGGCCAATCAGCCGGGTCTTGTTACCGAGTTCCTGGACGCGTGCCCATGCTTCAGCAGTGTCCTTCACCGGGATGCCCTCGGTGATCGCGACGGCGAGGGGAATCTCCGCTTCGGCAGCTTCGACGATCGCGCCCTTAGCAAAGGCGGGCGGCACGAAGATGACGGTGACGTTCGCACCGGTCTCGGCCATCGCATCCTTTACCGTGCCGAAGATCGGCAGTTCCTTGCCAGCGAGTTCGATGGTCTGGCCAGCCTTGCGCGGGTTGGTACCGCCTACGACGTTGGCACCCGACTCGAGCATGCGGGTCGCGTGCTTCGAGCCCTCCGAACCGGTGATGCCCTGAACGATGATCTTTGAGTTCTCGTCAAGAAAAATCGACATAGTGCTAAATCCTTTTTCCGTGTTTGGCGCGCTTAGGCGTTCGCGAGTTCTGCGGCCTTGTCAGCGGCCTCGTCCATGGTGGGGACGACGGTGACAAGAGGGTGGTTGTAGTCGGCGAGGATCTGGCGTCCCTCTTCAACGTTGTTGCCATCGAGGCGCACAACGAGTGGCTTCGTGGCGGTGTCGCCCAGGGACTTCAGCGCGCCCACGATGCCGTTTGCGACGGCGTCGCACGAGGTGATGCCGCCAAAGACGTTCACGAACACGCTCTTGACCTGCTCGTCACCGAGGATCACGTCGAGGCCAGCGGCCATGACCTCTGCCGAAGCACCGCCACCGATGTCGAGGAAGTTCGCGGGCTTGACGCCACCGTGGTTCTCACCGGCGCCAGCGACGACGTCGAGAGTCGACATCACGAGACCGGCACCGTTACCGATGATGCCCACCTGGCCGTCGAGCTTGACGTAGTTGAGGTCGTTTTCCTTGGCCTTCTCTTCGAGCGGGTCGAGGTTGCCGGCAACTGCGGCGAGCTCCGAGTGGTGCTCGTGGCGGAACTCGGCGTTGTCGTCGAGGGTGACCTTGCCGTCGAGTGCGATGATGTTGCCATCCGCATCCTGAATCAGCGGGTTAACCTCAACGAGCGAGGCGTCTTCGTCACGGTAGACCTCGAAGAGCTTCACGAACACGGGCACGAGCTTCGCGACGAGTGCGTCGTCGAAACCGGCAGCGCGGGCGATTTCTTCGGCCTTGGCCTCATCGATTCCGGCGATCGGGTCGACCGCGATGCGCGCGAGCGCCTCGGGGCGCTCTACAGCGAGCTGCTCGATCTCCATGCCGCCCTCTTTTGAGCACATCGCGAGGTAGTTACGGTTCGAGCGGTCAAGCAGCACCGAGAAGTAGTATTCCTCCGCGATGCTCGCACCCGCAGCAACCATGACGCGCTCAACGGTGTGGCCCTTGATGTCGAGGCCGAGGATTGCCTTCGCAGCTTCAAATGCTTCATCCGGGTTCTTGGCAACCTTTACGCCACCAGCTTTACCGCGGCCACCAACCTTGACCTGAGCCTTGACGACGGTGACACCGCCAAGCTTCTCTGCGGCAGCCCGAACTTCTTCGGGAGTGTCGGCGATGATGCCGGCCAGTACCGGTACACCGTGTGCTTCGAACAGGTCACGCGCCTGATACTCGAAAAGATCCACGTTTCTTCCCATCCACGGCTGTCGCCGCGTTGTTTAGCTCGCTAGAGCACGAAAATAGTGAGTAATAGTAGGACCGGCCGCGCACGGTCTTCAGAGCAGTTACCCAATTGGCCGACGCTACGGCGCATCCGGGCAAAAGCCTACTCCAACTGAACGACCGGTCTGCTGAACGGTTTCCAGGTGCAGATTACGAAGACTGCGGCAGGTGCCTAGAGCTTCTCGAGGGGCGCGACCTTGATCAGCAGCTTCTTGCGGCCGACGTCGTCGAAGTCGACCTCGGCAATGCGCTTCGATTTCAGTGCCCCGGTCACTGCCCGCACGGTGCCCTCACCGAAATCGGTGTGCTTCACGCGGTCGCCGGCTGCCAGCTCGAGATCGGCGTTGTCGCGCATCTGGCCGGTGATCTGGTTGTCGAAGGTTCGGTTGCCGCGAGTGGGTTTGAAGTCACCCTTGAGGCCCTGGCCGCGTGGCATGTCGCCGTACATCCGCGAGCCGACGGCGCGCCCGCCGCCGCCGAAGCCCGTTGCATTCAGCGCACGCGGCCGCTCCCCGCCGCGAGAAGTGGCCATACCGGGCGATTGTCGCCAGTCGATCAGCGCATCCGGAATCTCTTGCAGGAAGCGGCTGGGCATCGCGACTGCGGATTCACCGAAAGTGGTCCGCGTCATCGCGAGTGAGAGGTGCAGCACCTTGCGGGCGCGGGTAATGCCGACGTAGAAGAGTCGGCGTTCTTCCGCGAGTCCGCCCGGTTCATCGGCGCTCATGCGGTGTGGCAGGAGTTCTTCTTCCACTCCGGTGATGAACGCCGCGTCATATTCGAGCCCCTTCGCGGTGTGCAGCGTCATGAGCGAGACCGCCCCCGACTCGTCGTCGAGTTCATCGGCAGCCGCGACGAGCGCCACATCGGTCAGGAAATCAACGAGCGTGCCGTCGGGATGCTGCTTATCGAACTCTTTCGCGACATTGATGAACTCCTGCACGTTCTCGGCGCGCGCATCATCTTGGGGATTCCCGGTCGCGCGAAGCTTGTCGATATAGCCGATCCGCTGCACGAGGGTGGTGAGCATCTCCGAGACTGCGGCGGCGCCGGTGTTGCGTGCGGGGTCGATCGATTGCTCGGCATCGAGCAGGATGCGTTCAAGATCGAGAATCGCATTGGTTACTTTGGGACCGAGCCCGAGTTCCTCTGCTCGCCCCATCGCCTCTCGGAAGGTGAGGTCATGATCGTTCGCGAAGTTCGAGATAGCGGTTTCGGTTGCGGGCCCGATCGCTCGCTTCGGTGAGTTAATGATCCGGCGCACGGAGAGCTCATCTGCGGGGTTCGAAATGCTCAGCAGATAGGCGACGATATCTTTTACTTCAGCGCGCTCGTAGAATTTGGTCCCGCCAATGAGCCGATACGGAACGGCCGATCGGATCAGGATTTCTTCGAGTGCGCGGGTCTGCGCGTTGGTGCGATAAAACACCGCCATGTCATTGAAATTCGTGCCCTGATCGTGAAGTTTGTGAATCTCGTCGGCCACAAACTGCGCCTCGTCGTGGGCCGAATACCCCGTGTACCCAACAATCTTTGGTCCGGCACCGGCCGCAGTCCAGAGGTTCTTCGGTCGCCGGTCGAAGTTATTGCCGATCACCGCATTCGCAGCATCAAGGATGTGCTGGGTCGAGCGATAGTTTTGCTCCAGCAGGATCGTCTCGGCGCCCGGAAAGTCCTTTTCGAATTCGGTGATATTGCGAATATCGGCACCACGGAAGGCATAAATCGACTGGTCCGAATCACCCACAACCGTGAGCGAGGCGGCTGGGATCGATCCGTCCGGAGCCAATTGGATGCGCGTATCCGCCGGCACGTGCCGCGGCTCGGTACCACGGGTGAGTTCTCGAATGAGCGCGTATTGCGCGTGGTTCGTGTCTTGATACTCATCGACGAGCACGTGTCGGAAGCGACGCTGATAGAGGGCAGCAATCTCCGGAAATGCGCGGAAGAGCCACACCGTTTGGGCGATCAGATCATCGAAGTCGAAGGCCTTATTGCGCTCGAGTTGACGCTGGTACTGGCGATAAATTTCGAGGATGAGCTGGTCGCGCGGATTTGTCGACTCCACTTGGCGCGCAAAGCCGTCCGGGTCGATCAGCTCATTCTTCAGCGCTGAGATTCGGTTCTGTGCATTCGATACCGTTACGCCCATCGACTCGGCGTCGAGGGCCTTCACGATGCGCTTGAGCAGCGCCTTCGAATCCGCGGAGTCGTAGATCGTAAAGCCCTGCGTGTAGCCAAACTTCTCGGCCTCTCGACGAAGAATTCGTACGCACGCCGAGTGGAAGGTGGAGATCCACATCCCCTCGACAGCCTCACCGAGCAGCTGCCCGACCCGCTCACGCATTTCGGCGGCTGCCTTATTCGTAAACGTGATCGCAAGAATCTGACTCGGCCACGCTTCCCTCGTTGCGATGAGGGAAGCGATGCGGTGCGTGAGCACGCGTGTTTTCCCCGAGCCCGCGCCCGCGATGATGAGCAGCGCGTTGCCGCGATACTCGACTGCGGCGCGCTGTGGTGGATTGAGACCCTCGACGAGGTCTTCAGGGATGCTGGTGGGAGGCAAGAACGTCATGACCACACCATCCTAGGCATGGCCACCGACAAACTCGCGACGCCTGTGGATACGTCACGGTGGCGGACCGCAAACCGTAAAGGTTCCTGAATTACAGCGTTAGCGGCAGTGGGCTTGCGCACACGTACAACTATCGCACTTGTAGAAAGGCCACACTAATAAGGCACTTCTTTTGGAGGCTGAGGTTGCTTCCAGTGCGGCAAGGGGGCCAAGCACAATGACTAGTACCGCATATGACGCGAATGGGGATGGCTATAACGAGTCCATCGCCGTCGACACGAACGGCGACGGCTATGTCGACACCGTTCACGTTGACACCGATGCAGACGGCTACATCGATACCACGTACGTTGACACTGACGGCGACGGCGTAGCAGAAGTCATCGGTATCGACGCAAACCAGGATGGCCACTACGAGACCATTCACGAGGACACCAATAACGATGGCTACCTCGAAACGAGTTGGCACGACACGAACAACGATGGCTACCACGAGACCTTGGATGTCGACACGGACGCCGATGGCTATGTGAACGAGTCATACGTGGACACCAACGCAGACGGTTACGCCGAAACGGTCTATGTCGACACCGATGGCGACGGTGCGCTCGACACGGTCGGAGTCGATACCGACTTCGACGGTGTCTACGAGACCTGATTGGCTCGACGCTTTCTCTTCGCACCTACACCGCGACACCGCGACACGGCGCAATCAGGCCGCTCTGAGCATCCCGCTCGAGCGGCCTGATTGTTGGTCGAACTAACCTTGTCGCAATTTCATCGAGTAGCGGCCCTGAGCACAACAGCACTTTGCCTGCGATCACGGAGCTCAACCAGCCGATCAGGAGCGTCCGCAAATACTCCGTCAACGCCGGTATCCAGAAGGACTTCCCAATAGGCTTCGGGACGTCCGGCATACTCCGCGGGGAGAAATTCGTCCTCAGCGCGCAGCGTGTACGTGAGCACTTCGAGTCCCCGCGCCTTGGCGGCTTCGACGAGTTCGCGGCTCAGCAACGAGGTTCGCACGGAAATACCGTCGAAGCGTTCGGCCGCGTCGTCGAGACCCTCCGCAGTCAGCCGCGCTGGGCCCTCTTCACCAGGCCCGACTTCCTCGGCCGCGGCCACGAGCACCACGTGCTTCGCGGTCGATCCGCGCTCACGCAATCTGTCGAGCGCAGCCGCTTCAAAACTTTCAATGCGCAGGTCCCGCAGTACATCGAGGTGCCACAAACCCTCGAGCTCACGCGCAAGAAGATCGACATGGTCAAAGCCAAACGCAAGGGTGCGCGCATCGTGCTTGAGTTCGATTACCAGCCCGCAGTACCGTCCGCGAGCGCGCGCCTCGTCATGGATGATCGTCACGAGTTCCCGCAGTCGCAAGACCGGCTCTGCTCCCGAATGTGCGGCCGAAGCAGGCCGCAGGTCCGGGATTCGTTCCGTCGCACGGAGTTGCTGGATCTCTGCCCAGACGAAGTCCTCCGCGAACCAGCCCACATGCTCTCCCGGCGCATCCTCGGTGAGCGAGTCGCCTCGTCGCCGTCCCGCAAACTGCGGATGCTCGGCAATGTTTGTGGTTGATTCCAATCTGGCCTCGTGGCGAACGATCAGCACACCGTCTCGCGTGGGCACCACATCCGGTTCTACCAGGTCAGCACCCTGCCGCACCGCGAGACGATAGCTCGACTCGGTGTGTTCGGGAAGATAGCTCGGCGCCCCTCGGTGAGCGATGATGAGCGGGCGCATCCGGCCATGGTCGGCGCCGAAGGAAACATCTGCGTGAACTCAGCATGAACGAACTGACCTCAATCCGCACAGCAATACGGCGGAACCAACCGAAGGTGATTCCGCCGTATTGCCGCTATCGCTGCAGAGCCGCTCTGTGCGGCTTGCCTTGGCTAGTCGCTACCGCGAAGAATCGCGATCAGACGCAGGATCTCGATGTAGATGAAGACGACGGTCGACACCACCGCGTAAGCGCCGATCCAGCCGTACTTACGCGGAGCACCCGCGCGTGCACCGTTCTGGATGTACTCGAAGTCGGCAATGAGCATGTAGGCACCCATCACCACGGCGAAGATTCCGAGCAGCACACCGAGGGGGATGCCGAAGATCTCAACACCGGTGCGCAGGCCCCATGGATCGGGCGAGACGCCGGTGAGCTGCAGACCAACGTTGACGAGCGAGAAGATCAGGTAGGCGCCACCGGCGATGAGGAAGAACTTGGTGACCTTGGGTGAGGTACGGACCTTGCCGGAGGTGAATAGTGCCAGCGTTACGCCAACCACGATCAGAGTTGCGAGCACCGCCTGAATCACGATTCCGGGGAAGATCGTCTCCAGCGCGACGGAGAAACCACCAACGAGTAGTCCTTCCGCGACACCGAAGATCATGATCAGTGGCACGCTCGGTTCCTTCTTGAACGCGAGGATGATGCCGATAACGAGCGCTGCGACGGAGCCCGCGAGTGCGAGCATCATCCCGATCGAGGGCCCGAGGAACCAGGTAATGGCTGCCGTGACGACCACCACGCCGAAGAGCAGTGCGCTCTTCGCGATGGTGTCTTCCACCGTCATGCGACCCATCTGGTCAGACGAGGGCGAGGGCATGTTGTACTGGTGGTCCATCGCCTGCGGCGACGGCATCTGCTGGTACTGACCCTGCTGGTATTGCCCTTGGCCACCCTGGGGGTTCTGACGCTGGTCGAACATTGGCTGTCCGTAGCCTGCCTGCTGACCGTACTGCTGCTGCGGGGCACCGTACTGGTTACCCTGTGCCGCTTGCTGTGCTTGCCCGTTGAAATAGGGATTTCGTTGTAGTGCTGAGCTCGCCATGTGGTGTTCTCCGATTCGTCGTGCGTCTCGTATTTCAGCGGGCCGTTTCCGGCCGCGATGCCGTAAGTCTATGGATAGAACATGTCCACAGCACTAAGCATTCCCAGTTACACAATTAAAGTCGCTCGAAACGTGCGACTAGCCTCGCGCATCCTCGCTGACCGCCAGCGCCCGCTTCGAATGCAGCAAGAGCCGCGGCAGCAAGATAAACAGTGCGAGTACCCCGGTGGCGACGAGGATAAAGGACAGCGCCGCGGTACTCCCGAACAGGATGCGCAGGGCAAGTCCGCTCGTGATGGTCACGAAGAGGATGACGACACCCGCTGGCCACAGCGCTGATGGCTGCTGCTTGGTGAGGATGATGATTACCCAGCCGATGCCGAGTGCGAGCAGAAACGGTGCGGCGGTCCCCAGGACATTGAGCGGGTCAACCGAAGAGTTATGGCTCGATCGACCCGACGCAGCGAACACGATCACCAGCACGACATCAAGGATGAACGGGATCCACGGCTTCCGCGTGTACGCGGCACGAATCTTCTGCATCCACTAAGCGTACCGACTTCCGCGAGAAGGCCGAACTGTAGATGTCCTGATGTTCTATTGACAGGACATTATCTCTCGGGCTACGTTCTCGGCACGAGCGGTACGCACCGCACATCGGGAGACCCATAATCACGCAACCAAGGAGGACACAATGTTTGAAGTAGCAAAGCGATATCTGGGCATGACGCCGACCGAAGCGCACAACTTCCTGCTCGAAGAAGAGTATGCGTTGACGTTCGACCGGTTCGGTCTCGACGAGGCATGGAAGATCGGCACGTGGCTGCACGACTACGCCTCCGACCACAACCTTTCGATTGCCATCGCAATCACGCTCGGAAGCCAACGCGCATTCCACGCGGCCACGGGCGAGGCTAACGAAGAAAACGACGCCTGGCTCGAGCGGAAGTTCCGCATCGTGCGCCGTTACGGCCACTCCTCGCTCGCCGTCCGCTACGAGTTCCTCGCCAACGGTCAGGCTGCGGATGAGCACACCGATGCCGACACGGAAGGCTATGCCGCAGCGGGTGGTGGCTTCCCAATTCGCGTCGGTATGAGCGTCGTCGGGATGATCGGTGTGAGTGGCCTCGAGATGCACGAAGACCACGCCCTCATCGTGAAGGCGCTGCAGGAACTCCTGGTTCGCGCGTGACCACCGCCCGGCCGGTCATCACGAGTTTGTCGGGCTAAACACAGCGAGGCCGGGATGCACTTCGCGTCCCGGCCTCGATGTTCCACCTCGGCTATGCCAGGCGGGCTACTCCCATTCGATGGTCCCCGGCGGCTTGGACGTGACGTCCAGCACGACGCGGTTTACTTCGCTCACTTCGTTCGTGATGCGGTTCGAGATCTTCGCCAGCAGATCGTATGGCAGTCGGGACCAGTCCGCGGTCATCGCATCCTCGCTCGACACCGGACGCAACACGATCGGGTGACCGTAGGTACGGCCGTCGCCCTGCACGCCCACTGAACGCACATCCGCGAGCAACACGACCGGGCACTGCCAGATTTCACCATCGAGTCCCGCGGCGGTGAGCTCTTCGCGAGCGATTGCATCCGCCTCCCGGAGGATCGCGAGACGCTCCTCGTTCACCTCACCAATGATGCGGATGCCGAGCCCCGGACCGGGGAACGGCTGTCGCGCGACGATGACCTCGGGGACGCCAAGCTCACGGCCAACCGCACGGACTTCATCCTTGAACAATGCCCGAAGCGGTTCGACGAGCTCAAACTGCATGTCTTCGGGAAGCCCGCCGACGTTGTGGTGCGACTTGATATTCGCGGTGCCGTTACCACCGCCGGACTCCACGACATCGGGGTAGAGCGTGCCCTGCACGAGGAACTTGATCTCGCCCGGAATATCGTCGGTGCGCGATTCTTCTACGAGCCGCGCCGCGGTGGATTCGAACACACGGATGAACTCGCGGCCGATGATCTTGCGTTTCTCTTCCGGGTCGGTCACTCCGGCGAGGTGCCCCAGGAACTGCTCCCGCGCATCCACCGTGACGAGGCGCACCCCGGTTGCGGCAACGAAGTCCTCTTCAACCTGTCGCGCTTCATCCTTGCGGAGCAGACCGTGGTCGACGAATACGCAGGTGAGCTGCTCCCCCACCGCGCGCTGCACGAGGGCCGCCGCGACGGCGGAATCGACGCCGCCCGACAGACCGCAAATGACCTCGTCTCCACCGATTTGTTCGCGGATGCGCGCAACCTGCTCGTCGATGATCGATTCGGGGTTCCACGCCTCGTTGATATCGGCGGCGCGGTGCAGGAACGCTTCGAGCACTTCCTGCCCGTGCTCGGAGTGCAGCACTTCGGGGTGCCACTGCACGCCGTACAGTTTGCGTTCCTCGTTCGCGAAGGCCGCGACGGGGGTGTCGTCGGTCGAGGCAAGTACGTCGAAGCCTTCGGGAGCCTTCGCAACCGAATCACCGTGGCTCATCCACGCGATTTGGTTCGTGGGCTGGTCGCTCAGAATTGAGGATGCGGCGGCCTGGTCCGTGAGGACGATGTGCGTTGAGCCGTACTCGCGCTTCCCCGTTTTGGCGACCTCACCGCCGAGGGCAACGGCCATGGTCTGGAAGCCGTAGCAAATGCCGAAGGTCGGCACGCCCAGCGAGAAAATCTCGGCGTCAAAGCTTGGCGCGTCCTCGGCATACACACTCGAAGGGCCGCCTGACAGCACGATCGCACGCGGCTGTTTCGCCAGCACTTCGGCGGCGGTAATCGTGTGCGGCACGATCTCGGAGTAGACATTCGCTTCGCGAACGCGGCGGGCAATCAGCTGGGCATACTGGGCGCCAAAATCGACGACGAGTACCGGCCGAGCTGCGGTCGAAGAGGATGCATCAGTCACCCACACAGTCTAGCCGCCACCGCGGTCGCCGGCGCCACGTCGCGAACGCGTCGCAATCATTGCAGCCAGCGTTCATCATGGTTCGTACTTCACCCATGATGAGCGCTACGAACCATGATCAGCGAGCCAGACCGTGACGGACGCCAACGACTACGACGAGCGTCCCCGACTACTGGTCCTCGCGGCGACGCTGGACTTCCGCATCCACTTCGGCGTCGAGCGCGGCGCGCTGCTCATCGGTGAGGGATGCTTCCACGCCCGCTAGAGTTTCGTCCTCGGCGGCGCGCTCATCCCAGTACTGCTGAAACTCACCAAGCTGACGGTGCGCCCGCTTCGCCATGAGGTGTTCGGTGATGAAGGAGAGGAACGGCACGACGCCGCCGCCGGCCATCGCGAGTAGCCAAATGAGTTCCCAACGCATCTTGAGCCACACGAGATAGGCGGCAATCAGGTACACGACGTAGAACCAGCCGTGAATAATCAGAATCCAGCGCGACAGGTTGAACCCGGTCACGGTTCCCTCTTGCACGAGCGCGATAAACCCGAAGGGCCCGAACATCTCAATTTCGAGGTGGAACGCGTATTTCAGGATCATTTCGACGACGAGCGCGAGCAGCAGGATCCCAGTGATCCAGGCGGTGATTTTGTAAAAGCGAAGCCGAGTTCGGATGCCGGGGAATTCTTTGGGCTTGGGGATAGCTGCCATAGTCGTCATTCTCAGTTTCGTTCGGGGGTGGTTCGTTCGGGGGTGGATGCGGTTGCCCGCGGTGATTGCGATTCCGCGAGGGCTCGGAGCTTTTCGCGACGGACTTTGTCGGTGAGGTCCGCAATTGGATCGGCGGCCTGCTCCTGGAGGTAGTCGTCGCGCACGATTCGCCACCAGATATAGATCGCCATGATCGCGAACACAGCCCATTCGATCGCGTAGAAGATGTTGAGCAGATCGAGCTGGAAGCTGTCATCGATACCGACCACTTCGATCGGCTCCAGCCCCGCGGGCAAGTCAATGCCGTCTTCAATCAGCCCCCACGCGGCGTAATAACTCACCGCGGGGTTTTGCCAGGTGTTGATGAGCTGTCCCGCCGCCATTGAACCGATCCGCAGCGGGTCGTCCTCGTCGCGGTTCGTCACCGGTTCCTGCAGCGCTTCGATCTTTCCTTGGAACTCTGCGGGCTGCGCGTCCGTTTCCGCGGGGACCGGGGCGGTCGCGGCATCCAGCGCTTCGATCGCTTCGCGCGCTTCCTCTTCAGTCGCGGCCCATCCAATCGCGACCGGCAGGCCCGGATACAGTTCTGCTCCCGACCCTGAGGGAGTGAATTCCTCGGTGACCTGCGGCTGTTCGGGGGTGAATTGCGTCACGCCGTCATCCGCGACGGCAAGGTGACCGACCACCCACCAGCCGGTTTCAGAGCCTTGGAGCCGGTTCGCGACGACCTCGAAATCGCCCGGGACCAGCCATCCCGAAACCGCCATCGGGCGCGCGACATTCTCCTCGGTGATTCCCACCCCGGGCGCCACCAGATCGCCAAGCGGCACTACGGTTTCATAGGCTTCACTCTCGGCGGCCGTGCCCGAGGACTCGAACGCTGCGTCGAGCTGCCACTTCCCGAGAGCAATAAATATGACGACAATCAGAATCGCGCCAGCGAGCAGGGCGAGCCACTTGGGCTTCACCATTGTCTTGAGCAATTACGATTCCTGGGTCGGGGAGTGCGGACTGGGCCGCGGCGGGGATCCTGCAGACTCCCCGCTATTTGGACAAGATTTATTCCGAGTGTCCGGCGGGGATCACGGCAACATTCGACTTCTGGAAGGCCTTGAGTTCGGTGTAACCCGTCGTGGCCATCGCGTAGCGGAGTGCGCCGATGAGGTTGCTCGTGCCGTCGGCAACGTGTGCCGGGCCACGAACGATTTCTTCAAGCGTACCAACCTGACCGATCTCGACACGGTTGCCGCGAGGCAGTCTCGTGTGGCGCGCTTCGGCTCCCCAGTGCCATCCCCGACCGGGTGCGTCAGTGGCGCGCGCGAGAACCGCACCGAGCATGACCGCGTCCGCACCGAGCGCGAATGCCTTGACGACATCACCCGTGGTGCCGAAGCCACCGTCCGGAATCACGTGCACGTATCGGCCACCGGATTCATCCATGTAGTCGCGGCGTGCGCCTGCGACATCCGCGATCGCAGTCGCCATCGGTGCCTGCACGCCAAGGACTCGGCGCGTGGTGGATGCGGCGCCACCGCCGAATCCGACGAGCACGCCCGCGGCACCCGTGCGCATGAGGTGCAGCGCCGAGGTGTAGCTCGCTGCCCCACCGACGATGACGGGCGTATCGAGTTCATAAATGAACTTCTTCAGGTTGAGTGGTTCGCGCGTTTCCGACACATGTTCGGCCGAGACTGTGGAGCCGCGGATCACGAAAATATCGGCGCCCGCCGCGAGCACGTCTTCATAGTGTTCCTGGGTGCGCTGCGGCGAGAGTGCGCCCGCAACCACCACGCCCGACTCACGGATCTCCTGGAGTCGAGCTTTAATGAGTTCGCCCTTGATCGGCTCGCGATAAATTTCCTGGATGCGTCCGGTCGCCTGAGCGGTCGGTAAATCCGCAATTTCGGCAAGGAGCGGCTCGGGGTCTTCATAGCGAGTCCACAACCCCTCCAGGTCGAGGACACCGAGGCCACCGAGCTTGCCGAATTCGATGACGGTCTTCGGGCTCATCACCGAGTCCATGGGCGCTGCCATCAGTGGTGTCTCAAAATCGAAGGCGTCGATCTTCCAATTCGTCGAGACGTCCTCCGGGTCACGGGTACGTCGCGAAGGGATGATGGCGACATCGTCGAGCGAAAACACCCGACGAGCGCGCTTTGCACGGCCAATCTCAATTTCAGTCACCGGGCAATCCTATCTGGCCAGGGCTGGATGCGCGCAGAGGTCGTGGAAGCTTGGTTGCGCTGCACGCGGTAGCCGCTTTCCGACAACGATCGCGCCGACGCCGCCAAGTTTGTGTTCTCGTGGCGCGGAATCATGGTCAGTAGCGCTCATCATGGTTCGTACTTCACCCATGATGGGCGCTAACGCCCATGCGAGCGACCGCGCAACGCCAGCAGCCCGACAACCAGGCAGTAACCGGGCAGCAACCGGGCGCTCAACCGCAAACCAACCGCACAGCACGAACTTTCGACTAGTTTCGAGGGAACCGGCACCGCGAACACCAGGGAGGCACCGTGGCCGACCACATCCTTGCCCTTGATCAGGGAACCACCTCGACGCGCGCGATCGTGTTCGACCGCGCCGGGCGCATCCTTGCCACCGCGCAACGCGAGCACCAGCAGTTCTTCCCGCAACCCGGCTGGGTGGAACACGATCCAATGGAGATCTGGCGCAACGCCCGCAACTGCATCGGCCTGGTACTCGCGGATGCGCAGCTCGCGCCCACCGATATCGCAGCGGTGGGCATCACGAACCAGCGCGAGACGACGATCTGCTGGGACCGCAAGACCGGCGAGCCGGTGCATCCG
Organism: Gulosibacter sp.; assembly: GCF_052090685.1. Lineage (NCBI taxonomy): Bacteria > Bacillati > Actinomycetota > Actinomycetes > Micrococcales > Microbacteriaceae > Gulosibacter > Gulosibacter sp. The sequence continues at coordinate 13,364 of NZ_JBQDBE010000019.1, read as the reverse complement.
GCGATCGTCTGGCAAGACACCCGAACCCAAGACATTGTTGACCAGATCGCGCAGGACGGCGGCGTCGACCGATTCCGCGAGCGCACCGGGCTCCCCCTCAACGCGTATTTCACCGCCACCAAAATCGCGTGGATCTTCGAGCACGTCGAGGGTGCTCACGAGCGAGCCAAAGCGGGCGAGCTCTGCATCGGCACGGTCGATTCCTGGCTCACCTGGCAGCTCACGGGCGGCACCAATGGCGGCGTGCACATCACCGACGTGACCAATGCATCCCGCAGCCTGTTGATGCGTCTCGAGTCTTGCGAATGGGATGCGCAACTGCTTGAGGTATTCGGAGTTCCGCGGGCCTGTCTGCCGGAGATTCGTTCTTCGAGCGAGGTGTATGGACGCTGCTCGGCGAGGTCGCCGCTACCGGGAGTGCCGGTGGCGGGGATCCTCGGTGACCAGCAAGCGGCCACGTTTGGGCAGGCCGCGTTCGGCGAAGGCGAGGCGAAAAACACCTACGGCACCGGCTCATTCCTCGTGTACGGCACGGGAACCACGCCGGTGCTCAGCGACCACGGCCTCCTCACGACCGTGGCCTACCGACTCGGCAACGGCCCCACACACTACGCCCTCGAAGGCTCAATCGCAGTAACCGGCGCACTCGTGCAGTGGCTGCGGGACAATCTCGGCCTCATTTCAAGCTCCGCCGAGATTGAGCAACTCGCGAGCACGGTCTCGGACAACGGCGGCTGCTACATCGTCCCCGCGTTTTCGGGGCTCTACGCCCCGTGGTGGCGACCGGATGCTCGCGGCGTGATCGTTGGGCTCACCAGCTACGTGAATAAGGGGCATATCGCACGCGCGGCCCTCGAATCCACCGCGTTTCAGTCTGCCGATGTCTTGGATGCGTGCAACGCTGACGCACCGGAGCCGCTCACCGAATTGCGCGTGGATGGCGGCATGGCGGTCAATGATTCGCTCATGCAGTTCCAGGCGGATGTGCTGGGAGTCCCGGTTGTTCGGCCGGTTGTGACCGAGACCACGGCCCTCGGAGCCGCGTTTGCCGCGGGGCTTGCGGTGGGGTTCTGGGCCGACCTTGACGATCTTCGGTCGCTGTGGCGAGAAGATCGTCGCTTCGTTCCGTCGATGAGTTCGGATGAACGCGAGCGGCTCCGCGGACAGTGGAGCCGGGCAGTCTCCCGCAGCTTTGATCTCGCGTAGCTGCGGGAGAATCGGACTGTTGTCCGTCAACTGGGAATCGGCGAGAAGTCGACTCCTAGTCGACGGCAAACCGCTTAGGGGAAATCGACGTTGTCCACGCCGTACTGGGCTTGCTCTTCGGTGAAGTCTTCGTAGAGCAACTGGTCGTAGAGCTCGTCGTAGGTCATGTCAGGAATCGCGTTGAGGTATGACTCGGCCGAGAGGACTGCCTGCTCGTTCCAGTCGGTGTCCAGTGATTCCACGGCAGCGGTCGAGTGCTCGGTCGAGAAGCCTTCCCACTCGAGCTGATCGATCAGTCCCTGCTCGGAGAAGGCGATCGACCTCAGGTATTGCTCGGCCTTAAGCACTGCTTGCTCAGCCCAATCCACATCGACGTTTTCGGCCGCCCAGGTGGCGTCTTCATTCGAGAAGTCCTCGAACTCGAGCTGCTCAATGAGGCCCTCCTTCGAGAACGCCGAGGAGTCGAGGTATGACTCTGCGCGATCGAGCGCTTCCTGCTGACTCTCGGTGGGCTCCCCGGCGTTGGTGTCCGGCTCAGGCTCTTCCGAAGGCTCCTCTTCCGGCTTATCTTCCGGTTCGGGATCCTCTTCTTCAGGCTTGTCCTCGGGCTCTTCGTCATTCGGTTCTTCTTCCGTCGTGCCCTCGGCGACGGGATCGGAATCCGAGTTCTGGTTGAACAGGAAGATGCCGCCGATGATGAGCAGGATTACGAGAACCCCGCCACCAATTGAGAACCAAAGGATGCGATTTCGCTTGGCTTTCGCATCCTGGTCACTTGGCGGGGTGCCGCCACCGTACTGGTCGCTCCCGTACTGTCCGGCTCCGGCACCGTATTGACCGGCGCCGTATTGGTCGCCACCATACTGCCCGGCACCGTACTGCTGCGTCGGCGCGTCGCTGCCGCCGTACTGACCACCGTATTGGCCCGCGCCGTACTGGTCTGAGCCCGACACGTACTGCCCTGAGCCATCCGGCTGCGCGCTGCCCCAGTCGTTGCCCGAGGGCGGGACGCCGTAGGCGTTCTGACCGGTGGCACCGTATTGCTCGGTGGGCGCGTCACCGGCACCGAACTGTTGGCTACCGTACTGCTGCGTCGGCGCGTCGCCGGAACCAAACTGCTGTGCATTGTATTGCTCGGTCGGTGCCTGATCGTTCCCGTACTGACCCGCACCAAACTCGCCGGAGCCCTGCTGGCCGTAACCGTACTGGCCCGAACCGTACTGCTCGGAGCCGTACTGGCCAGCGCCGTATTGCTGCGTCGGCGCGTCACCGGCACCGTATTGCTGCGTCGGAGCATCGCCTCCGCCAAACTGTTGGCCGCCGAACTGCTGAGTCGGAGCATCCCCCGCGCCACCCGAAGGGCGGTAGTTCGAGGTCCAGGCGACACCATCAAAATAGCGTTCCTGCCCGGGCTGCTGCGAGTCCGGGTACCAGCCCGCCGACGGTGGATTCTGCCACGAATTATTCATTCTCGACCCCATTCGAAGAAACAGTGCCGAACTTCTCGCCACTCATAAACACGGAGAATCATACCGATGCCACAAAAACTCAGCCACAGTTGTGGTGAATTTTGACTAAATTGCAGGGTGAACAATGTTTATGAGTGCACAATTTGCTGCGCTACTCGCCGATTTCGCTCATTGCATATGCAACTTGTTCCTCGGTGAATTGCTCGTAGACCAACAGATCGTGGAGGTCTTCGCCACTCAGATTTGAAGTCTCAGAATAGCTCTCGGCTTTGAGCACGGCCTGCTCAAACCAGTCGATCTCCAACTCCTCGACTGCCGCAATGGCGTCGGCACGAGTGAAGCCATCATCCATGAGTCGATCAACCATTCCGGCATAGGAGGTCGCGGAATACTTGAGGAAGTGCTCCACCGCGCGAATGGCCTGTTCTGCCTCATCAATCTCAGCTTGCGCCACACCGTGCGCCGCCTCGGCAGGGGTGAATCCCGAGTACTGCAGCCGCTCTTTGAGTCCCTGCTCTGAATATCCCTGATAAGCCAGGGCCTCCCGTGCCTCGAGTTCGGCTTGCGCGCACCAATCCACCTCGAGCCGGTTGACGGCGTCTTCCGCTACCTCGGCATCGAATCCCTCAAATTTGAGTTGATCGACGAGTCCCTCGGCCGACATCGGGATCGAATCCAGGTACGACTCCGCAACCGTCATCGCGTCATCGACACTCGAGTAGTCATAGCCGTAATTTGAATCATCGTTCTCGTCTTTTGATAAACCCGCGGATGACCCCCAGACTGCGACCACGATCATAAACACCACGAACAGCCCAATCACCACTATGGCACCGAAATTCGCCGAGGCCGGTGCCGCAGAGCCTTCATATCCGCTTGGCCGATTCGGGTCGGATGTTGGTGCTGGTGTTGGTGTTGGTGTGGATCTCGGGTCAGATTTCGGGTCACCCTTGCGCTGGAGCGATGGCGGGTCTTGACGCGCTACCGGCTCAGTTTCGATGGCGGCTTCAGCCGCTGGCCTCGATTCGCTGCGGCGGCCTTTCTCGCGTGGTTTTTCGTCACGTCGATCCGAATCGCTCGCGCTGACATCACCGCTGCCCGCACCCTCAACGGGCCGCGATTCGTTCGTCCACGCGGTGCCATCGAAGTATCGCTCGGTGCCGCGTTTCAGCGGGTCGGCATACCAGCCCGCTGTAGTTGGGTTCGCCCACGGGTTCGACATCGGTCCTCTTTATCCAGGTCACGTCGTGTGCGCGACAGAATTCTTGCGGAAAGCATAGCGATACGCGACCCGACGACTCGGAATCCCTTACGCATCCTTGTATAGGATGGGCAAGATATCTTGACATCGAGAGACATCGTTCAAGGGTCACCACCCGCACACCTACTTCTTAAGGGAGTTCCGCGCATGGCGAAGATCATTTACACGCACACAGACGAGGCACCGCTCCTCGCGACCTACTCCTTCCTCCCCATCATTCAGGCATACGCAGCGAAGGCCGGGGTTGAAGTCGAGACCCGCGACATTTCGCTTGCTGGCCGCATCCTGGCAGCCTTCCCGGAAAACCTCACCGAAGACCAGAAGATTGGCGACGCACTTGCCGAGCTCGGCGAACTCGCGAAAACTCCGGAAGCGAACATCATCAAGCTGCCGAATATCTCCGCTTCGGTGCCGCAGCTCAAGGCCGCCATTACCGAATTGCAGTCGCAGGGATTCGACATCCCGAACTACCCCGAGGACGACGACGCCGGGGCCGAAGAGGTGCGCGCCCGCTACGACAAGCTCAAGGGCTCCGCGGTCAACCCGGTGCTTCGTGAGGGCAACTCCGACCGCCGCGCTCCCGCCGCAGTAAAGAACTTCGCGCGCAAGAACCCCCACTCCATGGGCACCTGGAGCGCCGATTCCAAGACCCGCGTAGCAACCATGTCGGGCAATGACTTCCGCGACAACGAGCAGTCGGTCATCATCCCGGCTGCCGATACCCTCACCATCCGGTTCGTCACCGAAGGCGAGACCCGCATCCTCAAGGACGGCCTCAAGGTGCTCGAAGGCGAGGTCATCGACGGCACCGTCCTGCGCGCGGCTGCGCTCGACGAATTCCTGCGCGAGCAGATCGCTGCTGCGAAGGCCGACGACGTGCTGTTTTCGGCACACCTGAAGGCAACCATGATGAAGGTCTCCGACCCGATCATCTTTGGCCGCATCGTCCGCGCATTCTTCCCGGCACTCTTCGAACAGTACGGTGAGACCCTCGCTGCCGCCGGCCTCTCGGCCAACAACGGCCTCGCTGCGATCATCGCCGGTGCCGAAGACCTGCCAGAGCGCGATGGCATCCTCGCCGCCATCGAGCAGGGCTACGCCGAAGGCCCGCGCCTGGCGATGGTGAACTCGGACAAGGGAATCACCAACCTGCACGTCCCGAGTGACGTGATTGTGGATGCTTCGATGCCCGCGATGATCCGCATCGGCGGCCACATGTGGGGGCCGAAGGGTGAAGAAGACGACACCATCGCGGTGCTCCCCGACTCAAGCTACGCCGGGGTCTACCAGGCAGTAATCGACGACTGCAAGACCAATGGCGCCTACGACCCCACCACGATGGGTTCGGTCGCAAACGTCGGACTCATGGCGCAGAAGGCTGAGGAATACGGCTCGCACGACAAGACTTTCCAGCTGGATGCGGATGGTCGCGTGGAAGTGGTGAATTCCGCTGGCGAGGTGCTTATCTCGCACGATGTCGAAGCAGGCGACATCTGGCGCGCCTGCCAGACCAAGGATGAGCCGATCCGGGACTGGGTCAAGCTCGCCGTGACTCGCTCGCGCGCCTCGGGCCAGCCCGCCGTGTTCTGGCTCGACGAGAGCCGCGCCCACGACCGCAACCTGATCGCCAAGGTCAACGAGTACCTCGGCGACCACGACACCGAGGGCCTCGACATCCGCATCCTGGCACCGATTGAGGCGACCAAGTTCTCGGTCGAGCGCATCCGCCGCGGCGAAGACACCATCTCAGTCACCGGTAACGTCCTGCGCGACTACCTCACCGACCTCTTCCCCATTCTCGAGGTTGGTACCTCGGCCAAGATGCTCTCGGTGGTGCCACTCATGAACGGCGGTGGCCTCTTCGAGACCGGTGCCGGTGGCTCGGCACCGAAGCACGTGCAGCAGCTCGTGGAAGAGAACCACCTGCGTTGGGACTCACTCGGTGAGTTCCTGGCCCTCGCAGAGTCCTTCCGCCACGAAGCGACCACCGAGGACAACAAGGGCGCAGCGGTGCTCGCCGATGCACTTGACCTGGCGACCGAGCGTTTGCTCGACGAAAACAAATCCCCTTCGCGCAAGGTCGGCGAAATCGACAACCGCGGCTCGCACCTCTACGTCGCCGCGTACTGGGCTGAGGCACTCGCCTCGCAGACTGAGGATGCGGAACTCGCCACAGCATTCAAACCAGTTGCCGAGGCCTTCGCTTCGCAGCTCGACGCGATTGCTGCGGAACTCGTAGCGCTGCAGGGCCCGGCCGTCGACCTCGGCGGCTACTACCGCCCGGTCGATGAGAAGGCATCGGCGGCCATGCGTCCTTCGCAGGCGTTCAACGACGTACTCGCGATGCTTGGCTAGTTTCGCGCGTCCTGCGCTGTAGAACACTGAAAAGTTCAGCGGTTCGGCTCTCAGTTTGAGGGCCGAACCGCTGATTTTTTCGTGAGATTTCTTCCGATATCGATTGCGCAAGCGAAGTAAGTAGTAAGGTTAGCCTTCCCTCAAAGTACGACCCGAGGTTTTCCAATTCCTCAGGAAAGGCAACCCATGCGCCTCAAGAGGCTCGCCGCAGCATCCATCGCTGTCGCCCTCATGACTTCCCTTGCCGCTTGCGCGACCGGTGGTCCCGCAACTGAAGAGACCGAGACCGGCAGCGCCGCATCGGACGGCCAGTTCCCGATCACGATCGAACACACCTACGGCGAGACCGTCATCCAAGAAAAGCCCGAGAACGTCGCAACCATCGCGTGGTCGAACCAGGATGTTCCCCTCGCCCTCGGCGTCTCGCCCGTCGGCTTTGCTGCGGCAAGCTGGGGCGTGGAAGACGACAGCCGGATGTTGGAGTGGACGAAGGCTGCCGTCGAAGAGCTCGGTGGCGATCCAGTCCTATTCGACGAAACCGACGGCCTCGATTTTGATGCCATCGCGAACACGCAACCGGACGTCATCCTCGCCGCCTACTCGGGCATTACCGAGGAAGAGTACGAGACGCTCAGCCAAATTGCGCCAACCGTCGCGTATCCGGAGATTCCCTGGGCGACGACCTGGCGCGAAATGATCGAACTCAACTCGACCGCGCTCGGCCTCCAGGATGAAGGTACCGCGCTCGTGACCGAACTCGACGGCTTGCTTGAAGAGAAGCGCGCGGAGCATCCCGAACTCGACGGTCTGACCGCCGCGTTCTTCTACGGCGGCGACGCAACCGACCTGTCCACGGTCGGCTACTACAACACCAGTGACCCGCGCGCGGCCTACCTCGAGGACCTCGGCCTTGAGGTTCCCGAGAGCGTTGCTGCAGCGTCCGAAGACGCGGCACAATTCTATAACTCGGTGAGCGCCGAGAACGTTGACCAGCTCAACGACATCGACATCATCGTGTTCTACGGTGACCAGGCCGCCCTCGACGCCTGGAAGGCCGACCCGCTGCTCAGCCAGATCCGCGCAATCCAGAACGACTCGGTAGTGCTCATGGGCTCCGACGGCGCGTTCGCCGCGTCGGTGAGCCCCTCGCCGCTGTCGATCCCCACGTACTTGGACGACTACCTGGCCCTCATCTCCGAGGCAGCCGCAAAGGTCCAGTGACCGCAGTAGCAAGTACCGGGACATCCGTCCCAGACGCGCCCGCGGATGCGCCGCGAGCCAAGGTGCCGAAAGCGATTCTCGTACTCGGCACCTTGGTCGTGCTCGTGGTGGTGTCCATCCTCGTGTCCGTCGCGTTCGGCGCGCGACCCGTGACGTTCGCCGAAATCTACGTCGGGCTCTTCGGCGACGCGACGAGCATCGGTGAACTCGCAGTCCAGGAACGAGTCCCCCGCACTGTCTTCGCGCTGATTGCTGGCGCGGCGCTTTCGGTTTCCGGCGTGTTGATGCAGGCCATCACTCGAAACCCGATCGCCGACCCCGGGGTGCTCGGAATCAACACCGGTGCGTCGCTCCTCGTGGTCATCGGCATTGTCTATTTCGGTATTACCACGATCGACCAGTACATTTGGCTCGCGCTTCTGGGCGGAGCCCTCACCGCCGTGTTCGTGTACGTCATCGGCTCGGTGGGTCCGGGAGGCACCACCCCGATTAAGCTCGCCCTCGCGGGAGTCGCGACCGCAGCCGCGTTGACCTCGGTCATCACTGCGATCGTGCTGCCGCGACAGGATGCGATGGACACCTACCGCTTCTGGCAGATCGGCAGTGCCGGTCGCGGCGAGTGGGAAGCGATGCTCACCGTCGCACCGTTTTTGGTCGTCGGGGTGATTATCACCGTATTGTCGATCGGTGCGTTGAATGCGCTCGCTCTCGGCGACGAGACCGCAACCGGGCTCGGAGTCAACGTCGGATTCACCCGAATTTCAGTGGCCATCGCGGGTGTGCTGCTGTGCACCAGCGTGACTGCCGTTGCCGGCCCAATCGGCTTCGTCGGACTCATGGTGCCCCACGTGGTGCGCATGCTGATCGGCCCCGATCAGCGCTGGCTCATTCCGCTCTCGGCCCTCGGCGGTGCCGTACTCCTCACCTTCGCCGACACCCTCGGTCGCGTGATCGGCCGACCCTCCGAAATCAATGTCAGCATCATCACCGCGATCCTCGGAGCTCCCATCCTCATTCTCATTGCCCGCCGCGCCAAGGTGCGTGAACTATGACCACCATCGAACGTTCCACACCGGCGGTGTCATCCGCAGTCGCCGCCGCATCCGCATCCGCCACCATTGAGCGGCTCAAACACGGCCGCCGCTCGCGCGGGCGCCGCTTCCTCGCCGTCACCCTCGTGCTCGGAAGCGTTGCCGTTGCGCTCTGGTGGGTCATGGTCATGGTCGGCGAAGTCACGTACTCTTTCGGCGAAGTGTTCGCGGTGATGCGCGGTGAGCTGGTGCCGGGCGCGAGTTTCTCGGTCGGTAATCTGCGCATGCCGCGCGCCACGGCGGGGATGCTCGCGGGCATGGCTTTCGGGGCGGGCGGCTATCTCTTCCAGACCATCCTGCGCAATACGCTCGCAAGCCCCGACATCATCGGCATCACCTCCGGTGCAAGTGCTTCGGCAGTCTTCGCAATCCTGGTGCTCGGACTGAGCGGTGCGGTCGTGTCCATCATTTCGGTGACGTGTGGACTTGCGACCGCGCTCATTATCTACCTGCTCGCATCCGGTCGCGGTGGCCTCGGATCCCGCCTCATCCTCATCGGCATCGGGGTCGCAGCGATGTTCAACGCAGCAATCTCCTACCTCATGCTGCAGGGCGACGCCTACGACCTGCCGCGAGCGCTGCGCTGGCTATCCGGCAGCCTCAACGGCGTGACCTGGGACAGCATCCCGGCCCTTGCCATCGCTGTCGTGGTTTTCGGCGGCATCCTCCTCATCAATATGAGCAAGCTCGGCCCGCTCGAACTCGGTGAGGATGCGGCGGTCGCCCTCGGTGTGCCGGTCAACCGGACCCGACTCATGTTGATCCTCGCGGGGGTTGCCCTGGTCGCATTCGCGACGGCAACCACCGGACCGATCGCGTTTGTTGCCTTCTTATCGGGACCGATCGTGACACGCCTCATCCGACACACGGGCCAGTCGCTGCTGGTACCGGCGGCACTGATGGGTGCCGTTCTCGTGCTCGCGAGCGACCTTATCGGTCAGTTCATGTTTGACACGAACTATCCGGTCGGCGTGATCACCGGAGTGCTCGGGGCCCCGTATCTCATCTACCTACTCATCCGACAAAACGCGCAAGGAGCATCCACATGACGCGCGAACCCGACGTATCTGCGACTGCGGCCGCGAAGGCGAGGGCGATCTCGCGTGCGACAGCGACTGTGCCCGCCAGTACTGCTACCGCCGCACCTGCGATCGCCACTGCGGCTGCCGCTGCCGCTGCACCGAACTCCGAATCACATCGAGCCATCTCCCGCGAGCTCGTCGCCCAGAGGCTGTCAACGGGCTACGGCAAGAACACCATCAGCGATGGCATCGACATCAGCGTGCCAGTTGGCCGCATTACGAGCATCGTCGGCGCCAATGCCTGCGGTAAATCAACGCTGCTGAAAACCCTCGCGCGCATCCAGGCCCCACTTTCGGGGTCAGTGCTGCTCGACGGCAAGTCGATCCGGGAGATCCCGGCCAAACGGCTCGCGACAAAACTCGGATTGCTGCCACAGCATCCAATCGCACCGGAAGGGATGGCCGTGGCCGATCTCGTCGGGCGAGGCCGGCATCCACATAAGAAGCTGCTGCAGAGCTGGAACCGTGATGACACCGCGATCATCGCGGAGGCACTGGATGTCACCGGCACCGCGGAACTTGCGGATCGGCCCGTGGACGAGCTTTCCGGTGGGCAGCGGCAGCGAGTGTGGATCGCCATGGCTCTCGCGCAGCAGACTGATGTGCTGCTGCTCGACGAGCCGACCACCTTTCTTGACCTGGCGAATCAGGTCGAGGTGCTCGATTTGTTGACCGACCTCAATCGGTCGCGCGGCACGACCATCGTGATGGTGCTGCACGACATCAACCTGGCGGCGCGGTATTCCGATCACATGATCGCGATGCGCTCCGGCACCGTTCAACGCTGGGGTGAGCCGAGCGAAGTCGTCACTGAAGAGACCATGCGCGGGGTGTTCGGGCTCGAGGCGCAGGTGGTGATTGACCCGGTTTCGGGTGGGCCGCTAATTGTCCCGCGCGGGCGGCACCATGCTCGTATGCGCGATGCCGGTTCCAGGGATGCCGCCGCCGATGCCGATGCCGATGCCGATGCCGATGCCGATGCCGATGCCGCAGTTTCAACTGATGCAGTTCCGAAGGACGCAGTTTCGAAGGAGAGTTTATGACCGTCCCGTTTAAGTTTTTCCCCGTGCAGGTGAGCGCAATTCGCGATCTTTCGAGCGGATTTCGACGGTTCACCTTCGCCGGTCCCTCGCTCGCGACCTTTGGCGATCCGGGCCTCGATCAGCGGATCAAGCTCGTTTTTCCCATTGCAGGCGGTGACTACTCAGAATTGCTGGGGGCGACTGACTGGTATGGGACATGGCGTGAGCTGCCCGACGAACGACGGCATCCGATTCGTACCTATACGACTCGGTACGTTCGCCAAGAAGCGTGCGAGCTGGACGTCGACGTTGTAGTGCACGATGTCGTCGGGCCCGCCTCCGCGTGGATCGAACACGCTGCGGTTGGGGATGAGCTGCTCGTGCTGGGGCCGAATGCCGAGTTCGACGGGGAGCCGGGCGGGATTGATTTCGTGCCGCCCGCATCCACCGAGCAGTATCTGATTGCTGGGGACGAAACCGCGGCACCCGCGATTGCCGTGATCCTGGAATCGCTGCCTGCTACTGCGCGCGGTATTGCGGTACTGGAAGTGCCCTCAGCCGATGACGCGGCGTATTTGCCTTCGCATCCCGGGATTGACGTGCGCGTTGTGCCGCGGGATGGCGGCGATCACGGGTCCGTACTCGTTTCGGCGACCCGCGGCGCGGTGGCCGAGCTCGCGCCGATTGGGACTCCGCAGGAGGTCGAGGAAATTGACGTCGATAGTGACCTGCTCTGGGAAGTTCCGCGTCACGCGAAGGGCGGCGCCGCCCTGAAGCACACCTCGCTCTACGCCTGGTTCGCCGGCGAGGCGGGCGCGGTGAAAACCTTGCGGCGCCACCTCGTGTCTGAACGCGGCATCGATCGCCGAACCGTGGCGTTCATGGGCTACTGGCGCCTCGGCAAAGCCGAAAACTAAGTCGCGCCGACGGTGGCATCCGCGCGTGCAGCCCCGCTGTTGCCGCTGTTGACGCTGCCGAAGCCACCTCTGCCACCGCCGCATCCGGCTCGCGAGCTGCCGGTAGTCGCCCCTGCCGCTGCCGAAGCCACCTCCGCCACCGCCCGCTGAGCCACGCGCCCACATCCGAAATCCGCGCTCCCACTGCCATCCGTGTCTCACCTCTGCATCCGGAAAAATCCCGATTGGGGTAGCACAGCAGGTGATCTCCCCTTATTAGCGGACATCACCTTCGCTGGGCCCCCAATCGGGATTTCACGCTCCACTCAATAGCGCACACTTGTGCCACCAAGTGGACGTTGGTCAATGGATGCCGCTATTTCGGCTGCCCGCCGGAAGCTCTGAGGCACGGCGAGGCGCTGCGCGCGCTAGTTACTCACAGGTTCGGCGTTCACAGCGATAGTCCACAGTTTCTGGCCGGTGCTCAGCCGGAATCGGCGCGGTTCGTCATCATCTTGCTTGTGAGCACGATAGGTGAGCTTCTCGAAAGCAACTACGGCGTCATTACGACGGCACAGCTTCGTGCCGCCGGAGTCACTCGACACGCACTGCGCAAGGCCCTCGCCGAGGCACAACTCGTCAAGCTGCATCGTGGACGCTATGTCTGCGCATCCATCAACGCCGCCGAAGCCGAGCCGGGGACTGTGGCTCGAATGCTCAATGGCAGGATCACTGGTTTCAGCGCGCTCGAGACGCACGGATTTTGGGTACCCGAGTGCCAAGAAGTCCTGCATATTCGAGTGACACCGCGCGTGGCAGAGCATATTCGTGAGTCACCCGCCCGAGCTCAAATCCTCGACGAGGCGAATGTTCGGTTGCATCATCGGGTGCTGCCTTGGCCCGAAGTCGATGATGAAAATACTACGGACTCTGCAGCGTCATCCATGCTCGTCGCGGAGAAGGATTGTCGAGTCGAAGACCTCGTTGCCATGGGAGACAGCGCACTCAGGAACGGTGTACAACCGAGAAGACTTGCACTTGCTGCAAAGTACGGCGGACACAAGATGCGCACGGCATTATCGATGCTCGATGCTCGATCTGGTTCGGGCGTCGAATCAATCGTCAGAGTCCGGCTCCGGTCACTGCGTTTGCGGGTGAGACCTCAAGCTCAGCTCGGGCGTTGGCCCGTCGATTTTCTCATCGGGGAATGGCTCATCGTTGAAGTGGATGGATTCGCTTATCACTCGGGTGACAAGGATTTCAGTCGCGACCGCAGAAAAGATCGTGAACTGAACGCAGCCGGATACACGGTGCTGCGATTCACGTATCGGCAGGTGATATCTGATTGGGAGCAATGCGAGCGCGAGATCCTTGCTTTTGTGCGCGCAGGCAGACATCAACGTCCGAACTACCGCCCCCGCAATTTAGACGGCTGACAGCGATTCATGGCACGCACCCCAGAAGCATGAAAGCCACTTCGGGGGTCGAGACGGGTTGATAAGCCGCAATAGCGGCATATCGCTCACTCTCAGCCCCCATTCGGGATTTTCAGGCAAGACGAGGCAGCAAAAGAATTAGCGGGCCGCCACCTGGGTAGAAGGTAGCGGCCCGCTTTAATCCATCGAGAGTGATTTCCCAGACAACGCCTCGCAACAAAACGCTGTCAGAAGTAAGGTTAGCCTTACCTAGTCAAAACGGCAAGACTTCGCGTTGACTCATAAGAAACCTCCGCGTAGCTCGATACGTTGCCTCATTTGAATT
>NZ_JBQDBE010000018.1:0-65981 GCF_052090685.1 Gulosibacter sp. | reverse complement strand
ATTCAAATGAGGCAACGTATCGAGCTACGCGGAGGTTTCTTATGAGTCAACGCGCTGCTGCGTGTGCGAGGCCTTCGGCCGTGCGGAACAGGCCGACATGGTCCCACATGAGCGTTTGCAGTGCCGCGCGGGTGAATGGCAACGCGTCGGTAAATGGGGTTGCTTCGACATATGGCACTGCCCCGGTAGCGGATGCGATTGATGTGCCGGATGCAGCTGCCCGGCTGGATGCGTCCGCGGCAATCGCGCGCGCAACTCGCGCACCGAATACGGCCCCCTCGAGCAGCGAGTTCGAGGCGAGACGATTGGCGCCGTGCACTCCAGTGCAAGCCACCTCTCCGACTGCGTAGAGGCCCGGAAGCGTGGTTCGCCCCCAAAGGTCGGTGGCCACGCCACCCATCGCGAAGTGCGCACCGGGTCGCACCGGAATCGGCTCGCGGGACCAGTCGAGGCCGCGGGCACGGACCGCCGCATCGATCGTTGGGAAGCGGCGCGCAAGATCGGTCTTCCCCAATCGGGTTGCATCGAGGGTCACGCCACGACGGGACATGCCGTCAGCTGCAAGGTTGCTCGGTGAGCGGAGCGCAATCGCACGGGCAACAATGTCACGGCTCGCGAGTTCGCCTCGAGGGTCAACGTCGGGCATGAATCGGTGACCGTCCGCGTCGAGCAGCACCGCTCCCTCACCGCGAACGGCCTCCGAGATGAGGAACGGCTCCCCGACCGCGAGCACGGTCGGGTGGAACTGCATGAATTCCAAGTCGGCGACTGCTGCTCCGGCACGAGCGGCCACGACAATGCCGTCGCCCGTTGCGGATTCGGGGTTCGTCGTAAATGGATACAGTCCACCGAACCCGCCAGTCGCGAGCACGACGGCATCCGCCTCAATCACCTCTGTGCCCGCTGGGTTCGCTCGCGGAGCATCCGCCCCCTGCGGACTAGCAGCGATGAATTCCCCACCGACGACGAATCCATCTCGCAGAATCACCTCCCGCAGCATCCGGTGCTCGAGAATCCGGACGCCCTGTCGCCTCGCCACACTCACGAGTGCCGCATGGATATGGGCCCCGGTCGCGTCGCCGCCCGCGTGCACGATGCGCGCGATCGAGTGCGCTCCCTCGAGGCCGCGACTCCACTGGCCATTGGCGTCGGTGTCGAAAACCACACCCTGCCGCGCCAGGTCGTGGATGCTTTCGGCGCCACCCTCGCACAGTGCTTGGACCGCGTCAGGGTCAGCGTGTCCAGCGCCGGCGAGGAGCGTGTCTGCAACGTGCGCGGCGACCGAGTCGTCGGGAAACACAGCTCCCGCAATGCCGCCCTGGGCACGAATCGTGCTGCAATCGCCCAGCTCGTGCTTGCACACCAGCAGCACTTCGAATCCTGCCGCGCGCGCTTTAATTGCGGTCGTGAGCCCGGCGATACCGCCGCCGACGACGAGGACTCGGGATGTCATGAGCGAGCCTCTGCAGCGCTCGTTGATTCGACCGGCTGCACCGCTGGCGCCGGAAGCGCCGCGAGCATCCGCTCGAGTGCCACGCGGGCTGGTGTCGCAACCGCCGTATCCACCGAAATTTGATTGCGTACCTCGCCGGCGACGAGCCCCTCGAGTACCCATGCGAGGTAGCCGGGGTGGATGCGGTACATCGTCGAGCATGGGCACACGACGTCATCGAGACAGAAAATATTGTGCTGCGGGAATTCGGCGGCGAGGCGCTGAACAAGGTTGATCTCAGTACCGATTGCGATCGTCGACCCTGCCGGTGCGGCCTCGACCGCCTTGCGAATATAGTCGGTCGACCCGGATTCATCGGCCGCGTCAACGACGGGCATCGGGCATTCGGGATGCACGATGACTCGCACGTCAGGGTACTGCGCGCGGGCCTGCTCAATCTGCTTGACCGTGAAACGCTTGTGCACGGAGCAGAAACCGTTCCAGAGAATTACTTTCGCGTCGTCGAGCGCGTCTTCGGTGTTGCCACCGAGCGGCAGCATTGGCCGCCAAAGCGGCATCTCCTCGAGCGAAATACCCATCGCTTTTGCGGTGTTGCGTCCAAGGTGCTGATCGGGAAAGAAAATGACCCGCTGACCCCGCGCGAACGCCCATTCGAGCACCGTGGACGCATTCGACGAAGTACAGACGATGCCGCCATTACGACCGCAGAATGCCTTGATCGCGGCTGAAGAATTCATATAGGTGACCGGAACCAGGGGCACCCGACCGTCCGCATCCGACTCATCGCCGTAGATCTCAATGAGCTGCTCCCACGCATCCTCGACCTGATCAATATTCGCCATATCCGCCATCGAGCAGCCCGCGGCAAGGTTCGGGAGAATCACCGACTGCCCGGGGTTGCTGAGCATATCGGCGGTCTCGGCCATAAAGTGGACGCCGCAGAAGACGATCGCCTCGGCGTCGGGATGATCGAGCGCGGCTTTCGCGAGCTGGAACGAGTCACCGACGTAGTCGGCATGCTGCACGACCTCGTCGCGTTGATAGAAGTGGCCGAGAATCACGAGTTTCTCGCCAAGTGTGTCCTTGGCCGCGTGGATGCGCTCGGTGAGTTCTTCATCGGAGGCCTCCCGGTATTCGGCTGGGAGGGTTCCTTGCCGAGGGGCGCCGAGCGGAATCGTGTCGCCGAGGGAGGCTCCGGGGCCGTAGCCGGGGATGCTGTCGAAGTTCCAAGTAGGCTCGGCAAGCGTACTGCCGCAGCTGCTGTCGGCTGACTTTCCGGCGTCGATACGGGCGATATTTTGCGCAACGGATGCGGGGTTCCGTGGGGCGTCGTCAAGTGTGGTGCTGGTGTGAGACATCGTTGTTTCCTTTTGGTGCGTGCAGCGTCGGTGCTGCTGGTTTGTCGCTGCTAGGTTCTTGCCGCTAGGTTCTCGCTGCTGGGTTCTCACTGCTGAGTTCACGCTGCTGTGTTCTCACTGCGGGGTTGTCGCTGCTGAGTTGTTGATGTGGGAATCCGTTAGGCGGCGATGAGCCGAATGAGCGTGCGAGCGCGGGCGCGGGCCGGCGCGTGCCGCATCCGGTTAGTGGCTTTCGGGTTGCAGCGGACCGTGATTCGCGAGGCCCTTCTCGATATTGGTGCGATAGAGCCGCGCGGGTCGGTGACTCCCCTTACGAAACTCGTTCGTGGACACAATCTCGTCGGTACTCTCGACCTGTCGGCGAAAGTTGGCGGGGTCGAGCGGTTTGTTGAGCACGGCTTCGTGGACCTCGCGCAGATCTGAGAGCGTGAAGAGTTCGGGTAGGAAGCCCTGCGCGATCCCGCTGTAGTCGAGCTTGTTCTGCAGCCGCCACAGCGCGTACTGCACGATCTCGTCGTGGTCGAAGGCAAGTCCCCACAGTCCGTCGACCGCGAACCATTCGACATTCTCGAGCTCTGCTCGCTCGCGAACCGCATCCGCGCGCAGGAGTGCCCAGTACACGACTGAAACCACTCGCGTGGTTGAGCGCTCGACCGCGCCGAATGCGTAGAGCTGTTCGACATAAGCCGGATGCAGGCCCGTCGTCTCAGCGAGGGTGCGGGTTGCTGCCGCGGCGAGTCCTTCGCTCGCTCTGAGCCACCCGCCAGGAAGCGCCCATTTCCCTTCGTGCGGATCGCGTGTGCGCCGTACCACCGGCATCACAATCTCCCACTTCTTTGAGGGGTGTTTCGCTCGGCGTAGCGCGAAAATCACGGTCGACACCGCAAGGCGAATTTCACTGTCGCTACCGGTTGCTGCCCCGTGAGTCGAAGCTGCGTTGCTTTGAGTCATTCTTACCCTAACTGTTAGAGCGAGGATAGTGTCAGTATGACTCGAAGTCAATTCGCGGTCTCCGTGCACCTGCGCGCTCGGCTCGGTTAACGCAAAAACCCCCGCGCTTGGCGGGGGTTTTTGCGTTAGTGAGAGCGAAACCTACTTGGTTTCGTCCGCGGCAGTTTCTTCGGCTTCAGGAGCAGCGTCAGCGTCAGCGTCAGCGTCAGCGTCAGACAACGAGTGACCGCTCCGCGACACACCCCTACGCAGAGTGGTCGACGCTTGGGGTTAAAATTCCGGATAACACCAACGAGTGACCACTCTGCAAAGGAGGTCGCCGGACACCACAACAAAGTGGTCACTGCTTGGGGTCAAAACGAAAAATACCAACAAGCAGTGACCACTTTGCGAAGCGGGTCGAACTAACCATCAGCAGAGTGGTCACTCGTTGGTGCTAAAACAAAAAATAGCAACAAGCAGTGACCACTTTGCCGGAGCGGCGGCGCGGAAGCGGAAGCGGAAGTAGAAGTAGAAGCAGAAGGCAACGGCAACGGCAACCACGAAGGCGAACACGCAGCGGTAACGCGGAACGCCCCCGCACTCAGGTGGGTTCAACCGGTGCGGGGGCGTTCTGCGTGGATGGAAGCGAAACCTACTTGGTCTCTTCGTCCTTTGCGTCAGCGTCAGCAGCTGCATCCTCAGCGACGTCAGCATCCGAAGCCTCAGCCGAGTCTGCCTCAGCTTCTGCTGCCTCAACGGCAGCTTCGTCAGCATCGGTTACCTCGACGTCTGCGGTCTCAGCGGCCTCGTCAACGACGGGTGCTTCCTCAGCAGCAGGTGCCTCTTCAGCAGCAGGTGCAGCGGCCTTGTTCTTGAACTGAACGGGCTCGAGCACGAGCTCAATCACGGCCATTGGAGCGTTGTCGCCCTTGCGGTAGCCGGTCTTGATGATTCGGGTGTAACCACCGGGGCGCTCGGCGACGAGCGGAGCAATCTCGGTGAACAGCTCGTGGACGACACCGCGGTCAGTGATGACCTGGAATACGCGACGACGTGCGTGGAGGTCGCCCTTCTTCGCGTGGGTGATCAGTCGCTCTGCAACCGGCTGCAGACGCTTTGCCTTGGTCTCAGTCGTCTGGATGCGCTTGTGCGTGAACAGCTGCGCAGCGAGGTTGCCAAGCAGGAGACGCTCATGGGCAGGGCCGCCTCCGAGGCGCGGTCCCTTGTTGGGCTTAGGCATTCGTAGTTCTCTTTCTCAAATACGGGCCGCTGATGCGGCTTAGATGTACTCGCCGCTGTCTTCGCCAGCACCGTAGAAGTGGGTACCTTCAAAGCCAGGAACACTGTCCTTGAGGGTGAGGCCGAGGGATGCGAGCTTGTCGCGGACCTCGTCCACCGACTTCTGGCCGAAGTTGCGGATGTTCAACAGCTGGCTCTTGCTCAAGGCAACGAGCTGCGAAACAGTCGTTACGCCTTCGCGCATGAGGCAGTTGTACGAACGGACCGACAGGTCGAGGTCGTTGATGCTCATTGAGAGTTCATCGCTGATGACCTGCTCAACCGGAGCCGGCCCGATCTCAATACCCTCTGCTTCGACGTTGAGTTCACGCGCAAGGCTGAACAGTTCAACCAGCGTAGTACCTGCCGAAGCAACGGCGTCACGCGGACCCATCGACTGCTTGGTCTCAACATCAACGATGAGACGGTCGAAGTCGGTACGCTCACCCGCACGGGTGGCCTCAACGCGGTAGGTCACCTTGAGCACCGGCGAGTAGATCGAGTCAACCGGAATCTGACCGGTGTCCGAGTACTCGTTACGGTTCTGCTGCGCCGAAACGTAGCCACGGCCACGCTCGATCGTCAACTCGAGCTCGAATTTCGCATCCTCATTCAGAGTTGCGATCACGAGCGCGGGGTTGTGAATCTCGACACCCGCAGGTGCTGAAATGTCAGCCGCGGTGACTTCACCCGCGCCGGTCTTGCGCAGGTAGGCGGTGATTGGTTCGTCGTGTTCACTCGAAACGACAAGTCCCTTGACGTTCAGGATGATCTCCGTCACGTCTTCTTTCACGCCCGGGATGGTGGTGAATTCGTGCTGAACGTTGTCGAGCCGGATGCTCGTTACTGCGGCACCGGGAATGGAGCTGAGCAGCGTACGACGCAGCGAATTTCCGAGCGTATAACCGAATCCGGGCTCAAGCGGTTCAATAACGAACCGTGAGCGGTACTCGGATACATTCTCCTCGGTGAGTGTGGGGCGCTGTGCAATGAGCACTGTGTGGTTCCTTTCGGCAAAGCGTCCGCTATATGACGCCTGGCTTGTCCAACGGGAATGACCCGCAGGGAGATAGGGAGGATGCGGAGGACAATCGGAATCCGGCGTAATTACCGGCGGAGTCGCCCGCACTCACGAGGTGTGGGTACGGGCGACTTGAAGTGCTTAGACGCGGCGACGCTTCGGCGGGCGGCAACCGTTGTGCGCCTGCGGGGTGACGTCGTTGATCTGTCCGACCTCGAGGCCAGCGGCCTGGAGCGAACGGATTGCGGTTTCACGACCCGATCCCGGGCCCTTCACGAACACGTCAACCTTCTTCATGCCGTGCTCCTGCGCCTGACGCGCAGCTGCCTCAGCGGCGAGCTGTGCGGCGAACGGGGTCGACTTGCGCGAACCCTTGTAGCCGACGCCACCGGAGGACGCCCAGCTGATGACCGCACCGGTCGTGTCAGTGATGGAAATGATGGTGTTGTTGAACGTCGACTTGATGTGCGCCTGGCCGACGGCAACGTTCTTATTCTGCTTGCGACGCTGCTTGCGCGCAGTCTTTGGGGTAGCCAATTCTTCTCTCCTACGAAATTCGGTTCACTCACATCCGACTAAGCGGACGGGTTACTTCGCCTTCTTCTTGCCGGCGACGGTACGCTTCGGACCCTTACGCGAACGCGCGTTGGTCTTGGTGCGCTGACCGTGTACGGGAAGTCCACGGCGGTGGCGGATGCCCTGGTAGCTACCGATTTCGACCTTGCGTCGAATGTCGGCGGCAACCTCACGGCGAAGGTCACCCTCAACCTGATACGTAGCTTCGATGTAGTCGCGGAGCGCTACGAGCTGTTCGTCGGTGAGGTCCTTCACGCGGGTGTTGACGTCGATGCCGGTGGCAGTGAGCGTCTTGATTGCACGGGTACGGCCAATGCCATAGATGTAGGTAAGAGCGACCTCAGCTCGCTTCTCGCGAGGGAGGTCAACGCCTGCTAGACGTGCCATGTGGAGTGGTCTCCTGTATGTGTTGAGGTTTGGTGCAACGGCTGGGCCCCGGCCTCTTGCCCGGAGGTGTCTGCACACCGAAGTGCGCTTCTTGTCGTTGCGGTTTCAGTATTGAGTTATCCCTAACCCTGACGCTGCTTGTGGCGGGGGTTAGAGCAGATGACCATGACGCGGCCGTGACGACGAATCACACGGCAGTTGTCACAAATCTTCTTCACGGAGGGCTTGACCTTCATGAATTTGTCCTTTAGTTCGCTGGCCTCGTGCCGACGCGGGAGTGCGCCGGCCGTTCCTTATCTGGCCGAGCGAACGACTTGCTACTTGTAGCGGTAGACGATCCGGCCGCGCGTGAGGTCGTAGGGGCTGAGCTCTACGATTACTCGGTCTTCGGGCAGGATGCGGATGTAGTGCTGACGCATCTTGCCAGAAATGTGCGCGAGCACCTTGTGTCCGTTCGAAAGCTCAACCCGGAACATTGCGTTTGGCAATGCCTCGATTACTGAACCTTCGATCTCAATGACGCCGTCTTTCTTGGCCATAGCCTCACTATCGCTAGCTTGTCGATCGCCCGCATGCCAGTCATGCGGAAATCAGCGGTTTCGCGTACGCAAAAACGCGTAACTGAAACACACCGACTATCGAGTATAAGCCGGTTTCTAGGAGTTGCGCAAGAGGGACACCTCTGTCACCCTGCGAGTTCGCATAACGCAGCCAGTCTAACCGGCAATCGCCACCGGCACGACCCCCAATGCGGCGAGCCCCTCGGCCCCACCATCTTCGGCAGTCGTCACCCAGATCCCATCCTTATGCCGTACGACCGTGTGCTCCCAGTGGGCCGCGAGTGTGCCGTCCGCGCTGCGCACCGTCCAGTCATCCGCATCCGTAACGGCTTCGGGCCCACCTGCAGTAAGCATCGGTTCGATGCAGATCGCAAGCCCCGGCTTCACGACCGGGCCACGACGACGAACACGGTAGTTAAACACGGTCGGCTCCTCGTGCATATCCCGGCCGATACCGTGACCGGTGTAGTTCTCGAGTATTCCGAGCGGACCGGGCTGCTCAAGCGTCGCCTTCTCGATGGCGGTACCGATGTCGTTGAGATGGCGTGCCGAAGCAACCGCCGCGACCCCCGCCCACATTGCTGCGCGCGTCGCATCCGACACGCGATTCGCCTCGGCGAGCCAGCCCGCCGCATCCTCACGGTCGATGTCGCCGGGAACGATAAAGGTCCGCGCCGAGTCTCCATTCCAACCATTCAGCTTGGCACCGCAGTCAATCGATACGACATCGCCCGCGACCAGCGGGGTGTCTTTCGGGATGCCGTGGACAATGGCATCGTTCACCGAGGCACAGACCGTGTGGGAATAGCCCTCGACGAGCTGGAAGTTGGGAACTCCCCCGGCTTCACGAATGACTCCCTCGGCGATTGCGTCGAGCTCGAGCGTGGAAATACCGGGGCGAATTGCTTGCTCCACCGCATCCAGTGCGCGGGAGGTGAGCACTCCGGCCGGAACCATCATTCGGAGTTCGTCGGGAGTCTTATAAATCGAGGCCATCCAACAATGTTAACCCGCCGTCTTCGCGAAGAAGCCGTTCTTTGCTAGTATTCCCGCCGCCCTACTGTTTGTCACGACATTGTGACACCTAGTTTCTGAATGGACACTCTTGAACAAGTCAACTACGCAGCGTGCTGCAGAAACCGGAACCGGCCTGCCCCAGGCTGGCGGTTTCAAACGATCGCTCGGCACCTGGTCCACGATGGCCCTCGGCGTCGGCGCGATGATCGGCTTCGGCTGGGTCACCCTCGCCGGCGGCTGGGTCGAAGAGGCCGGCACCATGGGTGCCGCCATCGCAATGCTCCTCGGTGGACTGATGATGGCCGTCGTCGCACTCGTCTACTCCGAACTTGTGGCAGCAATGCCCAAGGCCGGTGGTGAACACAACTACATCCTTCGGGCGATGGGGCCGCGGTGGTCCTTCATCGGTTCGTGGGCAATCACCGGTGGGTACGCCACCGTCGTGATGTTCGAAGCGGTGGCCCTGCCCACCGCCGTGAACTACGTGTTCGACCTGAACGACATCCACCTGTGGACGGTGAACAACTCGGAGGTGTTCCTGTCCTGGGCCCTTGTCGGTTCGATCACTGCGATTATCATCACCGTCATCAATATCATCGGCGTCAAGATCGCCGGTAATGTCCAGATCTTCGTGGTCGTGTTCCTCGTCGCCGTGGGTATTCTGCAGATCTTCGGCTCGGCAACCGGTGGTTCACGCGAGCTCATGGAACCGCTGTTCAACGGCGGCGCAGCGGGCTTCTTCGCGGTGCTCATCGTCGTACCGTTCCTCTTCGTCGGATTCGACGTCATCCCGCAGACCGCCGAAGAAGTCAACCTTCCCCCGCGCAAGACCGGCATGATCGCCTTCATCTCGGTCTTCATCGCCGCGGCCTGGTACATCATGATCATCATCACCGTCGGTTCGGGCCTCACCCAGGAACAGCTTGCGACTTCGACCCTTCCGGCCGCGGATGCGATGGCTCACTTCTTCGACTCGCAGCTCTTCGGCAACATCATGGTCGCCGGTGGTATCGCCGGTATCGTCACCTCATGGAACTCGCTGCAGATGGGTGCCTCGCGCCTCATGTGGTCGCTCGCGCAGGGTGGCATGCTGCCCAAGTGGCTCGGCACTCTGCACCCGAAGTTCGGCACGCCAGTTAACGCGCTGCTCATCCTCGGCGGTATGGCCACGATCGCGCCGTTCTTCGGCCACAAGGCACTGACGTGGATTGTGGATGCGGGATCCCCGCTGATCGTGATCGCGTACTTCCTCGTCTCGGTGTCGTTCGTGATCCTGCGCGTTCGTGAGCCGAACATGGAACGTCCGCTGCACGTTGGCGGTCGCGGCAAGCTCGGCATCGTCGTTGGTGGCCTGTCGGTCGCGATCACCGCGTTCCTGATCATCCTCTACATTCCGGGGATGCCCGCGGGCATTACCGTTCCGTCGTGGATTATCTTCGGCCTCTGGTGGCTTGTCGGCGCAGTGTTCTTCGCTGGCATCCCCTCAGGTGTGAAGCCGGGGCCGGATGCTGAAGAAGAACTGCTCGAGAAGGTGTACGCGAAGTACCCGCACCGTCGCCCCTCGCGCGCCGAGTAGCCTCCCGCAGAGTGGTCGATGCTTGGGGTTAAAACCTCGGATAGCAACAAGGAGTGACCACTCTGCGGAACTCTGCGCACAATGAATTTGGGCCTGTCACCAACGTGGTGACAGGCCCAAATTCATGCTGCGGATCAGCGGCTATTTAGTCCACGCGATTCAGCCCGCAACTACTCGGTCCAGCGAACGAGCTTCCGGTTGGCGAATTCCTCCATACCGAAGCGGCCGAGTTCACGGCCGATACCGGATGCTTTCACCCCGCCGAAGGGCAGGTCCGGTTCGGTGTCTCCGGCCGAGTTGATGAACACCATGCCCGCTTCGAGCTGGTCTGCGACTCGGTTGGCCTGCGTTTCGTCGGTCGTGATCACCGAGGATCCGAGACCGAACGTCGAGTCATTCGCAAGGCGAATCGCTTCTTGCTCGTCGGCAACGCGGTAAATCGACGCCACGGGCCCGAACGCTTCTTCCCGATAGAGACGCATATCGCTCGTGATGTCGGTAAGCACGGTGGGTTCCATCCACGCGCCGTCCTGCTCAATGCGCTTTCCACCGAGGCGCAGATTGGCGCCCTTCGAAACCGCATCTTCGACCAGTTCAACGAGCTCGTCGACCGCGCCCGAAGAGGAAAGCGGGCCAAACCGGGTGCCGGCTTCGAGCGGGTTGCCGGGCGTAATCCGAGCCATCCGCTCAACGTACTTTTCGACGAAGGTCTCGTAGTACGCATCCACGACAATCACTCGCTTCGACGCGTTGCAAGCCTGACCACCATTCGACATCCGGCCACCGACCGCGATCTTGACCGCCGTATCCAGGTCCTCGGTGTCAAGCACCAGGAACGGGTCGGACCCTCCCAGCTCGAGCACGCACTTCTTCAAATTACGGCCCGCAACCTCGGCAACCGATCGGCCCGCAGGCTCCGAACCGGTGATCGAAACACCCTGCACACGCGGGTCTTCGATGATG
Source organism: Gulosibacter sp. (assembly GCF_052090685.1). Taxonomy (NCBI): domain Bacteria; kingdom Bacillati; phylum Actinomycetota; class Actinomycetes; order Micrococcales; family Microbacteriaceae; genus Gulosibacter; species Gulosibacter sp. Next base: position 54,859 of record NZ_JBQDBE010000018.1, on the reverse strand, counting down.
CTCGGCACCTGCGAACTCGACGCGAAGATATTCACGTAGGCCCCCTCGGGGAGCCCTGCTTCAGCAAAGATATTCGCGATCGCCTGCGCCGATTCCGGGCAGTTGGATGCGTGCTTCAGCACGATCGTGTTCCCCAGCAGCAGGTTGGGTGCCGCAAAGCGCGCCACCTGGTAGTACGGGTAGTTCCACGGCATGATGCCGAGAATCACACCGGTCGGCGCCATGCGCACGACCGCGCGGCCACCGGATGCGACGCTGAGTTCTTCTTCTTTCAAGAACTCCGCGGCGTTGTTCGCGTAGTAGTCGTAGATATCGGCGGAAATGCCCACTTCACCGGCACCTTGGCGAACGGGCTTACCCATTTCGCGGGCGATGATTTCAGCGAGCTCTTCGCTGCGTTCACGGTAGAGCTCGGCAACGCGGTGGATGATTGCGGCACGCTCTTCGAGCGGAGTCTCGCGCCAGCTCGCGTACCGCTCGTCCGCGCGGGCAACTGCCTCGAGCACTTCGGCATCGGTGGCACGTGGAAATTCGGATTCGACCTTGCCGGTCGCCGGGTTGAGTACTTGATAGCCAGCCATTGTGTATTACCCCATCGTTGGATGCGCATAGGTCGCGCCGGTTGTCTCGTGTTCTGTGCTCGCAGCCCGCGCGCGGACTTGCTCGAGGAAGGCTGCGAACAGGATTTCTCGGTCTTTCGGGGAAGCCTGAGCTTCCTCCGGGTGCCACTGCACGCCGATGATCCAGGTGTTGTCGATACGCTCGGTGCCCTCGACGACGCCGTCATGCGCGATCGCGGTCGCCCGAAGGCCCTCACCCACGCGGTCCACCGCCTGGTGATGTCCGTTGCGAACGACGAGGCGCTCAGAGCCGTAGAGCTCGCGAACGATGCTGCCTTCGGCAAGTTGCACTTCTTCATCCAAGAACAGCGGCGAACCCTTCGGTCCCTTGTGCAGGTTCGGCGGGTTGAGGTTTGCCGACTCCACGTCCGGGATCAGCGAGCCACCGCAGGCGACATTGAGCAGCTGCGATCCGCGGCACAGGTGCAGCATGATTGCATCCGCAGCGATGCCCGACTGGATGATGCGAATCTCGCGTTCATCTGCGCGCCGGTCCTTGCCACCCTCATTCGGCACCGGATCGTAGTGCCCGTAGAGGGCCGCATCCACATCCCCACCACCGAGCACGAGGATCCCATCCGCTGCGGCAATTGCCGCGAAGTTTGGATCCCGGTCGTGTGCAACATCGTGGAGTTCGACGCGAGCGCCGAGCTCATGCAGCGCTGCGATCGCCGTGCGGGTGAGGTCCTGATTCAATTCATAACTGAACTTCGACTGGTCCGGGGTATTGAACTGTACGACCACTGCGATCGTGACATCGGCATCAGGATGCGCCGATGTGGTGAGTACGTCCTCGGAACGCATCTCTTTTTCATACCGTGTGCGCGGTGACAACGCCTGGGTCTCCTTGATGTTGGTTGGCGACGGTTTAGATTCGTGCCAGCTGCTGGGTTTTGAACTGGGATGCTTCGCGCACGACCCAGTCAAAGAGCGCCTGGTCGACTGGCAGCGTAGCTGCACGGTCTTCAGGATGCCATTGCACGGCGACGATGTTGTGTTCCGGATCCTCAAGCGCCTCGACACAATCGTCGGGACCTCGCGCGACCACCCGCAGGCCGCGACCGAGGCGACCGACCGCTTGGTGGTGGTAGCTTGACACGGAAACCGCGCCGCCGCCCGCGCCATCTTGCACGGGCGCGAGTGCCTGAGCGAGACGAGAATCCGCTTCGACGTCGACCTCGTGAATCGTGTCCACGTGCTGCTGCGGTTCGGAGGGCCAGTGCTGGATCATCGTCCCGCCTCGCTCGACGTTCCACAGTTGCATACCGCGACAAATCAGCAGGGTTGGCAATCCGAGTTCCTCCGCCGCCGCAATCGCACGGCTATCGGCGTCATCCTGCCCCGCAAAATCGGTGCCGGCGTAGGATTCATCCGCTTCTTCGCCATAGCGAGCCGGGTTGATGTCCGAGCCGCCGGGCAACACAATGCCGTCAAGCTGGCCCCAGATATCGCTGCCGACCACCGGCGAGATAATCACCGGTTCGCCGCCCGCCCGGGCAATGGCCTCGAGCACCGCATTGGCCACGACACTGCCCGAATAACGCAGTCCGGTAATCTTTGCGGAGGACATGGCCGGCACGCCGATCAGCGGCTTGTCGTTCACGAAGGTCTCCCATCGCGAAGCGGCTGCTCCGGATAGGGCAAGCCGGGCATCCATTTCTGCCACACGGTCTCGAGACGGCCATCGGCAATGACACGCTCAATAGCGCCATCAATCAGCGCAAGCAGATCTTGGCGATCCTTCGAAACTCCCACTCCCCAGGGGTTGCGGGTCTCGGCGGTGAAGGCGATATCGAACTCGGGTTCATCACCGAGCGGAATCGTGACCACGTCGTCGTCAACCATCGCGTCGACGGTGCCGTCGCGAACGGCCTGAATCATGTCGCCGAAGACGTCATCGGAGGCGCCAAAGGGCACGAGTTCGGCGCCGGGGAAGGTTTCCGCAAGGCGCATATTGGCGCTCCCCGCAATCGCCGCAACCTTGTAGCCGCTGAGCGCTTCGGCGCTCCGGGCCGGGTCACCGGCGCGAACCAACACGGATTCGTTGAACACGGTGTAGGGGCGGGTGAAGTTCACCTGCTCCTGTCGCGAGGGAATGATGCCCTGGCCGCACCACACGCCTTCGGCGTCGCCGCGCTGCACGGCCGGGATCATGTCATCCCAGGGCAGCACGACCCACTCGAGTTCGAGACCGAGCTCATCGGCAACCAGCTGCGCAACTTCCGGTTCAAAACCGGTGCGCGTCTTGCCGCCGTCCTGCGAGAGGTCGAAGAGCGGTGGTGCCTCGGAATCGATGCACGCGAAACGGATCTTAGTCATGCCGTTTTCCGTTGAAGTTGCTGCCGTCATTAGGGGATCGCCTGCCAGTACTGGTCGAACTCCCACTGCGAGACGATGCCGCAGTATTCGGCCCACTCATTCGACTTCATTTCGAGGTAGGTCTCCGCGAGCAGATCGGGAAGACTGCGCTGGACGAAGTCGCTTTCGCGGAAGGCTTCCACCGCTTCACCCAGCGTGCGCGGCAGGTCGGGGCCGGCCTCACCCGGGCCAACGGGCTCGATCTTGTTGCCGATACCGTCGGCAATCGCAGCGATGAGCAGTGAGTGCGAGAGGTAGGGGTTGACGGATGCGTCGGGTACGCGAACCTCGGCACGGCCATTTGCCGAGATGCGAACCATCGAGGCGCGGTCGTCGAGGCCCCAGTCGGCGCGGGCGGGAGCGAACTGGCCCGGGTCCCAGAAGCGCTTGTAGGAGTTCACGGTGGAAGCCATTACGAGCATCATGCCGGGAGCGTGCTTGAGGATACCGCCCACTGCCCAGCGCCCCAGCTGCGAGAGGTGGAGTTCGGAGACGCCCGGAATCTCGAGCGTGTTGTTGTTGTCGACGTCCCACAGCGAGATGTTGTGGTGGCAACCGGCACCCATTTCGCCGAGGAAGGGCTTGGGCATGAACGATGCTTCGACTTCGAATTCGCGCGCAACCTGCGAGCAGATCTGGCGGTAGGTGACCATGCGGTCGGCGGTCCACTCGATTTCGTCGAACATCCAGTTCAACTCGATCTGGCCCTTGTCTTCGTAGTCACCCTCGATCATGTCGAAGCCGAGCTGGTTAGCGTACTCGTGGATGCGCTTGTAAATGGGGCGCATCCCCTCGAGGTACTCGACCTGGTAGGCCGGGTTGTAGCCGGGGATGGTCTTGGGGGTGATGGAATCGCCGACCCACACCATTTCGGGTTCGAGGCCCGACTTCATAGTGAGGCCAAAGACATCCTTCATGAGCTGGTGGGTGCGCTTCATATTTGCGCGCGAGTCGTGTGCGTTCGGCCGGCCACCGACCTCGGTGAGGTGGTCGGGCTCATAGGCAGTGGAGAAGATTCGGCCAACCGAGGTGTCCCAAGGCAGTGCGTTGAAGCTCTCCGGATCCGGCATGGCCAGGAATTCCTTCGAGTGGATGTCGGCACCAATCGGGTTGCCGAAGACATCGGTTTGGAAGTCCATGAGTGCGTTACGGGTGAACTTCACGCCGTTTTCGAGGTTGCGGACCACGTGCTTGGCGGGCACCATCTTCGCGACCGTGCGCGAGCGCAGGGTCGGAACCATGTAGTAGAGGTACTCGACGCCCGAGCGTTCGATCTTCTCTTTGAGTTCTTCGACGGTGTCGTTGTCCATATTGCGTTCGCGGTGACGCGAGAGCGCATTGTTGTCGTGGAGTTCGGCGTCGGTGCGCTCCTGGTAGATGTCTGCGAGGTTGCCACCGAGCGAGATCGACTGGGTTTCAATCTTCTCGACATAGGGGTCGCGGGTCTCGGGCAGATGGATCTGGGGGTCGTTGATCGTAGTCATAATTGCGCTTTCTGGTGTCGTGGCGCCCAGCCTCGTTGGTGGGCACTCATGAAGGTCTAGGGGTGGCCGAGTTCCGAACTAGGCGCGCTTGTCGAAGGTGATGGGGTAGCGGATGGGACCGGTATTCCCCGAGTCGGGGAGCCATTCGTCGCCACCGGGGCACTGCATATTGGTGATCCCCGCGGCCAGTACCGGGAGAGCTTCGCTCATGTCCGCGCGGGCGATGTAGTGCCCGAGGCAGTGGTGGACGCCGCCACCGAAAGTGAAGTGCGGCTTGCGGCCCTCGGCGGTGATGTCAACATCCGGCTCCGGGTACGCCTCCGGGTCATTACCCGAGGCGTGGGTGAAGAGGTGCACCGTGGTGCCCGCTTCGAAGTGGATGCCGTTGTACTCGAAGTCTTCAATCGCTTCGCGAGTGACCCAGCGAGTGGTCGGGTTTACGCGCAGGACTTCCTCGAGCGCTGGCGTTGCGAGCTCCGGATTGGCGGCGAGCTTCTCCCACTCTTCCGGGTTGCGGACGAAGGTCTGGATCGCGAGACCGAGCTGGTTGCGGGTCGTGTCCATGCCGCCGAACAGCATGAGCACGAGCGCGTTGCGGAGCTCTTCGCCGCTGAGCTTGTCGCCGCCCTCGGAGAACTGGACGAGGCGAGAAACCACATCCTTGCCGGGGTTTGCCTGGCGCTCTTGAATGAGTTCTTCCACGAAGTCATAGAGTTCCTGCACCGCAACATCGATCTGGTCGATGTCTTCCTTGATGCTCACGCTCAGCGCGTAGCCGACGGTGTTCGCGCGATCGGCGATGAATTGCCAGTGCTTGTGGTCGAGGCCCATCATGATGCACAGCGCTCGGGTCGCAAAGGGCTCGGCGAAGTCCGCAACAAATTCGCATTCGCCGCGGTCAATGATGTTTGCGAGCAGCTCTTCCGCGAGCGCCTTGAACTCCGGCTCGAGCTTCCGTGCCATTGACGGCGAGAACGCGGGGTTCAGCAGTCGGCGGATGCGGTGGTGCTCATCGCCTTCGAGCACCAGCAGGTTTTTGCTCCACCAGTCGTAGAACATTCCCGAGTGGACGCCGTGGTGTTCGGGCCACTTGGCGCTTCCTTGCGAGAGCTTCGGGTTCTTCAGCAGGTCTGCGACCTCGTTGTATCGCAGTACGGCGTAGCCGTAGTTGGTTCGCGCGATCCACGATTGTTCTCGTGCATCTCGAACGGCCTCCGACTGCATCGCAAACGAGGGGTCCGAGATATCGAAGTACGGCATGTCAGTGGTTGAGGAGGTGACGCTCATCGTTTCCCTTTCAGGCTCATCATCGTTGATCAGCGCTCAGGCTAAAATCGCCTAAACCTTCATTGGTGAATGAATAAAATCACATGTGGATGTTCATTGCAAGTCCTTTAGGTGTGGAAAGCTGAGCACCTACCGCAGAAACACGCGGGAAAACGGCGAGTTTCCGGCATTTGACTTGTCGAACCGCGCATCTTGCGGAATGATTGAAAAACAAATCTTTAGCGATCGCTCTCGGATCCGCAATGCCGCGACCCCGAGACGACCGGAAGGAATCGCACATGAGCAACCCCACTCCGAAGCACATCGCCATCATTGGCTGCGGCCCGAGCGGATGTTTCGTCGCGCAATCCCTGCAGCGTGTATGGAAGGATGCGGAGATTACAATCTTCGACCGCCTCGCAGTCCCCTACGGGCTGATTCGATATGGCGTGGCGGCCGACCACCAGCACACCAAGGCCATCACCCGCCAGTTCGATCGCGCCTTCGCCAGCGGCGCGATTCGTTTTGCGGGCAATATCGAGGTCGGTACCGACATCAGCCTCGAAGCACTGCGCGAACACTTTGACCTGGTGATTCTCGCCAGTGGCCGCTGGCGCGACCGCGCACTGACCATTCCCGGTTCGCGCCTCGAGGGCATCGTGCCCTCCGGGGACATCATCAACGCCCTCAACACGGTGCCACGACCAAACCTCCCCCTCCCCGAGATCGGCGAGCGCGTGGTCGTCGTTGGGGGTGGCAATGTCGCGATCGATATGGTGCGTTTCCTCGTGAAGACCGCCGATGACTATGTGGGCAGCGACGTCTCTCCCGAAGTGCTCAACCAGTACCTCAAGTCGCCCGCCAAATCGGTCACCGTCCTCAGCCGCTCCCCCATCGCATCCGCAAAATCGGATGTCGCCATGGTCAAAGAACTCGGCAAAATCCCCGGCGTCCGATACACCTTCGCCAATTCGAGCCCCGCGACCGAGGACAACACGCTCGGCCGCAAGCGCGAGGACGCCTTCGCGGCCCTCGCTGAGTTGGATGCAACGGAAGAGCCGCGCGTCCAAGTTCACTTCGTATTCGGTGCGGTGCCGAGCAAGATCACCGGTACCGACAGCGTCAGTGAAATGCACCTCGCCGCAGCGCCCGCCGGCGAATCAAGCGTAATTCCCGCGGACACGGTGATCTCGGCCATCGGTTTCGACGTCAATGTTCCGGGCCATTCCCACTACGCCGAAGAGATCGACTTCACACCCTCGGAGAGCACCGGCAAGATTGACACGGCGCTGTACCGAGTCGGTTGGCTCAAGCGCGGCCCCGTCGGGGCCATTCCCGCAAACCGCGCCGACTCCAACGAAGTCGCCAAGGAAATCATCGGCGACGTCGAGTCGGGTGTGCTGTCGATCGCGGCGGCTGGCAGCGGCAAACGTGGTTTCGACGCGCTTCCCGAGGCGCTGCGCGAGCAGTCCGTATCCTTCGAGCAGTGGCAGAAAATCGACGAAGCCGAAACCGCCGCTGCCGGTCCAGACCGCATCCGCCAAAAAATCACCCATCACGAGGACATGCTGGCGATCGCACACGGTTAGTGCCCGCGCCAGCCCTCGTCGTAGCATCCACAATCACCGTCACAGTTGACCGCCAGACCCCAAGACGAAAGTAGACCCACCCATGCGAATCACCGTGCTCTACGGAACCGAATCCGGTAACTCCGAACTCATCGCGCAGGACCTCAATACCGAGCTGCAAAACAACCACGAGTCAGATGTTTTTGATCTGCAGGAATACGAGCCCGAGCAGCTCACGAGCGATACGTTTTACGTCATTGTCTGCTCCACGCACGGCGAAGGGGACCTCCCCAACACCGCAATTGATTTTCAGGAGAAGCTGCAGAACTTCTCGGGTGACCTCAGCGGTCTTCGCTACGCGATGTTTGGCCTCGGCGACACCTTCTACGAGGAGACCTACAGCCAGGGCAGCGAACACATCGACCGCCGCCTGACCGAGCTGGGCGCAACGCGGGTCGGCGAATACGGCCGTCACGACGCATCCTCATGGGATCTGCCCAGCGACGTCGCGCTCGAATGGCTCCCCGGTGTGCTGGACGCTGCCGAGAATCTCGAGACCGCTGGTGGTAGCAACTGAGTCAATAGCAAGCGAGGTGCGATCATCGAATAGGATCGCATCGAAGCTTGTCGAGGAGGAACTGTCTATGCGCAAGCCCTTCTCGTTTGTGCCGGCCGCCCCGGGTCACCGCGACCCCTTCGGCTACGGCGACGTTCTCGCCGATCAAATCGTCTCGGCGATTTCCCTCGGCTCAATCTCTGTCGGGGAACGGCTCCCCTCCGAAATTGAGCTCGCCGCCGAATTCGGTGTCGCCGTCGCGACCCTGCGGAAGAGTCTCGCAATCCTGCGCGAACACGGCATTGTGGAGACACGCCGTGGCCGCGGCGGCGGCACCTTTGTCGTGAGCGTCCCTTTCCCCTCCGAAGACGAAATTCGCACCTATCTGGCGCGATTGACGATTGTGCAAATTCGCGATTACGGCGACGAACACATGGCGATCGCGACCGGAATCGCACGCCTTGCGTGCCAACGCTCCTACGAACAATCGATCATCGAGCTCCGGCACGCGGCCGACCGTATCCTGGTCGCTCAGACCTTCGCCGCTTGTTCGAGCGCCGACAGCCGCTTCCACCAGCAGCTTGCGATCACCTCGCAATCGCCTCGGCTCCTGCGCAACGAAATGCGGCTCCAGAGCGAAATCCTGGCGCTGAAATGGTCCCCCGCCGCTGCCGCGGCATCTCGCGAAGAAACCCACAAAGAATGCCTCGAGATCGTCGACGCAATCGAAGCGCGCGACGCCGCGCGAGCGGAACAGGCAATTGCGTCGTCTATTAAGGGTACGGTGTACCGGCTCATCGATGTGAAGCTCACGCTCGACACCATCGATCAGCAGTGACACCTCCGGGGTGCGCAATAATGGCATGCGAGTAGAAAGGGCCAATTGTGGCGCAGAATAACAACGCAGTTACCGTCGCTCAAGACATCGCTTCTTGGTTTGACTCGCTGTTCAACGACCTGCACACGCTCCAGGAACAACTCTCGCTGCAGCTTGCATCCGCATTTGTCGGTGAGCCACCGTTTCAAGTGTCGACGGCCGTGAGCAAGGACCTCGAGGGAACAGTCACCGAGTATCTCCGCGTGCATCCTCAACTCGATGGTGCTGGGCTCATCTTCGCAATGGAACTGCTCGACCCTGAGCACGCCAAACTCGAGTGGTGGATGCGTGACGGAACCGGCTACGCGCGCCGCGATTTCATCCTCGACCCGGCATCGGAGCGGTTCTACGACTACGAATACCTCGAATGGTTTCGTGGCGGCTTTTATGCCGAGTCCCCGACAATCGCAGGTCCGTACATTGACCACCTCGGCGTAGATGAATACATCGCGACGATGACCGTGCCCGCGTATGTGAACGGTCGAAAGGTCGGTGTGACCGGGATGGACATGCTCATGCGCGACGTCGAAGCGGAATTGCTGCGCTTGCTCGCTCCGCTCGGTCACGGTGCCGCCGTGCTCGGTCGTCACGGCCAAGTGCTCGTTGGCAGCTCGGGTGAGTTCACCTCGGGCATTCGCGTTTCCGAGATTCCAGCAGGATACGCGCGCAGCCCGATTCAGGTCGAGAAGCTCGGGCTGAGCCTGCTGTACCGCGTGTAGGTCGCGATCTCGCGGCGTCGCCGAAAGTGGCTGCGGGCGCTCGCACACGAATGAAGGAGGGGGTGGGGCCGATCTGTGATCGGCCCCACCCCCTCCTTCGCGGTATTGCGCTCACATGACGTGAGCCCAGCGGAGCATTACTCTTCGTCGCGCTTGCGCTGATTGTCAGGGTAGATGTGCGGCTTGCCACCGTCGAGGCGAACCGCCATGTCCACGATCTCCTCGGTTGGGGCTATCGGGGTGATGTGGTGAGTGTTCACCACGCCGGTCACGGCATCACCCGCGATACCGCCGCCGTTTTCGTGGGGCCGCGCGGTGAAGAGGTAGATCACACCGACCCCGACCACGACCAAGCCCATGAGGCCCACGAGCCAGGCTTCATACCAGGGGACGTCTGCGACCGGCCACACCACGATCACCATGGCAAATAGCTGATACACAAACGCGGCGATTGAGACGATCCAGCCCCAATTTCCGAGCTGGAATTCACCACTCGGGCGCCAGCCCTTGAATCGAGCTCGAATGGCGGCGAGGACCACCGAAGAGAACGCGAGGTAGACACCAAACGATGCGAAGGAGATGATCGCGATGAGGGCGTTCTCACTGAGCAGTGAGATGACCACCACGATCGCCGGGAGCACACCCGCCGTAATGAGGGCGTATGGCGGCACCGCACGCTTCGGGCTGAAGCGCTTGAGGTACTTCGCACCGGGCAGCTGGTTGTCGCGGCCCATCGAGAACATCAGTCGCGAGGCCGCGGCCTGCAGCGAGATCGTGCACGAGAGGAAGGATACGAGCACGATCGCCATCACGATATTGAAGCCAACCGGGCCAAAGGCCTCCAGGAAGATCGCGTTGATCGGGTCTGGGATCGTGCCGTTGATGATGTCTTCAAAGCTTCCCACGGCGAGGATGAGGCCGAGTGCAATGAACATTGAGGCGACACCACCGACGTAGATGGTCATGCGCATGGCCTTGGGGATCACGCGGCCTGGATTACGTACCTCTTCTGCAACGTCACCGTTCGCTTCGAACCCGTAATAAAGGTAGATACCCATGATTGCGGCGCCGAGGAAGGCGACGATGAACGGAGTGCTGTCTTGCATTTCGGCGGGCCGGAAGTCTTGGAACAGCACCGTGAGGTCGTGCTTGCGAACGCTGATGAGCAACCAAATACCGATTGCTGCCGAAGCGATGATCTCGAGGACGAACCCAACGAAGGCGACCTTGGCGAGGAACTTCGTGCCGCCGAGGTTCGCGAGGGTTGCGAGCAGGATGATCAGCAACGCGAGTAGGACGTTCGCCGAGGCATTCATCTCGATTCCGAGCAGTGCGCCAAGGAACGGCCCGGCACCGTAGGCGACGGATGCGATGGTCGCGTTGATCGCGATCATGTAGATCCAGCCGCTGATCCAGCCCCACTTCTTACCCCAGAGGCGTCGGTTCCACGGGTAGATGCCGCCGGCGATCGGGTATTGCGAGACGACCTCACCGAATACGGTGGCGACGAGGAGCTGGCCGGCACCGGCAATGATGAGCATCCAAAATGCGGGCGGGCCCGCGAGCGCCATCGAGGCCGTGAACGTGGCGTAAATACCCACCACGGGTGAAAGATAGGTGAAGCCCAGAGCAAGGTTGCCCCAGAAGCCCATATCGCGCTTGAATTCGGTTGCGGGCGCTTCGTGATCGTTCGAAGTTGGCGATGCAACTTCCTTATTGGTCTCCATACACTTCATTCCTTTGTGCAAAGGGTTGTAGGGACGCTCAGCGAGTGAAAGCAGCGATGCTTTGTCTCGCCCAGCCCTGATTTCGTTCTTAACCTAATTGATGATTAATTTTTATCTGCTTGCAGGTGCCAGGCACGCGGTTTGCGAGTCCGGAACTACCTGATTGTGGCCACTCTCCGCGAGATCATCACGGATCACGGTCGAGGTTGATGTGCCGATTACTGCTTCTACTCTGAAGTTCCACGCGCTTCGGCCTGTTCGGAATACTAGCAATTCTAGATGTTTATGCCAACCTGACTGCGTGAACAGTGCTGAAACTTGAGCAAATGACGCATCCCTGAAGGAAAAGCACGCGCAGCGCTGCAAGGAAAGCGTCCACCGTCGCGCCCGTGCAAAATCGATTGACCACTTTGAGTTCAGCAGCGTAGACTCGAACCGGACAGCGCGACGCTGCGCACTGCTGCGGACGTTGCACCGCTGTCCACACGCGTGATGAGGAGACTTTCTTGACCGACGCTGCGACACGGCTCGGCCCGCTCAGTGATGTCCGGGTCCTAGATTTATCTCGGGTATTGGCTGGGCCGCTCGTGACGATGACGCTCGCCGATCTCGGCGCCGAGGTCATTAAGGTTGAGCGCCCCGGTTCCGGTGACGACACCCGTTCCTGGGGACCACCTTTCGCCGCAGACGGGATGTCCACGTACTTCCAGACGGCGAACCGAAACAAACGGTCTATCGCACTCGATTTCCGTAATCCAGACGACCTTCGCATCGCGCTGGCGCTCGTCGCGAAGGCGGATGTGGTGGTCGAGAACTACTTACCCGGCGCCCTCAAGCGTGCCGGCATCGACCTCGAGGCCCTGCGGCAGGAATATCCGCGCCTTATTATTGCGAGCGTGACCGGCTTTGGCGCTGCGGGCGGTGCCAGCCGACCGGGCTATGACTTCGTAGCGCAGGCCCTCGGCGGGCTCATGCACATCACCGGCGAGCGCAGCGTCGATGCCGATCATCCGAGCGAAGCAATGAAGGTGGGCGTCGCGCTCGTCGATGTCCTCGCATCCAAGGATCTCACCACCGGCGTGCTTGCTGCCCTCCGCCACCGCGACCAAACCGGCGAAGGCACGCACGTGGAAGTCAATCTGCTCTCGAGCCTGCAGTCAGCGCTGGCGAACCAGATTCAGGCAACCATCGGCGCAGGTGTCGAGCCCACGCGGCTTGGCAATGTGCATCCATCGATCATGCCGTACGAGTCGCTGCCCACCCGCGAGGGCCAGCTCGCCGTCGCGATCGGCAATGACACCCAGTTTCGGGAGTTCGTGACACAGCTCGGTCAGCCGCAGCTCGCTGACGATCCCCGATTCGCGACGAATCCTGACCGCGTGCAGCACCGCCCCGAACTTCGCGAATTGCTGTCCGCAGCGCTCGCGCGCGACACCGCCGAAGCCTGGCAGGATCGACTCGTGGCCGCGGGGCTCGCCGTTGGCAAGGTCAACACCATCGGTGAGGGTATCGAGCTGGCGCGCGAACTCGACATCGATCCCGTGATCGACCTCGACCGTGACGGAGTTGCCTCGAAGGGAATCCGTCACCCGGTGCGCTACTCCCCCGCGTTCGAGATGCCCACGGTGGGGCCGCCACCGCTTGACGCCGATGGCGCGGCAATCCGTGCCGAGTTTGATTCCCTCTAAAGTTCTCCGCTGTGCCATGCAGCACCCACAATCGCATCGAAAGGTACCTTCATGTCGGATCTCAGTGACCTGCTGAATATCGAGGCTGAGTTCTCTCCCGAAGAGCTCCAGGTTCGCGACACCGTGCGCGAGTTCGTCGACCGTCGCATCCGCCCCAACATCGCCGACTGGTACGAGCGGGCGGTGTTCCCCACCGAGATCATCCCCGAAATGGCGGAACTCGGCCTGCTCGGCATGCATATTAAGGGGTATGGCTGCGCGGGACGCAGCTCGGTCGAGTACGGCATCGCCATGCAGGAGCTCGAAGCGGGTGACTCGGGGCTTCGCACCTTCGTGTCGGTGCAGGGTTCGCTCGCGATGAGCGCGATCGCGAAGCACGGTTCCGAGGAGCAGAAGCAGAAGTGGCTGCCCGAGATGGCCGCCGGTCGCGTCATCGGATGCTTCGGCCTGACCGAGCCAAACGCCGGTAGCGATCCCGCGGGGATGGAGACCACGGCCGTGCGTGACGGCGACGGCTGGGTGCTCAACGGTGCGAAGCGCTGGATTGGCCTTGGCACGATCGCGAACATCGCGATTGTCTGGGCCCGCACCGACGAGGGTGTCCGCGGTTTCATCGTCCCCACCGACGCGGAAGGCTTCAAAGCCGAGGCGCTCGAACCGAAAATGTCGATGCGCGCATCCATTCAGTGCGAACTGACCTTCGACAACATCCGCCTCACCGAAGCCGACCGGCTGCCGGGAGCGACCTCGCTGCGCGCACCGTTTGAATGCCTCAATGAAGCACGCTTCGGTATCGTCTGGGGTGCACTCGGCGCCGGCCGTGATTCCTTCGAGATCGCGGCGAACTACGCGGGTGAGCGCAAGCAGTTCAACAAGCCGCTGTCGGCATTCCAAATCACCCAGCAGAAGCTCGTGAACATGGCACTCGAGCTGAACAAGGGCCAGCTGCTCGCGCTACGAATCGGCCGCCTCAAAGACTCCGGCGAGCTGGAGCGGCACATGATCTCGGTGGGTAAGCTCAACAACTGTCGGATCGCGATCGACATCTGCCGCGAGGCACGCACGATCCTCGGCGGCAACGGCATCCTGCTCGATCAGTCGATCATGCGGCACGCCAATAACCTCGAGTCGGTGCGGACCTACGAGGGTACCGATGAGGTGCACACGCTCATCCTGGGACAGCACATCACGGGTGAGAACGCGTTCGTGTAGGCGCTTCGCACCGATGTGGCGTGACGACAGCAGGCGCGTCTGGGCGCACCCGACAAAGACCGTTAGCGGCTAATAACCGTAAATTCCTCGCGTCTCGCTGTCGTCACGTCAAGTTCGTATTCAAGCAGCTTCGGATCGTGGTCAAGCCCCGCGGCTAGCCGTACCAGCGCTGCAGGGAGATTCGCGCCTGCTCGGTGATTAAAGGGATAGCCACCGCCCAATCGAGGATTGATATCGATCACTTGTGGTTCACCAGTGTGTGTTTCGCGGAAATCCACATTAATGGGGCCGGTCGGGTTGAGCAGTTTCCCAATCGCAGCCATATCGTCGTGGAATCTGTTTGCATGCACGGAAGTAGCCACTTCTGGGTCGCCATCCCTGATTTGTTCGGTACACCGAGCAACCACGCCCAGCAGTTCAGATCGCCCATCGAGCGAAAAGACACCGTCGACGCCAAATTCGGAACCGGGCAGATAGTCCTGAACTACTACTGCCTCTGGGCTGCTCTCCGCAGAGTGACCGTCTTCCGTGAGCGCGGTAGCGGCAGTCGTGGCAACCGCTTCCGGGAGTGTTCGCGCTGTCGCAATCTGCAGGCCGACCGAACCGCTTCCAAAACGATGCTTGACGATGAACTTGGTTTCCGCAGCCACGGATGCTGCCACCGCATCGAGGTCGGCGCCCGAGTATGTGTTGGGCGTCGGTATGCCTCGTTCACGCAGTACCTTCGACATTTGCAGTTTGTCGATGACGACATCTTGCCCAGCAGGTGCAAGCACGGCCACCGTGCATCCCAGGCTTCGTAGGCGATCCGAGAGGTGTCCCGACAACATCTGCATTTCGTAGTCATTCAAACAGAGGAAAAGAGTCGGACGTTCAACAGCGAACCAACTCAGTAATGTTTCTGCATACTCCGCACTGTTATATGCCGGTGTTTGGACTGCACGATCGGCAATTGCAAACGTAGGACTGGTCTCCCGAAACTCCATCGCAATAATCTCTCCGTGCAGGTCTTGGTTGCGGAGGGCCTTCTTGAACCATTCGATGTAGTGAGCGCGTCGTCCCGCGGAGGCAATTACGATTTTGAGGCCGTGGGGGTTGTTCACTGTGATCCTCCTAATGGCCACGAGTTAGGTATTGCGTCCTGGATGGCTTTTGGTTGGTCACCACTCGTTACCCTGCAGATAGTCATTCACTTCCCACTTGCGTCGAACCAACGTGAACGAGTCGTGCCCACGGACATAAACCGGAGGGAGGAACTCAATGAATGTGGACTGGAACGACATTGTGTATGCACCAACTTTATGAAAAACAATACGGTCGTCGACTTTTAGTTCAGGCGACCCGACAAGGTTGATTAACCGGTCATCCTCCATGCAGGTAAAGCCACTAATAATTTGTTCCGGATGTGTCTGCACGGTATTCGTCGCGAGCTCGAATTGGAACCGACCGCGTCGTCGGAATAGCGGGTCGATATCGGTTCGGCTCGCATCAGTAACTACAAAGCGGCTCTGCCTCAAGTCCTTTACGTCGACGACGCTCGCGTGAAACTCAACTGGCACGGCAATCAACGAACCACCGGGCTCAACAATGAGGCGGGTTTGGTTCGGGTCAATGACCTGCCCCACAGACTCGAGGATTACGCGAACGTAATCATCAAAGGTCGGCGTGCCATCGATGCTTCCAAAGAACCCTCCCCCGATATCAAGCCAGTCGAGCTGCAATCCCCGACTTGCCACGAGCTCCGCCGCCAATCTGCCAGCGGTGCGGAATACCTCGAGACTTTGGGTCCGGGAATTACGGTGCATGTGGAGCCCGGCAACCCGGACCCCAGCTGCTGTGAGTTCCTGAATTGCCCGATCCAAGTCACCGTTATTCGCGTTGAATCCGAAGCGGCTGCCTTCAATGCCGGCCGTACTCTCTTCCGGAACGTAGTTTTCAAGGTCCCAGTTCACTCGTAGACCAACGACGAATTTAGTTTCTGGGTATTCACGGGCCAGTTCTGCGGCCCAAGACACTTCCCGTTTGGCATCCAGGTTGGTGATCGATCCGTTTCTGAGTGCGAATCGTAGTCGCTCACGGCTCTTTATTGGACCGTTGTAGATAATGCGATCGGCACCGTATTCCAATGCCAGTGCGAGTTCGTATTCAGTGTCCGACACCACTTCTGCCCATACGTTGCGTTTACGCATGTAAGAAATCAACCATGGCAATGAGTTTGTTTTGAACGAGTACGAAAGTATGGAATTCGGCCAATGGACCGCTAACGCATCCTCGAAGCGCCGGACGAGTGTCTCAAGCATCGATTCGTCGATCACAAAGGCAGGAGTCGTTGGTGCCAGTGGTGTTTTGCCTTCAGGAGAACCCATCGTATTCACTTTCTGATTACCTGATCGAGATTGCAGCTGAATGGGTTTTTGGTCACGGTGTGCCCGTAAATGGCTGGACGCTTACGTGGTCATCAGCAGAAATGCCCTTGCGTCCGAACACCGCCGCAAAAGTACTCAATACGATAGTCAGGTCAAGCCAGAAACTACGTCGATCCACATAGTCGACGTCCATGCGAAATCTCTCTACCCAATTCAGATCATTGCGGCCATTTACTTGCGCAAGACCGGTGACTCCGGGACGGACTTCATGCCGACGCGCCTGCTCAGCCGAATACAGAGGCAGATATTCGACTACTAGCGGCCGTGGGCCAACTATGCTCATGTCCCCCCTGAGAACATTCCAGAGCGAGGGAAGTTCGTCCAAGCTCAATGCTCGCAGTTTCGTCCCGAATGGTGTCATTCGTTCCGCGTCATCATCGACCTCGATCGGTGTTGGCGGAGCATCCAGCATCGTACGAAACTTGAGGAGTGTGAATATTCGGCCATCACGACCAGGACGCTTTTGTTTAAACAACACGGGTTTTCCGAGGTTGATTCTCACGGCGAGCGCCGTTGCTCCGAGAACCGGCGACAGGATGATCAGCCCGGAAGTAGCTCCGACGACGTCCAAGACACGTTTGACGAGGTCGTACCGTTTTCGAAATCTTCGCTGTCCCATGCTTAGTTCGAGTCTCCAGCAGTAGCCGCGACGAGCCCGCCGCCAGCAGTCCATTGGTTCCCTTGCAGGAACTCCCGCACGCCCCATTTGCTTCGCACCAGCGTCAGTGAATCTTCATCACGCACATACACGGCGGGGAGATACTCGATAAATAGCTGTTGATGAGACATCGTGTAGCCGCCGACTCGATAGAACACGATTCGATCTTCAGGTTGAAGCGCGACAGCATCCTTCAGCCGCATGATGCGGTCTTCCTCGATACAGGTGAATCCGCTGATGATTTGTTCCGAAAGAACCTCATCAGATCGAGCATCGGAAGTGACTTTGTATGGGCGAATGCGACGAAAGTTCGGATCGATATTAATGCGGCTAGCATTCGTGACGACGAATGTTCGCGTATCAACCTTTTTCACATCGATAACGCTGGCGTGGAATTCGAGAGGAATCGCGACGAGTGAACCGCCAGGCTCAACGATGAGTCTTGTCCGATCCGGATCCACCACATGTTCTATTCCCGCTCTTATGACTGAAACATACTCGTCGAAGGTTGGACTCCCTTCCAAGTTTCCGAAAAACCCTCCCCCGATATCGAGCCATTCCAAGTCAAGGTTTCGTGTCGTGATAATTTCCGCAGCAACGGCAGCAGCGGCGCGATACACCGCCAGACTCTGCGACACGGAGTTGCGGTGCATATGTAATCCGGCGACGCTCGCCCCGGCCGCAGTGAGCCTTGCAATGGCTTGATCGAGTTCACCGTTCTCCGCGTTGAAACCGAACCGGCTTCCCTCGTCGCCCGCGGTGCTCTCGCCAGGAACGCGGGATTCAAGGTCCCAATTGACTCGGAGTCCGATCTTGAACATTACGTCGGGGCGCTCGGCAGCGAGTTCCGCAGCCCATTCAACTTCACGTTTGGCATCAAGGTTGACGATGGAACATTCAAGCAGCGCCGCGCGCAGTCTCTCGCGGCCCTTGATGGGCCCGTTGTAGACGATGCGGTCGGCGTGATGGCCGGTTTCGAGTGCCAGTTCGTACTCAGTGTCGGAGACGACCTCTGCCCAGACTCCGCGCTGACGCATATATGCCAAGAGCCACGGCAGAGAATTGGTCTTTACCGAATATGAGAGCACGTAATTCGGCCAGTGATTCTCGAGAGCCTCTTCAAAGCTAGTAACGAGGCGGTCCAGGAGTGGGACGTCCAGCACGTATGCGGGTGTGGGCGGGAGGAAATCTGGCGAGTCCTTCAGTGCTTCCATGCTAGAAATTCCTTCTCAGATCGCTTCAATTCCGCAGTTCCTTCCGACATTTACGAGTCGAAGCCTCATTTTTGTCGGTTGCGTCAGACACTCCTCTTTACGGTAGTCAACCGGGCGGAAGTTCATATTCCTGGCAGTGCACGGTTCTACACATTCCCCGCATTCCTTCCTTTCATCCCTCTCCGGCAGTTCTCAACTTCAGCCCTCACTCCGCAGCCCTCCGCACCCCTACCCGCAGCCCTCACCATCTGAAAAAGTGCCGCGAGAGGGCCATTTCCCGGCGTGTCGTCGCGTGTCGCATCCATCCGTGGCACTTTTTCAGAGAGGCGACCTATACCGAGACAGAACCAGACCGCACGGAAAACGAAATACTCCCCAGGCTCCGGCAAAATTCCGGATGCTGGGGAGCAGACGCAGCCCGAGAGCTACTTACGGGGTTCGAGCCCTCGAGCCTTGAGGCCGTCGAGGATGCGCTGTGCCACCTCGTCGACGGTTCCCATACCGTCGACCTCGACGACAACGCCCTGTTCAGCGTAAGCATCAATCACGCGCGCCGTCTCAGCCTGGTAGACCTCCTGGCGGTGACGGATCACGTCTTCAGTGTCGTCAACGCGACCCTGCTCTTCCGCACGCTTGAGCAGTCGTTGGACCACCGCATCCGTGTCGGTCTCGAGCTTCACGACGGCGTCGAGCTTCGCGTCGTCACGAGCGAGCAGTTCGGTCAAGAACTCGACCTGGCCGACGGTGCGCGGGTATCCGTCAAGCAGGAACCCCGGAGCAACATCGTCTTCGGTGAGCCGGTCGGCAATGAGATCGTTCGTCAGCGAGTCGGGAACGAGCTGACCCTGTGCGGTGATTTCCTGCACGCGCTTACCGAGTTCGGTGCCGTTCTTGATATTCGCGCGGAAGATGTCGCCGGTCGAAATAGCGGGGATGCCGTAAGCCTCGGCGAGGCCGGTGGCCTGCGTTCCCTTGCCGGCGCCGGGGGCACCAACGATCAGCAGACGGATGGCAGCGGTGTTCGTCATCGAAGCAGTCCTTCATAGTTGCGTTGCTGGAGTTGAGCGTCGATTTGCTTGACGGTCTCGAGACCGACGCCCACGAGGATCAGGATGGAGGCACCACCGAAGGGGAAGTTCGCGTTGGCACCGACGGTTGCAAGCGCAATGAGCGGCAGCAGCGCGACGATACCGAGGTAGATCGAACCCGGGAAGGTGATGCGGTTCAGCACGTGGCTGAGGTAGTCGGCGGTGGGCTGTCCGGCACGGATACCCGGCACGAAGCCGCCCTGCTTACGCATGTTCTCGGCCACTTCATCCGGGTTGAACGCGATGTAGACGTAGAAGTACGCAAACCCGATCGTGAGCAGGAAGTACACGAGCATGTAGAGCGGTGTGTCACCGGTCATGAAGTTGTTCTGGATCCACACGACCCACTCGGCAGGTGACTCACCGGGCGCGGGCTGGTTGAACTGGGCGATCAGCGCCGGAATCATCAGCAGCGAGGAAGCGAAGATCACCGGGATCACACCGGCCTGGTTGACCTTGATCGGGATGTAGGTGGACTGGCCACCGTAGGTGCGCTTGCCCACCATCCTTCGTGCGTATTGCACCGGGATGCGACGCTGTGACTGCTCAACGAAGACCACCGCGACGAGCACGCCAAAGGCGAGCAGGATGATGACGACGAAGGTGAAGACGCCACCGGCACCCGAGATAAGCGACCACATACCGGAGGGGAAGCTCGCGGCGATCGAGGTGAAGATGAGTAGCGACATTCCGTTACCGATGCCGCGCTCGGTGATGAGCTCGCCGAACCACATGATGACTGCGGTGCCGGCGGTGAGTGCAATGATCATCATGAGCATGCGCAGCACATTGGTGGTGACGTCAAGGCCGGTGGCCTCGGTAACGAAGTTGAGGACGTTCTCACACGCCGCGTTTCCGGAGACTCCGAAGAGCGCACCGGTGCGTGCGGTGGTGAGGAGCGTGGTGGACTGCAGGACGGCGAGCCCGATGGTGAGGTAACGCGTGTACTGCGTCAGCGTTGCCTGGCCCGACTGCCCCTCTTTGTGCAGCGATTCGAAGTGCGGGATGACCACGCGCAGAAGCTGCACGATGATCGATGCCGTGATGTAGGGCATGATGCCGAGCGCAAAGATGGACAGCTGCATGAGCGCCCCACCCGAGAACATGTTCAGCATATTGAACAGGTTGTTTTGGTCGCCTACGCCAATGCCCGCCACACACTGCTGCACATTGTTGTAGTTGACGAACGGCGCCGGGATCGCGGTACCCATGCGGTAAATCGCGATCATGGCGAGGGTGAACAGAATCTTCCGACGAAGGTCGGGGGTCTTAAACACCCGGGAAATGGCGCTGAACACGCTTGCATCCTGCTTTCGCGTTGGTGACGTAACAAATGCGG
Organism: Gulosibacter sp.; assembly: GCF_052090685.1. Lineage (NCBI taxonomy): Bacteria > Bacillati > Actinomycetota > Actinomycetes > Micrococcales > Microbacteriaceae > Gulosibacter > Gulosibacter sp. The sequence goes on along the minus strand of NZ_JBQDBE010000018.1, from coordinate 34,059 downwards.
GGTCGGACGCAGCCGACCCCGCATTTGGGAATTTTACTCGACGGAGCCGCCTGCGGCTACGATCTTCTGCTCTGCAGAGCTTGAGACCTTATCAACCGCAATGTTCAGCTTAACCGTAATTTCTCCGGTACCGAGTACCTTGACGAGTTCGTTCTTGCGAACGGCACCCTTCTTGACGAGGTCTTCGGTAGTGACGTCGCCGCCCTCCGGGTAGAGCTCGGCAAGCGTGTACAGGTTCACAACCTGGTATTCCTTGCGGAACGGGTTCTTGAACCCGCGCAGCTTCGGAGTACGCATGTGCTGTGGCATCTGGCCACCCTCGAACCCGAGTGGCACGGTGGTCCGTGCCCGCGTGCCCTTGGTACCGCGACCAGCGGTCTTACCTTTGGATGCTTCACCGCGGCCCTTGCGGGTACGCGACTTCTTCGCGCCGGGAGCGGGGCGAAGGTCGTGCAGCTTCAGCGCACGCTCTTCCTGCTCATTGGCGTTTTCGTTGTTAGTCATTATTCGTTGATCTCCTCAACCTTGACGAGGTGAGCGACCGCACGCAGGTAGCCCTGGAGCTGCTGCGAGTCTTCACGAACGACCGACTGGCCGACTCGCTTAAGACCGAGCGAGCGAAGCGTATCGCGCTGGTTCTGCTTCTCGCTGATAACCGACTTGATCTGCGTTACCTTGAAGGAAGTAGCCATTAGGAACCAACCTTTGCAGCCTTGGCAGCCTCGTCAGCAGCACGTGCCTGGTCACGGAGGATGCGCTCCGGTACCACGTGCTCGACGGCGAGACCGCGACGAGCAGCAACTGCACGAGGCTCTTCGAGCATCTTCAGTGCGGTCACCGTCGCGTGAACGATGTTGATGGTGTTCGACGAACCGAGCGACTTGCTCAGCACGTCGTGGATGCCAGCGCACTCGAGTACTGCACGAACCGGACCACCGGCGATAACACCGGTACCCTCGGCAGCCGGACGCAGGAGCACTACACCGGCAGCAGACTCACCCTGAACGGGGTGCGGAATGGTGTTGAGGACGCGAGGGACGCGGAAGAAGTTCTTCTTCGCTTCCTCGACACCCTTCGCAATTGCGAGGGGAACCTCACGTGCCTTGCCGTAGCCGACACCAACGAGTCCGTTTCCGTCACCCACGACGACGAGTGCGGTGAAGCTGAAACGACGACCACCCTTGACGACCTTGGAGACGCGGTTGATGGTGACGACACGCTCGAGGAACTCGTTCTTCTCAGCGGCGTTGTCACGGCCACCGCGTCCACCGCGGCCGCCGCCCTGCTGACGGTCACGGTTGCCACCGCGACGCTGACGACGGTCGTCGCCTGCATCCCGGCTCGACTCGCTGGCAGCGGCGGTTTCTACCGGCTTGTCAGCAATGTTGTCGGGAACGCTGTCGGGAATCTTGTTTTCGATGTTTTCGCTCACAGGTTCAGCCCTGCCTCTCGTGCTCCATCGGCGATGGCCGCAACGCGACCGGCGTACTTGTTGCCGCCGCGGTCGAATACTGCGGTGTCGACGCCAGCCTGCTTGGCGCGCTCGCCAAGCAGTTCACCAACGCGACGTGCCTTTGCGGTCTTGTCACCGTCGAGCTGACGCAGGTCGGCTTCCATCGTGGATGCCGATGCGACGGTGTGGCCCTGCACATCGTCGATGAGCTGGACGAATACGTGACGCGCCGAACGAGTAACAACCAGACGCGGGCGCTGCGCGTTTCCGGTGATCTTCTTGCGCAACCGTGCGTGGCGACGGCCACGGGCTGCTTGCTTGCTCGATTGAGACATGCTTACTTACCAGCCTTTCCGGCCTTGCGGCGGACGTGTTCGCCTTCGTAACGGATGCCCTTGCCCTTGTACGGCTCGGGGGGACGGATCTTGCGGATGTTCGCAGCGGTCTCGCCGACCTGCTGCTTGCTGATTCCGCTGATCGTGATCTTGTTCTGACCTTCTACCGCGAGGGTGATGCCCTCGGGCGGGTTGAAGGACACGGGGTGCGAGAAGCCGAGTGCGAACTCAAGCGAGTTGCCCTTGGCCTGGACGCGGTAACCGGTACCGACGACCTCGAGCGACTTCTTGTAGCCCTCGGTCACACCGACGATGTTGTTGAAGATGAGGGTACGGGTCAGGCCGTGCAGCGAACGTGATTCACGTTCGTCGTTCGGACGGGTGACGAGCACCTGTCCGTCTTCGATCGAAGCTTCGATCGGCTCGGCGATGGTGAGCGCAAGCTCACCCTTGGGGCCCTTGACCGCGACGTCAGCGCCGTTGATTTTTACTTCAACGCCACTGGGAATCTGAATGGGTAGACGACCAATACGCGACATGTGGAATCACCATACGTAAGCGAGGACTTCCCCACCTACGCCCTTCGCATCGGCCTCGCGGTCCGTGAGGATTCCGGAGGAAGTGGACAGGATCGCAATGCCGAGGCCACCGAGAACGGTGGGCAGCTCGGTCGACTTTGCGTATACGCGAAGTCCCGGCTTTGACACGCGCTTGATCCCCGAGAGTGCGGGGCGGCGGTCCTGGCCAAACTTCAGCGAAATGTTGAGGGTCTCACCGACGCGGGCAGTATCTGCGTTCCACTCGGTGATGTAACCCTCGCGCTTGAGGATGTCAGCAATGCTCTTCTTGAGCTTCGAGCTCGGCATTGCCACTGAATCGTGGTGTGCCTTACTCGCGTTACGCAGACGCGTGAGCATATCTGCGACGGGGTCGGTCATAGTCATGACGCGGTGTTTCCTTTCGCCTGGTTTCGACGCCCCGTACACGGAGCGCCGACCTTTGGTGGAATGCCCACCCGCGGTTGCGGGTGGGCAGGTGGGCTAAACCTACTGGCTGAGCCCTGCGTGGTACGGGAAGCCGAGCGTGCGCAGAAGTGCACGGCCGGATTCGTCGTCCTGCGCGGTCGTAACAACAGTGATGTCCATACCGCGGGGGCGGTCGATCTTATCAGGATCGATCTCGTGGAACATCACCTGTTCGGTGAGACCGAAGGTGTAGTTACCCTGGCCGTCGAACTGCTTGTCCGAGAGTCCGCGGAAGTCGCGGATGCGGGGCAGTGCGAGCGAGAGCAGGCGGTCGAGGAACTCCCACATGCGGTCGCCGCGCAGCGTGACGTGAGCGCCAATGGGCTGGCCCTCACGAAGCTTGAACTGTGCGATCGACTTGCGTGCGCGAGTGACCTTTGGCTTCTGACCGGTGATGAGGGTGAGGTCGTTGATTGCACCCTCAATCAGCTTGCCATCCTGCGCGGCGCGACCAACACCCATGTTCACTACGATCTTTTCGAGGGTAGGAACCTGGTTGATGTTCTTGACGCCGAGCTCTTCCTGGAGCTTCGCCTTGATTTCCTCGCGGTACTTCACCTTGAGTCGGGGCTGGATTTTGCCAGCTCCCGTGGCAGTGTCAGTCATGCGCTACTCGCTGTCCTTTGCATCGGCCTTCTTAGCGGAGGCCTTCTTGGTGGTCTTCTTCTCTGCCTTTTCGGCAGGCTTAGCTGCGCGGCGCGAAGGCTTGAAGACGCGGGTACGTACCGTTTTGCTGACGCCGTCCCGGTCTTCAACTTCTTCCTTGATTCCGGTGCGTGCGCCGCGGCCGGTCTCAGGGTCGACGAGGGCAACGTTCGAAACGTGGATGGGTGCTTCCACGGTCTCGCGGCCACCGGTCTTCGTGCCGCGCTGGGTCTGACCCTCGCGCACGTGCTTGGTGACGTAGTTGACGCCTTCAACGATCACGCGCTGCTCGGCAACGAGTACTTCGAGTACCTTGCCCTGCTTGCCGCGGTCGCCGCCTCGGTCCTGCGAGGTGCCCGTGATGACCTCTACAAGGTCGTCCTTGCGAATCTTCGCCATGGTTAGAGCACCTCCGGAGCGAGCGAAATAATCTTCATGAACCGCTTGTCACGCAGCTCACGGCCCACTGGGCCGAAGATGCGGGTACCGCGGGGGTCGCCGTCAGTCTTCAGAATGACGGCTGCGTTCTCGTCGAACTTAATGTACGAACCGTCAACGCGGCGGGTGGGCTTCTTCGTGCGAACGATGACAGCCTTTACGATGTCACCCTTCTTCACGTTGCCACCGGGGATTGCGTCCTTGACCGTTGCGACGATGGTGTCACCGAGGCCGGCGTAGCGACGACCCGATCCTCCGAGCACGCGGATGGTGAGCAGCTCCTTGGCGCCTGAGTTATCGGCGACACGGAGTCGGGATTCCTGCTGAATCATGTGTCAGTCTCCTTGGCTGTGTACAGCGAAGTGGCCGAGGGCCTACTTCGCCTTCTCGAGGATCTCGACCAGCCGCCAGCGCTTGGTGGCGCTGAGGGGACGGGTCTCTGCGATGCGGACGAGGTCGCCGATACCGGCGGTGTTGTTCTCGTCGTGCACCTTGATCTTGGTGGAGCGTCGAATCACCTTGCCGTAAAGGGGGTGCTTCACGCGGTCCTCAACCATGACGACGATGGTCTTTTCCATCTTGTCGCTGGTGACGTAGCCACGGCGGGTCTTGCGGTAGTTGCGCTGAAGCGTCTCGCCGGTGACCTCAGCTGCAGCCGAGTTAGTTGTGGTGTCAGCCATTAGTTGGTCTCCTCGTTAGTCGCAGCGGCCTCTGCCTTCTTGCCGCGAGTCTTCTTCGCAGGCTTTTCGGCGGGGGTCGGAGTCGCACGGATACCGAGCTCGCGCTCACGGAGCACCGTGTAGATGCGAGCGATGTCACGCTTGACGGCGCGGATGCGTCCACGCTCTTCGGCCTGGCCGGTTGCGGCCTGGAAGCGCAGGTTGAACAGCTCTTCCTTGGCCTTCTTCAGCTCGTCTGCAAGACGGCCGTTCTCCATTGTGTCGAGCTCGTTAATGGCGAGCTCTTTCGATCCAATCGCCATGTCTTACTCGCCTTCCTCACGGGTAATGATGCGTGCCTTGAGTGGCAGCTTGTGAATTGCACGGGTGAGTGCTTCACGAGCCAGTTCCTCATCAATACCGCCGACCTCGAAGAGGACACGGCCGGGCTTGATGTTGGCAACCCACCACTCGGGGGAACCCTTACCGGAACCCATGCGGGTTTCAGCGGGCTTCTTGGTGAGCGGGCGGTCCGGGAATACGTTGATCCAGACCTTTCCACCACGCTTGATGTGACGGGTCATGGCAATACGTGCAGCCTCGATCTGACGGTTGGTCAGGTAGGCCGGGGTCAGCGCCTGGATGCCGTACTCACCGAACGACACCTTGGTGCCACCGGTAGCCTGGCCGGAACGACCCGGGTGGTGCTGCTTACGGTGCTTTACTCGACGTGGAATCAGCATTCTTAGCCCTCCGCTCCCGCGGCAACCTGCTCGTTACGACGGTTGCGGCGCGGACGGTCGCCGCGGTTGTCGCGCGACGACTTCTGATTGGCCTGCTCGCGAGCAAGCTCCTTATTGGTCAGGTCACCCTTGTAGATCCACACCTTGACACCGATGCGACCGTAAGTGGTCTTCGCTTCATAGAAGCCGTAGTCGATGTTGGCGCGAAGGGTGTGCAGGGGCACGCGGCCCTCGCGGTAGAACTCCGAGCGGCTCATTTCAGCACCGCCGAGACGGCCCGACACCTGGATACGAATACCCTTGGCGCCAGCGCGCTGTGCTCCCTGGAGGCCCTTACGCATTGCGCGGCGGAATGCCACACGTGCGGCGAGCTGCTCTGCGATTCCCTGAGCGACGAGCTGTGCTTCCTGGTCGGGGTTCTTCACCTCGAGGATGTTCAGCTGGATCTGCTTACCGGTGCGCTTCTCGAGCTCGGTACGGATGCGCTCTGCTTCGGCACCACGGCGACCGATCACGATGCCCGGGCGGGCGGTGTGAATGTCGACGCGGACGCGGTCACGGGTGCGCTCGATTTCGATGTACGAGATACCAGCGCGGTCGAGCGACTCGGTGAGGAAGCTCCGGATTTGGATGTCTTCCTTGACGTAGTCGGCGTAGCGCTGACCCGGCTTCGTGGAGTCCGCGTACCAACGCGACCGGTGGTCGGTGGTGATACCGAGGCGGAAACCGTACGGATTGATTTTCTGGCCCATTAGTTCGCCGCCTCCTGCTCAACAGCGTCAACCGCGGGGGTCGACACCACTACGGTGATGTGGCTGGTGCGCTTGTTGATGCGTCCTGCACGGCCCTGGGCACGCGGACGGAAGCGCTTCAGCGTTGCTCCCTCGTCTACGAACACGGTGCTGACGTACAGGTCGCGCTCATCGAGGTACTCATTGTCATTGTCTGCTTTGACTCGCGCGTTCGCGATTGCCGAAGCAACGGCCTTGTATACAGGCTCTGACGCACCCTGGGGTGCAAACTTCAGAATGGCTAGCGCTTCAAGCGCCTGCTTACCGCGGATCAGGTCGACGACGCGGCGAGCCTTCTGAGGGGTAACGCGGATGTGTCGCGCGCGGGCGATCGACTCCACCATAATTTCCTCCTTCTAGCCACCGCGTTAGCGGCGGCGACCCTTCTTGTCGTCCTTCTCGTGACCGCGGAAGGTGCGGGTCGGCGCAAATTCGCCGAGCTTGTGGCCAATCATCGATTCGGTGACGAACACCGGGATGTGCTTGCGACCATCGTGAACCGCGATGGTGTGACCGAGCATGTCGGGCACAATCATCGAGCGGCGTGACCAGGTCTTGATGACGTTGTTCGAACCGGCTTCGTTCTGCTTAAGCACCTTCTGTAGCAGGTGCTCGTCTACGAAGGGGCCCTTCTTAAGACTGCGAGGCATCTTCTTGAACTCCTACTACTTGCGCTTCTTGCCGGACGGACGGCGGCGGACGATGTACTTGTCAGACTCGAGGTTCGGCTTGCGAGTGCGGCCTTCCTTCTGGCCCCACGGGCTGACGGGGTGACGACCACCGGATGTGCGGCCCTCACCACCACCGTGTGGGTGGTCGACCGGGTTCATCACGACACCGCGGACGGTTGGGCGAACGCCCTTCCAACGCTTGCGGCCGGCCTTACCGAGGTCGATGTTGGCCTGCTCGGCATTACCGACTTCACCAACGGTGGCGCGGCAGCGTGCATCCACGTTGCGGACCTCACCCGAGGGCAGACGGAGCTGTGCGTAGGGGCCGTCCTTAGCAACGAGACGTACCGAAGCACCGGCCGAACGTGCCATCTTGGCACCGCCACCGGGGCGGAGCTCAACGGCGTGCACAACGGTACCCGTGGGGATGTTGCGCAGCGGCAGGTTGTTGCCCGGCTTGATGTCGGCCTGTGCGCCCGACTCCACGATGTCGCCCTGCTTGAGGCGGTTTGGCGCGAGGATGTAACGCTTGGTGCCGTCCACGAAGTGCAGCAGCGCGATGCGCGCGGTGCGGTTCGGGTCGTACTCAATGTGTGCAACCTTCGCGTTCACGCCGTCTTTGTCGTTACGGGTGAAGTCGATGACACGGTACTGACGCTTGTGGCCACCGCCGATGTGGCGGGTGGTGATGCGTCCCTGGTTGTTGCGGCCACCGGTCTTGGGAAGTGGCTTGAGCAGCGACTTCTCCGGGGTCTTGCGGGTGATCTCGGTGAATTCCGAAACCGAACCGGCGCGGCGACCAGGGGTCGTGGGCTTAAAATTGCGAATCGCCATTATTTATCTCAGTCCTCCGGTTAGCCGACGTTCGTGAAGATGTCGATGGTGCCGGACTTCAGGGTGACGATGGCGCGCTTGATGTCTTTGCGCTTGCCAGTACCGAAGCGGGTACGACGCGTCTTGCCCTGTCGGTTCATGATGTTTACGCGTGCGACGTCGACGTTGAAGATCTGCTCAATAGCGAACTTCACCTCGGCGCGGTTCGACTCGGGTGCCACCTCGAAGGTGTACTGACCCTGGTCGATGAGTGCATAGCTCTTCTCCGAGATCACCGGGCGGATGATGACATCGCGCGGGTCCTTGTTGATGGCGCTCATGCCTGCAACTCCTTGCTGGTCTTGGACTCAACGAAGCCGTCGAAGGCATCCTTGAGGAATACAACGTCGTCCGCGTTCAGCACGTCGTAGGCGTTGAGCTGGTCCTGGGTGAGCACGTGTGCGTACTCAACGTTGCGGACTGACTTGCGGGTGATCTGGTCATCCTGGCCAACGACAACGAGGACATTGCGGCCCTGCGCTGCGGTACGGAATGCGGTGATCGCGCTGCGGGTCGAGGGGACGTCACCCGAGACGAGCTCGGTGAAGACGTGGATCTGGCCGTTGCGTGCGCGGTCCGAGAGAGTCTGCAGGAGTGCTGCAGCAATCATCTTCTTGGGGGTGCGCTGCGCGTAGTTGCGGGGCGTGGGGCCGTGGACGATACCACCGCCGCGGTGCTGCGGCATGCGGATCGAACCCTGACGGGCGTTACCGGTGCCCTTCTGCTTGAACGGCTTGCGGCCGGCGCCCGAGCGCTCGCCGCGGTTCTTGGTCTTGTGGGTTCCCTGGCGGGCAGCAGCCTGCTGGGCGACAACAACCTGGTGGATCAGGGCGACGTTGGCTTCGAGACCGAAGATCGACTCGGGAAGCTCAACGGTGCCGGACTTCTTGCCGGTTGCGTCGAGGACGTCAATGGTGTTGGCAGCCATTTGGCTAGGCCCCCTTCACTGCGTTGCGGACGAATACGAGTCGACCCTTGGCGCCGGGAACGGCACCCTTGATCAGGAGCAGGTTGCGCTCGACGTCAACGCCGTGAACCGTGAGGTTCTGGACGGTAACGCGGTCGCCACCCATGCGGCCGGCCATGCGCGTGCCCTTGAAGACACGGCTGGGGGTCGCGGATGCACCGATCGAACCGGGCTTACGGTGGTTCTTGTGCTGACCGTGCGATGCGCCCACACCCTTGAAGTTGTGGCGCTTCATGGTTCCAGCGAAACCCTTACCCTTCGAGGTACCAACGACGTCGACCAGCTGGCCGGCTTCGAAGAGCTCGACGGTAAGTTCCTGGCCGAGCTCGTAGTCCGAAGCATCGGCGGTACGGATCTCGGTGAGGTGGCGACGCGGGGTGACACCGGCAGCCTTGAAGTGACCGGCAGCGGGCTGGTTCACCTTGCGGGGGTCGATGGCGCCGGCAGCGATCTGGATCGCTTCGTAGCCGTTCTTTTCGTTGTTCAGGATCTGCGTGACAACGTTCGGGCTCACCTGGATGACGGTGACGGGGATCATCCGGTTTTCGGAGTCCCACTGCTGGGTCATGCCCAGCTTGGTGCCGAGCAGCCCCTTGTAGGTCTTAGTAGCGGTAGGCATGAGTTCCTCTAGAGCTTGATCTCGATGTTGACGTCTGCCGGAAGGTCGAGACGCATGAGCGAGTCGACAGCCTTCGGCGTGGGGTCGACGATGTCGATCAGACGCTTGTGGGTGCGCTTCTCAAACTGCTCGCGGCTGTCCTTGTACTTGTGGGGCGAACGGATAACCGTTACCACGTTCTTCTCCGTCGGCAGCGGGACGGGCCCGATGACGGATGCACCAGCGCGCGTTACGGTGTCGACGATTTTGCGCGCGGAGTTATCGATGACCTCGTGGTCATACGACTTCAGTCGGATGCGGATCTTTTGTCCCGCCATGTCCTACTCCTAATTCGTTGGGGCTGTTAACTGGCCTCACATGCATTACCCGGACTGCGCTAGCAGTTTTGGCGTGCACCACTGTTTTTCTGTCAAGTTCACCGGCCCGTAAGCGCGTACGCTCAGGCTGATGTACGGCATCATTGGACAAGGCCCGTGGGCCTTCCCCGGTGATACCGGAGCCGTGCTCTGCTGCCGGAGGAAGTACCTGCTCCGCAGAGGCGGGCGATACATCACAATCGCGACAGTGATTCGAGCGCCTGCCTAAAAGCGCGCTCGAAATGTTGAACTATGCAAGTGTAGACCGCGAGTTGAAGTTCGTGCAACCCGGGCGTGTCGGAATTTTCTCAATTCCTTTGGGGAGCGCATTTTCCTATGCTCCCCCATGCAAGGCTCGACTACTTTAACGCCTACTCTTCGGTCCGCACTACCCCGGTGGGCAGTTCTTCAGCTTCATCGAAGGCCAAATCAGGCGTCGGGCGGCGGAACATTCGCGTGAGCCACGTGAGGTACAGCACGCCCACACCGGCCCAGATGAGCCCCACCGTCATCGCGAGCTGGTCGAGGCTCACCCACAGCGCAGCATTAATAAGGAATCCGATCGCAGGCACCACTGTCCAAGTGAGTACCGATGCTCGACCGCCGGTGCCCACGACGTGCTCCGTACCACGGTGCCGTAGCCAGAACGCGATCACCGAGAGGTTGACGAATGCGAATGCGGTGAAGGCGCCGAAGTTGATCAGCGACGTCGCGGCATTCAAATCGAGACCGAGCGCGACGAGCGAGATGACGGCGATCAGCACGATATTGAACACTGGCGTGCCGAGTTTCGGGTGTACGTATCCGAATAGCTTGCGCGCGAGGATGCCGTCGCGCCCCATGGCATAGAGCAGGCGGGATGCGCTGAGCTGCGATGCGAGACCGGAGGACAATACCGAGATGGTCGCTCCGGCAAGGAAGATCGTCTGAAAGACAATGCCACCGATGGCGAGCGCGATATAAGGGGAAGCGCCTTCGATGTCATCCGCGATGGCCTGCAAGGATTCGAGGTCGGGCACGAAGGTCTGCATGATGTAGGTAATCGCTACGAAGAAGGCTGCGCCCAGCCCCGCGATCCACATGATTGCCCGTGGCACTGTGCGACGCGGGTCGACGGTCTCTTCCGACAGCGTGGTCACCGCATCGAAGCCGAGGAATGCCAGCGCGAGCACCGAGGCGCCGCCGATGAGGCTCAGCATGTCGGCCGATACCGAGTAGAACGGCGCAAAGGTAAAACTGAGCAGGTCGTCGGCGAGGATCGCCTGCACTGCCAGCACTGCAAACACGATGGCAAGTAGGGCTTGGAAAACGACCATGATCATGTTTGCCGAGGCGCTCACGCGCACGCCAATGATGTTCAGCGCGGTGATGATCACGAGTAGCCCGACGATCCACAACCAACCCGGCACATCCGGGAACTGTGCCGAGAGGTAGATCTTCGCGAGTAGCGCGTTGATCATCGGCAGGAAGAGGTAGTCGAGTAGCGCGACCCAGCCGACGAGGAAGCCAACCGGCGCCGACATGGTGCGTCGCGCGTAAGTATAGGCAGAACCGGCCGAGGGATAGACGCGCACCATCTTCGCGTAGCTGAAGGCGGTAAAGAGCACCGCAATCGTGATGATGATGTACGACATCGGCACGTGCCCGCGAGTGATTTCGGAGACGATGCCGAAGGTGTCGAACACGGCGAACGGTGACATATAGGCCAGTCCGATAAAGACGACGTGGCGCTGTTTGAGGCTGCGGCGAGGGGTCGCCGGTGCGGTGGAAGTCATGAGTTACGTCCTTGTAAATCCTGATGGGGTGTTGATGCGTCGGTGCAGCGGTGTGGTGCTCTGGCGCGGGGTGAGTCGACGCGGTGTGAGCCGACGCTGTGGCGGTGGCGCGGGGTGAGCCGAGCCCCTAGAGCCGAGGCGTGCGCGGTGGCTCGGTGCGGCGACTGCCCGTGGCTTCGAACGCGAGCCCGAGCGCAAGCACCGCCGAGTCGTCGTAGGCACGACCGGCGATGGTGAGCCCCACGGGCATGGCAATATCCGTGAGCGTGCCCATCGGAACGGTGACCGTGGGAACCCCAAGGTGACGCGGCACGAGGTTGCCGTTGGCAACCCAGACACCGTTGCGCCAGCCCGCTTCCGCCGATTCCGGGTTGACGTCCATGTCAGCCCGACCGATATCGGCCATCGTGGGAAAGACAACGGCGTCGAGTCCGAGGTCGTCCATCCACTCTTCGAGATCGACGCGGCGCGTCTCCTCGAGACCGCGGGCGCCCTCCTCGAGGTGCGGGATGTCGGTGAATTGCTCATAAGGATGCTCGCGCACCTGAGCCGGGTAGGTCGCAATATCGTCGTCGAATCCGGTATAGCGGTCAGGCAGTGCGCCTGCCGGCGCCGGGAAGATCTCCGCACCGTTTACTCCCGCGAGCGAAGGGATGCGCGAATCACCGTTGGCGCGAAGGAAGTCGTCCCAGAACCAGGCCGAGAGATCGATGATCTCGCGGCGCAAGAACTCGGGTGAGACAAGCCCTCGTGTGGCAAGCGTCGGTGCGCCGGCACGGTCGCCCTCGTAATTCGAGACCACCGGGAAGTCGACTTCGATAACCTCGGCACCCGCAGCTTCGAGGTCGCGGCGTGCCTCCTCCCACAGCTGGATGACTGAGTCGCGGGTCTCGATACGCCTCCCGGTGGGGCCACCGATCGTGGTGCCGGTGCCCGCATCCGGGTCGGCGTTGATGTACATCCGCGGCACGCCCAGTCGCTTGCCGCGCAAGTCGGCTGACTCGAGGGCGGTGTACGACTCGGGACGAACCTCGGAGGCCTGCGGCACCGCAACCCACGGCTGAGCGCGCCAGAAGTCACCGCGGGTATCCGGGTCATCGGCAACGATGACCTCGAGCACCTCGAGGAGGTCCGCCATCGTGCGCGTGTGCGGCACGACGACATCCATCGTTGGCACGAGCGACCAGTTGCCGCGCACGGAAATCACGCCGCGGCTCGGGGTGTATGCACAGAGCGCGTTGCAGGATGCGGGGGCCCGGCCACTCGACCAGGTTTCCTCCCCCAGTCCAAATGCCGCGAAGCTTGCCGCGGTTGCGGTGCCGGATCCGTTTGAGGAACCGGAGGCAAATGCGCTGGTGAGCCATTCGGCACTGTACGGACTTTCTGCTCGACCGTAGACGCCGCGCTGCATCCCGCCATTCGCCATCGGCGGCATATTCGTGAGCCCCAGGCAAATCGCACCACCCGCGCGAAGTCGCTCGATCGTAAACGCGTCGCGTTGCGCGACAAGCTCCGCGAACGCGGGTGAACCGGCGGCAGCGGTGAGGCCTTCGACGAGGTAGCTGTCCTTCGCCGTATAAGGGATGCCGTCCAGCGGTCCGAGCACCTCCCCAGCCTCACGACGCGCATCGGCGGCCTCGGCTTCCGCGAGCGCCGCGGGATTTCGCACGATCACGGAGTTCAACGCGGTTTCGGTTTTGGGCCCGTCGTAGGCGTCGATGCGCGCGAGGTAGGCACGCACGAGCTCAACGCTCGTCACGGCGCCTGCTTCGAGTGCGGCTCGGAGGTCGGCGATCGAGGTTTCCACCACGTCGAACGTGTCGTCCGTGCTGCTGGTTACTTCATCTCGCGCCGGATTGCGCGCTGCATCGTTCATTGCGCAGCTCCCGTCACCCGTGGCTGCTGCTGCGTGATGCAGTGAATGCCACCACCGCGATCGAAGATGGGCCGCGCATCCACGGTCACTGCCCGACGACCCGGGTAGGCGCCCTCCAAGATCTCTCTGGCGCGAGCATCCGCTTCATCTTCCCCGAAGCCGCAGACGACGATGCCGTCATTGACCACGAGGTGGTTGAGATAGCTCCAGTCAACGAAGCCTTCGTCGTCGCGCAGCGTCGTCGGTGCGGGGACATCGATCACTTCAAGCTGTCGTCCGGCGGCATCGGTCTCGGCCTGGAGTTGCGCTTTGAGCTCGCGGGTTACCTCGAAGTCGGGATGCGCGGGGTCATTTTGCTGGTGCAACAGCACCTGTCCCGGTGACGCGAAGGCGGCAACGATGTCGACGTGGCCGTTTGTACCGTACTCGTCATAGTCGCGGGTGAGTCCGCGAGGCAGCCAGATCGCTTTTTCAGTTCCGAGGGTGCGGGCCATTTCGGCTTCGACTCGGGGCTTGTCCGCGAAGGGGTTGCGATTCGGGTCGAGCTGTACCGTGTCGGTGAGCAGCACCGTGCCTTCCCCGTCCACGTGGATGCCACCGCCCTCATTCACCAGCACAGAGCTCACGAGCTGTGCGCCAAGGTGTTCCGTGATGATCCGCGCGATCTGGGCGGAGACCTGCCACTCGGCCCAGGCGGGTGCTCCCCAGCCGTTGAAGATCCAGTCGACCGCGCCGAGGACGCCGGGGCGCTGTTCGTCGAGCACGAATGTCGGGCCGAAGTCGCGCATCCAAAATTCATCGAGCGGAGCCTCGAAGATCTCAATCGCCCCGCCGAGCATATTCTTCGCGCGAGTCATCTCAGTCGGATCGACCACCATCGTGACCGGCTCAAACTCGGCAATTGCAAGCGCTGTCTCACTCCACGCGCGGTACGCGGTCTCCTGATACTCGGCACCTTCGCCGAGCGTCTTGCCCGCCCGAGGGAAGGCCATCCAGGTGCGCTCGTGCGCATCCGCTTCGTGTGGCATCTGCCAGGCCATGTCGTCTCCTTTGTCACTGGGTTGCTTGTTGCTGAGTGGCGGCGATCCGGGTTCGAAATCGGAACGTCGCTGTCCCGTGAATTCCATCCTGATTTCAAGTTATTGATCACTCGATCAATAACTATGATCTTACACTGGAGGCACCATGTCAACAGCCCCTTCCCGACCACGCGTCCGCAAGAGTCCCGAACAGCGCTCCGAGGAAATACACGACGCAGCCACTTCCCTGGCGCGCGAAGCGGGCTTATCCGCCCTCACCTTGCGCGCGGTGGCAGCGCGAGCCGGTGTGGCCTCGGGGCTTGTCGCGCATTACGCCAGCAGCATGGATGAGCTGGTCGCACGAACATTCCACGACCTCGTCGGCGCCGAACTTGCCGAAGTCCGTGCCGAAATCGAGAGCGAAGACGGGGCGGCGGCGCGCCTCGCACGGATGATCGCAACGGTGCTGCGCCGGGACCACAACGACATCACACTCGTGTGGGTCGACGCCTGGTCACTCGGCCGCAATAACCCGGCGCTTGCCGCGGCGATTGAGGAACAGATGGCGGCGTGGCAGGACTGCATCACCGAGATCATCCGGCAGGGTCAGGCCGAAGGCATCTTTCGGGTGGATGATGCCGCCGCAGTGGCCTGGCAACTCCTCGCGATGCTCGATGGAATCGCCGCCCACGCCCTGACTCGCGGCACCGATGCAGCGCTCTTCGCAAAGCGATTAGCGCAGGCCTCAGAAACGCTCGTGGGCGCCGAAGCCGAAACGATCGTCAGCTGGCTTGCGTCCTGACCGCATCCTTTCGCCCCTCTTCGATGCGCCCGGGCATCACGCCTCGACGCATCCGAAGACACGAAAAAGGGGCGACCGAAGCCGCCCCTTTTATCGCGAAAACCGCTAGCCGACCGCCTCAGCCGTACAGGACATCCAGATTGCCCTCTTCGCGCAGCTCGAGGTAGCGCTCGGTCGCGGTCTCGAGGAAGATTTCGACCGTCTGGTACGGGCTCACCAGCCAACCGCCGTCTTCCTGGACAACGACGAGGCCGAGCTCGTCAAAGCCGAGCTCTGAATACGGCGCCCAGTCGGTGAGGCACGCCGGCTCCTCCCCCATGATCGAGGCGCAATAGCCGTCCAGTTCGACGCTGTCATCGCCTTCGACGCTGAGTTGGAGCCCGTCGGGAAGAATCATCGTCTTACCGCCATACTCAAATTCCTCAAATCCACCGGAGATTTCAAACTCGAACTCGCCCCATGCAGGCCCGGACGAGCCACCGGACATTTCATCAACAATCGGGAGCAGGAACAGGGATACGAGGGTTCGCTCGGCTTCGGTGAGGGTGCTCACACCGAGTTCGACATCCACGTCGGTCTGCCCGTTGACGAGCGAGACGAATTCCATGAGTCCCTCGGTGAACTGCAGTCCTGCGGCTTCGGGACTGTCGGCCGGTGCCGACTCAAGCACCTCATCCCCGATATTCACGTCAACAGTGCCCGTACCCATGCCGTTGGCAAAGGCTGCCGCAGCGAAATGTGCACCGGTCATGAACTGGCTGATGTACCAGCCATTACCTTCTTTAACGGTCACGATGCCGAACCAGTCGGGCAGCGGTTCCATGTCATCGCCACCGTTGACGAGGTCGTATTCGTAGGGGAACTCGACGTCGAGGTCCTCATCGGTGACTTCGAAGGCGAGCTCAAGTGCTTCTTCCTCACTCATTCCGCTGGAAACTTCAGCTTCGTAGCGCAACCCTCGCGCGAGGTTGACCATTGCTTCTTTGAAGGCTTCTTCGTCGCCGTCGAAGGTGATCACACCCTCGGTGATCGTCACGACTTCAACCCCTTCGACAATCTCTTCCGTTTCGTATTCAAAGTTGTCACGGGATACGTCGATCGCGGCTTCGAGGTCCTCAAGAGATTCGAAGATGGAGGGGATTTCCGAGTCTTCATCGCCACTCGATTTGCCGAGGTCGGCGTCACGAAGCTGCATCGCCGCATCCTGAATAATCGCCCGCTCACTCGGTGCCGTACTCAGCGCGGTGTCGATGATGTTAAAGGATGCGGCCGAGGTCAGGTAGTTCTCGACGGCAGCTTCGGGGCTATTCGCGCCCCCAAATTTGCCAAAGAGTGCGATGCCGCCCCAGGCGAGGAGCCCGATAACCACGACACCGACCACGCCGATAATCCACCACTTTTTGCGGCCCGACTTCTTTTGCGGTGGTTGGCCGCCGGGTGCATAACCCTGACCGTAGGTGGCTGTTGGCGGCTGGCCGTATTGCCCCTGGCTGGGTTGACCCTGGTTGGTCTCGCCCTGACCGGATTGCCCCTGATCGGGATGACTCTGCCCGTACGTGCCTTGGTTGTACGGGCCCTGGTTGTAAGCACCTTGGGCCTCTGCTTGCTGCCCATAAGTACCTTGTCCATAGGTTCCCTGACCGTAAGTGCCCTGGCCCTGGGAGCCCTGTCCCTGGGAGCCTTGGCCGTTGGTCCCTTGTCCGTAGTTGCCTTCGCCTTGGTCGCCCTGGCCATAGTTGCTTTGGCTCTGATTGCCCTGCCCGTAACTCGATTGTCCGGACGTATCCTGCCCGTAGACACCCTGACCCGAAGCATCCTGGCCGTACGAACCTTGGCCGTAAGTGCCACTGCCGTATGCGCCGCCGCCGGACTCGGCGCCGTACTGATCGCCTCCTTGCGATCCGGACTGCCAAGATTGCCCAGACTGTTCGGGGAATCCAGGTTGCTGCGGATTATTCGGGTCGTTGGTCATGGGTCCCCATTTCAGTCAGAATGCGCCGACGATTTCCTGACCTTAGCAACGAAAGGGGGCGCTGCAGGGCCGTTTTATACCCGAGGTGTACGCCTAGGCCTGCTTAATCCACTCAAGGGTGGAGGGGCCGAGTACTGAGACTCGGCCCCTCCACCCTTTTCGCTGCAGCGTAGTGATTAACGCTGCTGGTCGTCCTGCTGACCGCCCTTGTCAAAGAAGCCCGAAGCCTTGTCCGCGGCGCCGTCGATCTGCTCGTCATACTTGTTGCCGGTGGCGTCCTTGGCGCGCTCGCTCGACTTGTCGATGAACTCACCCGCCTGCTCGCCATCGATGTTCTTTGCTGCGTTGGAAATGTTGTCGCCGATGTTGCCGAAATCTGCCATGAATCTGGTTCCTTTCGTCTGTGGCCGACTGACCACTTCTTTGCTGCGGGCGGGACCACCCACACCTGGAACAGTATTGAGCAGGACTTTTGGCGTCCCGTTCGTATTCCCCGTGCATCCACACACAATCCCGGCTATCCAGACAACTATGATGCTCGCTCCGTACGGTCGCTGCCATGAGCACATCCGATAAGGCACAGACCCTCAAACAGCTCCACGAATCCGAGACCATCCTGCGCGTGGTCAACGTGTGGGATGCGATCACCACCAAGGTCGTCTCAGACCTCCCCGAGACCAAGGCGATCGCGACTGCGGGCCACTCGATCGCCGCATCCCACGGATTCGCCGACGGCGAGATTCCCCTGGACCTCGCCCTTGCCGCCGTGGAGCGAATCGTGCAGGCCACCGACCTGCCGGTGACCGCGGACCTCGACGCCGGGTTCGGCAACCCCGGCGAGACAATTCGTCGCGCGATCGGCGTGGGCGTGGTCGGTGCGAATGTCGAAGACCGACTGGTGCCGCTCGAAGAAGCCGTCGCAAATGTGCAGGCGATCGTCGCCGCAGGTGAGGCGGAGGGTGTCGAGTTCCAGCTCAATGCCCGTACCGATGCGATTGTCCGAGGTGGTGACCGGCCACTGAGCGAGAGCCTCGCGGATGCGATCGAACGCGGCAAGGCGTTCTTGGATGCGGGCGCCTCGCTCGTGTTTGTGCCGGGAGTGCTCGACCGGGAAGCGACCGAGACGCTGGTGGCCGGTCTTGGCCGCGGTAAGCTCAGCGTGATCGGGCTACCGGGAGCGCTCTCCGCCGCGGAATACGAGTCGCTCGGTGTCGCGCGGATTTCCTACGGCCCGACCACGCAGCGCGTTGCTCTGCGTGCTTACCGCGATCTCGCGACCGATCTCTACGGCAATGGTGTGATTCCCGAAGACACCCCGGCGCTGAATTAGCTCATCGGCGGGAATAGGTACCGCCTGAGCTGCATCCGCCGCGGGCATTTCAGCGCTGCACGCCGGCTACCACCGAAAACGCGGTTTACTACTTTCACGAAAGTAGTAAACCGCGTTTTCGGTGGTCCCCAACTGAGGTTGGGGTGGGCGCAGCGTGAATGTTCGCTGCGGTGTGGCTATTTCGCGTTCTTTGCGTCGCCGTCGTTCTTGTCGAAGAGGTCCGAGACCTTGTCGGCGGCCGTGTCGATCTGCTCATCGAACTTGCCACCGGTGACCTTCTTCGCACCGCCCGCAACCTGGTCGATCGCCTGGTCAGCCTGCTTGGGGTCTACGTTCTTCATCGCGTCGCCGAGTTGCTCGCCGAGCTTGCCGAAATCTACCATTGGTGTTCCTTTCCTTGCGGCTGCACTTGAGCCTGTAGTTGACATTAGGCAGCGGAGTTTTCTATTCGCTGCAGATCGGCCATACTCGCTTATTGCGGCGTCTAGTGCCCTGGTTCAGGTGAGGCTCGCATGGCACCCACTACCCAGATTGCGTCGGTTCAAGAACTGTGGAGTCTTCGACGGGTGCCGAACTTACTTCCAAATTCGGTTGTGACACGTGGCGTCCTCGCGCACCACCGCTGAATAATACGTATGTCACGGCAAGCAACACCGCGGTGCCAGCCCAGACGGCCCACCAAGGGAATCCTGGAAGATCGACCTTTGCGGGGTAATCTTCTCCTTCACTTTCAATGGGCGTGGGGATCCGTTCAGCAGTCACGAGCAACCGATGGCTGTTGATCCCGATAGGTGCGCAGGTCACGAGCGTCATCTGGTCGAGCAGCGGGTCGGGTACCAGTGATTCGGTTTCGTGTGGCAGCACCGTCCGCATTTCTTGCACTTCATAGGTCAGTCGCTCGCCGTACACCTCGATCTCGAAGGTGTCCCCGGGCACGAGGCGGTCGAGGAATGTGAAAAGAACGGCGTCGGCGAGCCCTGAATGCGCAGTGAGTACGGAATGGGTGCCGACCCCGCCGACTGGCAGCGCGGTGCCATATAGGTGACCGACTCCGTCCTCGAGAGTATCTTCTGTTGTGCCGTGATAGATCGGCAAATCGACATCGATCTTAGGAATGCGAATTCGAGCCATTACCCCAGTGGGCACGCCCTCAAGCGTGCTGAGATATTCGTCATACTGCGCGCTGTCGATGTCGGCAATGCTCTGAGTGAATGGATCGAAAGCAGCCCCAGCCTGTAGCGAATCGTTGTATTCGCGGGCGTCTTCAAGCGCCTTGGTTCGCTCGGCAAGCGCGATCTCGTCAACTTCGGCACTGTAATTGTCGATCATCGAAGACTGGTTCAACTGCGACACCCAGCGTGCGGTCATCGGATACAACATAATGAATATCCCAAGAACCGCAATCACCGCGAGCAAAATTCTGCTTCGCAACGGCGTTCCTTGACGGCGCAGGTGCGCGACTTGCAATCTTTCAGTCACTGCCGTCCTCTTCGATTTAACACAATCCAGAGCGTCGCGACTCCAAGCACTAGAACGGCACCGCCCACGTAGAAGGCGAGTGCGGTCGGCCCTCCGTAGTTCGGAGCCTGGTCAATGACGGTTTGTGTGCCATTCGGCAGAAACGAGTGGATGCGTTGCCCGAGTGGGAACATGGCGGTCTCCTCTACAGCATGGTCGGAATAGCGCGACATGCCATTCGTGTTAATGGGAGCGCGGGGTACGCCATCCTCGATGGCGTACCCCGCGTGGTGTCACTCCTCGGCGTTGCCGTTAGCAAGCAACGCTAGCGTTGTCCCGACTAAGCGTGTGCGCGGCGATTGCGGAGCACCGCACCGACAGCAATGGCAACGAGCGCAAGGCCACCAAGAATGAACATCGTGGTACCACCAGCACCGGTGAGTGGCAGCTCGAAGTTCGGCTGCTTGTTGTTGTCGACTGTTACTGCAATCGTCGTGCCCGCGGTGACTTTTGCTTCGTGGACTCGGTCGGCAGCTGCTTCAGGAAGCTGGTAGCCAGCGGGCGCCTGCACCTCAACGAGGTAGTAGGTCTTGCCCGCCTCGGTCGCGTTCAGAGGACCAAACGTGAGTTCGCCATTTGCACCAGTTGTGAGGGTCTTGTCAGCCGCAGCGCCCGGGACAACAAGTGCATTGTCGTCATTGTCAGCCAATGCGTCCGTCTCATTGTCATAGATCCGGAATTTTGCGCCTTCCAGCGTCTCATCGTTTGTGCCGTCAACCTTGATCACCTTTGCGTGGCCCCAGTATGTCTCTGGCTCTGTTGAAGGAATACGACTTGTTTCGTTGTCATTGATCGTGGTGTTGAGGAAGGCCTGGTTCGGGATGATGCCATTGTCAATGTCTGCGCCCGCTTTGATCGTGGTACGCACATCCAATGCAAGAATGCCACCGGAGTTAGCCTTAACCTTGCCGAGACCATTGTCGGTCAGCGAGAACGTCAATTTCTGACCAGTGATGTCGACGTTATAGTCGCCTGCAGCTAGCGCCGTGCCGTCGTATGTCACGTTCTGGACTGCGCTTTCGATTGCTCCGCCATCGAACGCAAGGAAAGCAAGACGGTCATCAATTGTGTCTTCGATTGACACTGCGTCAATCGAGTCGCCTTCGGCGAGCGTCGGCATTGTTGCGGCGATCGGCCAGGTGATGAGGTCGCCTGGCACACGAGCGTCGGCATCTTCAACCGTCTTCTCGAGTGTTGCAACCGAGTTCTTCGGATACGCGTGAATGCCGTAAACCCATTGGTTGTTGATATTCGACGGTATCACCACGAAGAATGGCTCGGCCTTCTTCACGATGTGGCTCTCACCGGTGTTCTCACCTTCAGTGACTAGGTACACACCCACGCCGAGATTGTCGAAAGTGGTTGTACCTTGGGCCCCGGTCACCTGCGGCCCAACGGTCTCACCAAAGGTAAGAGTGCTGTCATTCGGGTCAAGATTCTCGAGAGTATCCCAAACCGCAGGATCCGTGAGGTCGATGCTCGTGACCGGTTGCACCGAGAACTGGACGCCCTGCAGTGGGTTACCCGGTGCCGGGTCCAAGACCGAGCCGTCACCGACGGGCCCATCAGTCTCGGGCTGGGCGTGCTTGTGGATGGTGATCGAGCCTGTCGCTTCGAAGTTGATGTTGCCAAGATCAGGCAGGTCGTCGGCGTTTGCAGCGGTCGCGGCTCCGAAGAGGCCCGCCGATGCAAGTGCTACCGCGCCAAGCCCGGCAAGGATGCGCTTGCCCAGCGCGAGTGGTGTTACACCCATGGTTTGTTCCCTTTCAATTTTTGTGAGGAGTGTTGCTTGTCGAGTTGGTTAAGTGACGTGGAAGAATGATGGCTAGGAATCGAGGAGCGTATCGCCGGTCGCACGCTTGCGTCGTAGCGTGTACCAACCGACCGCGATGAGTGCAATAATCGCGGCGGCACCAGCGATGTAAGGCAGTCCCCCTCCAAACGCACCGGTTAGCGGCAACGTGCCGGGTTGCACAGGCTTGTTGACGAAGTTCTCGTCGAAGGCCCAGTGCAGTTCCTCGCCTGAGATTGTGAAGGTGTACTCAGCATCACTCTTCACGAAGCCAGCCGGCGCCTGGACTTCGGTGAGCTTGTAGTCGCCCCACCAAAGCTCGTCGATAATGAACACACCGGTCTCGGTCCCGTTGTTTCGCTCGTGATCGTCACCGATCTCGACGCCACCGTCGGGAAGCCCGGGCCCTTGTAGCAGCCAGACCGAACCGTTCAGCGCCGAACCGTTATCCGCTACCTTGAGCCACTCCACACTTCCCGGGAGATCTGCGTTGGTGAGTGTACAAACCACATCGGTGCCGGCGGCAACAGTGACAGAACTATCGTCACTGATTTCCGCGTCGTTGCCGTCAACAGTGCACACAGTCGATCGATGCTCGTAACCTGCATTGGCGACAGAGCCTTCGCTTCCCTCGCCATAGAATTCACCGATGACGTAGTCGCCCGGTTCAACTTGCTCGTTGGTTTCGCCACTCTCAAACTGGAGAGCGATGTCTTCGTCCGATTTCGTTGCAGTCAGTGTCCAAGGATCAGTGCTGTCAGATCCGCCGTAGTTGATGTCGAAGTCCTTGATTAGAGTCAACGAACCGTGTGGGACCGGTGGCCGATTGTAGACCGTGCAGGATATATTGGCTGAACTGGCAATGTCTGCAAGCGTGAATCCAAATTCACCGTCGTTCTGCACTTCAACCGGGGCGTTGCCGTTCGAAATATCTACGCAAACAGCATTCTGACCATCCTGTGTAACGAGCGAGTAGTCGTCCCTTATCGTCTCCTCTATCGTTACATCAGTGAGGTCCGACGGGTTGCTGAAATCGAGGCTAAATTCAACCGCACCTGTCTCGGATGTTTCGCCCGTCGTCGACTGCGCAGAATTGGGATCGAATGTTACGGATGAATTCGAAGACTCAGCGGAGAACTCCCAGCCCGCAGCGGGCGTTGCACCCGTGATGTCTTCACCTGTTGTGTTTGAGTCGACGACCTGCTTGACCACTGTGATGTTGCCAGCGCAGCTTTCCGCGATCATTGCTTGCAATGCGGCCGCTGCCTCGGCATAGTTCTGAGTTTGGAAGTAGTCACTACCCTTGTTCGGGCCAGAGATAGAAGAAAGGTTGAGTCCTGAAGCGGCTGACGTTACACCTCCCCCAACTCCGACTGCGACAACTCGTGTGCCCTTCTCTTTCAAGGCGTTTGCGGAAAAAATACCCTCTTCCACCTCAGTGAAGCGCGTAAGGTTTCCATTGCCCGCGTGGTTCGTACCGTGGAATGTAGGGTTACCGTCGGTGAGCACGATAGCCACGTCGTAGTCATTATTCGATTGAACAGGTTGATAAAGGCCTCGGTCCCAGTTCGTTCCACCGCTCGGCGTGAAGTTCGCATTGCCGTTGTTGTTGGTGTACCAGGCCTTGACTTCGTCTGCTCCACTTGTGGTGGACACGCTTTGCTGTACAGGGTGGTTCGGCACTAGGACGGTATCAGTATTGCTATTGCTGCCCCAGGCAGTTGCCGGCGAGAGAGTACTGAAGGTGTAAAGCGAGACGCTTGAGTCCGTGCCGGTCAGAGCATCAACGAAGGTGTTTGATGCCTGGACCAACTGATTTTGGCTTCCAGCTACAGAACCAGACAGGTCGAAGATGAGCGCTACATCGATACCGCACTGTTTAATGACCGGGTTGTCTTTCACAAATTGAAAGACGCCGTTCGAGGCTGTGTTCGAACCGTTGTCACTACTGATCATGAAATGCTGTGTTGACCTGTATGTTTGCCCCCCGCGGAGGATCCAATCCGGTTGAAAAAACCCACCTGGCTCACCAACACGGAAGCTATAGGTACTGCCGTCCGCGCTCGGTGGGTTTCCCGTCCCTAAACGGTTACTTCCAGCAATGTGATATCCCTCGGGAGCCTCGATGGCCTTTACGTACAGTGCCCTGTCACGATTGGTACCGCCGCTATTTGTGTTTGGAATGGTGAAGCTGCAGTCCCCGTCCGCATCAGAGGTACACCTTGCCCAGGTGTCGCTGACTGGCGAGTTCGCGTTCTGGGATGAGAAAAGTCCCAGAGTGGCGCCGGCCAACGGTTGAATCGTCCCGTTGTCTGTACCGGTCCTGTGACTACCGACTTTGACAGTCACGACTGACTGGCTGTTATTCGGCTGCGGGACGCTGAATGGGGTGATTTCTACCTCGAAGTCGTCTTCAGCTTGAGGGTCAACAGATCCCTCTTCAGGCGTTGGAGTCTCTGTTTCCGTCTTCTCGACCGGAGCCTGCGTGGAAGTTTCGTCAATTTCGGGAGGTTCAGTTTCCGTTGCCAGCGCCGTCGCCGGCACGGCGATCGTTGAAGCGAGCACCATTGCCGCTGCGGCCGCGACGGGCCTCCACCAGCGACTGAGCGAAACGCGCATAAAAAGCTCCTGTGATTCAAAAGGGCGCCACAATTACGGCCGAGTAGAGGGCCTATTTGTTAAGCCACGAACCCAGGCTGGCCAGTAATTTTTGTTAATCCGGCCGTCAGATCCGTTATCAACTCGACACAACCATGAGCGTAGCGTGTGAGTTCCATGTATGTAAATGAATGTTGTACTTATTGGAATTTATTGCGCTGTTCTACAAGTTTCATGCCGTTTGTTCACACTTTTTGGTCAGATCAGTGGTTGGACTCGATCTGTCGCGGCGCGGAAAGTCGCTTTGCTGCTATGTGCACCATGACGAGTGTGGGCGTTTTTCACAGAATGACCGAAGGTGGCCTTTCTCTGTGGCGCAAATTTCACCCAAGATGCAGAGAAGAAACTATTGGCTTTTGTGTTCCAAGAATATGGACAGTCATAGCCTTTATCCCAATTGGTATTCGAATTACCTAGTAGTTCCATTGATTAATGTATTGGGTATAACCAGTATTTCTTATAGGTTCTCTCTGTTTAATTAATAGGTTTACCTAGGACGGCTTGTCATAAGACGCGTCAGTATTCGTCCACAGTGAACCGTGCGACCATCGAAGCGCATCCACGAGCAACCACCTGGCAGGCACGCTCCCCGACCACACCCACACACCCACCCGCCCACCCCGCTGTGGAAACCAAAAACGGGGCCGAGCAGTAAAACTGCTCGACCCCGAAGAGTGTGTAGCTGGAAGCTACAGAGTCACGAAGACTACTTGGTGACCTTGGTCACGGTACCGGCGCCTACGGTGCGGCCACCCTCACGGATAGCGAAGCCGAGGCCCTCTTCCATAGCGATTGGCTGGATGAGCTCAACCGTCATGTCAACGGTGTCACCAGGCATAACCATTTCCTTGTCAGCAGGAAGGGTGATAACGCCGGTTACGTCCGTGGTGCGGAAGTAGAACTGCGGGCGGTAGTTCGAGTAGAACGGGTTGTGACGGCCACCCTCTTCCTTCGAGAGGATGTACGCGGTGCCCTCGAAGTTGGTGTGCGGGGTGGTGGTTCCCGGCTCAACAACAACCTGGCCGCGCTCTACGTCTTCACGCTTGAGACCGCGGAGGAGGAGACCACAGTTCTCGCCGGCCCATGCCTCGTCGAGCTGCTTGTGGAACATCTCGATACCGGTAACGGTGGTCTTCTGCGTGGGGCGGATACCAACGATCTCAACGTCAGAGTTGATCTTGAGGGTACCGCGCTCGGCGCGACCGGTTACAACGGTTCCACGACCGGTGATCGTGAAGACGTCCTCAACAGGCATGAGGAATGGCTGGTCGCGGTCACGTACCGGGTCGGGTACGTTCTCGTCGACTGCGTCCATGAGCTCGAGGATCGAGTTGACCCACTTCTCTTCGCCTTCGAGTGCCTTGAGTGCCGATACGCGAACGATCGGAGCCTCTTCGTCAAAGCCCTGCGAAGCGAGGAGCTCCTGAACCTCGAGCTCAACGAGCTCAAGGATCTCTTCGTCGTCAACTGCATCCGACTTGTTCAGCGCTGCGAGCAGGTAAGGAACGCCAACCTGCTTTGCGAGCAGAACGTGCTCACGGGTCTGCGCCATCGGGCCGTCAGTGGCGGCAACAACGAGGATTGCGCCGTCCATCTGTGCGGCACCGGTGATCATGTTCTTCACGTAGTCGGCGTGACCAGGAGCGTCAACGTGTGCGTAGTGACGCTTCTCAGTCTCGTACTCGATGTGCGAGATGTTGATCGTGATACCACGCTGGCGCTCTTCCGGAGCCGAGTCAATGGTGCCGAAGTCACGCTGGACGTTGGTTTCCGAAGGGTACTTGTCAGCAAGTACCTTCGAGATCGCTGCGGACAGCGTCGTCTTACCGTGGTCAACGTGACCGATGGTTCCGATGTTTACGTGCGGCTTGGTCCGCTCGAACTTGGCCTTGGCCACTGTGGTCCTCCTCAGGACAGTTTCTTGGATTCGACTCACGCGGTAGCGTGAAACGAGTCTTGGAAATTGGACAGATGATTATGTTACCTGGCGATTCACTGGCGAATCTCCGGGCGATTGAGCTTGAGCTTATTCGCCCTTGCTCTTCTGGATGATCTCGTCGGCAACAGCCTTCGGGACCTCCGCATAGGAGTCAAACTCCATCGAGTACACAGCACGACCGGAGGTCTTGCTGCGAAGGTCGCCGATGTAGCCGAACATTTCGGACAGCGGAACCAGTGCGCTCACCAGCTTGACGCCGGAAGCATCCTCCATCGACTGGATCTGACCACGACGTGAGTTCAGGTCGCCGATCACATCACCCATGTACTCCTCAGGCGTGCGCACCTCGACCTTCATCAGCGGTTCGAGCAGCGCGGGGCTTGCCTTAGGAGCAGCTTCCCGGAAGGCCATGGATCCAGCAATCTTGAACGCCATTTCAGACGAGTCAACATCGTGGTACTGACCATCAAGGAGGGTTGCCTTGACACCGACCAGCGGGTAGCCAGCCAGAATGCCGACGCGCATCGCATCCTGGATACCTGCGTCGACGGAAGGAATGTACTCGCGAGGAACGCGACCACCGGTAACGGCGTTGTCGAACTCGTAGATCTTGTCGCCCTCAACCTCCATGGGTTCGAGCTTGATCTGGACCTTCGCGAACTGACCGGAACCACCGGTCTGCTTCTTGTGCGTGTAGTCGAACTTCTCGACGGTACGGCGCAAGGTTTCACGGTAGGCAACCTGCGGCTTACCGATGCTCGCCTCAACCTTGAACTCGCGCTTCATGCGGTCAACGAGCACGTCGAGGTGCAGCTCACCCATACCCGAGATCGTGGTCTGGCCAGTCTCCGGATTGAGCTCGACGCGGAACGTCGGGTCTTCTTCAGCGAGCTTCTGGATCGCGGTACCGAGCTTCTCCTGGTCAGCCTTCGAGTTTGGCTCGATAGCAACCGAGATTACGGGCTCGGGGAAGGTCATCGACTCAAGGATGACGGGCTGGTCGAGTGCCGAGAGGGTGTCACCGGTGGTGGTGTCCTTCAGACCGATCGCCGCGTAGATGTGCCCCGCGTGAACTGCTTCAACCGGGTTTTCCTTGTTCGAGTGCATCTGGAAGAGCTTTCCGATGCGCTCCTTCTTACCCTTGGTCGAGTTGAGTACCTGGGTACCCGCACCGACGTGACCGGAGTACACACGGATGTAGGTGAGACGACCGTAGAACGGGTGCACCGCGACCTTGAACGCGAGAGCGGAGAATGGAGCATCCTCTGATGGCTCGCGAGTGATCTCGATCTCTTCGTCCTTGACGTCGTGACCGATCATCGGCGGCACGTCGAGGGGCGAAGGCAGGAAGCGAACCACGTTGTCGAGCATGGGCTGGATGCCGCGGTTCTTGAACGCGGTACCGCACATCACGGGGAAGGCCTGCGTGCTGATCGTCAGCTCGCGGATTCCGGCGTAGATTTCTTCTTCGGTGAGCTCTTCGCCACCGAGGTACTTCTCGAGCAGTTCGTCATTCGCTTCGGCGACCGACTCGAGGAGCTCGGCACGGTATTCCTCCGCACGCTCCTTGAGGTCGGCGGGGATCTCTTCAACAACGGCATCTGCACCGGGAGCAACGACGCCCTTGGCGTCACCGCGCCAGGTGAGCGCTTCCATCTTGATGAGGTCAACCACACCGACGAAGTCGTTCTCAACACCGATCGGCAGCTGCAGCACGAGCGGCTTGATGCCGAGGCGCGACTTGATCGTGTCAACCGAGTAGTAGAAGTCAGCGCCGAGCTTGTCCATCTTGTTGATGAAGCACATGCGCGGAACTTCGTACTTGTCAGCCTGACGCCACACGGTCTCCGACTGGGGCTCAACGCCCTCCTTGCCGTCGAACACTGCGACCGCACCGTCGAGCACGCGCAGCGAGCGCTCTACCTCAACGGTGAAGTCAACGTGACCGGGGGTGTCAATGATGTTGATCTGCGTGTCGTTCCAGAAACAGGTGGTCGCAGCCGAGGTAATGGTGATACCACGCTCCTGCTCCTGCTCCATCCAGTCCATGGTGGCCGCACCGTCGTGGCTTTCACCAATCTTGTGGTTGACGCCCGTGTAGAACAGGATGCGCTCTGTAGTTGTGGTCTTACCGGCATCAATGTGGGCCATGATGCCGATATTGCGAACCTTCTTGAGGTTAGTTTGCACGTCCTGTGCCACGGATATCTCCCGTTACTTGTAGCTTCTGGATGAGGGGATGCGATCGAGTCGAAACAACCGACCGGCCAACACGCATTATTACGCAGGATTTTTAACTGCTCGTGTTGACCGGTTTGTGTACTACCAGCGGTAGTGGGCGAAGGCCTTGTTGGATTCGGCCATCTTGTGCATGTCTTCGCGACGCTTCACCGCGGCACCGAGGCCGTTGGAGGCATCGAGAATCTCGTTGGTGAGACGCTCGGTCATGGTCTTCTCACGACGAGCCTGCGCGTACGAGGTGAGCCAGCGAAGCGCGAGGGTGTTCGCACGAACCGGCTTTACTTCAACCGGAACCTGGTAGGTCGAACCACCCACACGACGCGAGCGAACCTCGAGCGTCGGGCGAACGTTGTCGAGTGCCTTCTTGAGGGTTGCAACTGCATCCTCACCGTTCTTGGCAGCAACAGCCTCGAGTGCACCGTAAACGATGCGCTCAGCCTGGGACTTCTTGCCGTGTACGAGCACCTTGTTGATGAGCTGCGTAACGATGGGTGAACCGTATACCGGGTCGGTGACGACCGGGCGCTTGGGTGCTGGACCCTTACGAGGCATTACTTCTCCTTCTTCGCGCCGTAGTGGCTACGGGCCTGCTTGCGGTCCTTGACTGCCTGGGTGTCCAGTGCGCCACGGACGATGTGGTAACGAACACCGGGGAGGTCCTTCACACGACCGCCACGCACGAGCACCATCGAGTGCTCCTGGAGGTTGTGACCCTCACCGGGGATGTATGCGGTGACCTCAGTGCCGTTCGACAGCTTCACGCGAGCTACCTTACGCAGCGCCGAGTTCGGCTTCTTGGGCGTGGTGGTGTAGACGCGCGTGCACACTCCGCGCTGCTGCGGGTTTGCCTTAAGGGCGGGCGACTTCGAGCCCGATACCTTGGGCTTGCGGCCCTTTCGGACCAACTGCTGAATCGTTGGCACTTGTTTGATCTCCTTGGGTTATTTGGTGCTTCTCGCAATGCTGCATTTGCAGCGGCGGCAGGTGCCCTCACCCAGAATTCAAGAATCACATCCATAATGTGATTCTGTGAATCGGGTAACGCCCGCGGCTTCGGAAATTTCTCCGTAGCTCCGGCTCACGCAGACTCGCACGAGAGCGACGACCGCGCGCGTTTCAGGCACGCCGATAATTGATGTACCGAACCAGCTTACCCATAGAGCAAAATGCGGTCAAGCTCTACTTGCCCGAGCTTGTGCTCAACGTGGTCGAATCAAGGATGCGGTCAAGGTCACTCTCGATCGCGGGTTCCTGAATTTTGAGATAGGTCGCGATCGCGGTGGCCACGAGCGTGTTCTCCGCAACCGCGAGCAACTGCAGTCGATAGCGGGTGCGCATGAGCATCCCGTTCTCATCGGTGGTCTCGCTCTGGAGTTCTACCTGCGGGGGCTCGCCGCCCAAGTCACTGCTAGTGAGGATGCGTGCGCCAGCGTTCTTGAGTTGTGCCGCGACGATTTCAATCGCTTCGTCGGGGCTCACGTTCCCTGGCCATTTATCCAGGGTGACCAGGATATTCGGCACGAAACCGTGGGAGCTTACCGTGTGGCGTGCTCCCCCGATGGTGTTTTCCCAATCGAAATTTTCCCAATTGGTGGGGAGATCAAAGGTGGCTCGGATCTGCGGACCTGTGGTCATGTCTAGCGCTCAACTTCGATCGGTTCATTGTTGGCGATGGCGCTTGCCTTGCGTTCTTCTTCAACACGACGATCATACTCATCCTGGTCGCGCTGGTTCAGGCGTTTGACGCGACGCCCGCGCGCTGCGATCAGGCCACCAACCCAGTTCGCCGACTCGCGTGCGGTAATGAAGGCGATCAGTGCCCCCGGCAGGTGCTCGGGCGAGGTCAACAAGTTAAGAAAGTGTTCATTTGACCAGGGCTGTCCGTTGATAACTTCTTGCCCGGCGAGTCCCACATAGTGTCCGCCGAATGCGATGACTGCGAGGAAGAAGCTGGCGAGGATAAACGACCACCAGCCGGCGCGGTTGGAGAGTACAGACCAGAGAATCATCACGATGCCAAAGAACGCGACTGGTACGTAGAACGCCGCCGTGCCAACGAAGGCCCAGGCATCACCGAGGAAATCAGCTCCCGAGGTGACGAGGAATCGGGCACCGGCAAATACCAGGGCGTAGAGCACGGCAAAGATGATTGTCGTGATCACGGCCCCGATGAGCGCGAACGTGCGGTTGCCACGCTTTTGGGGCGGAATGATGAGCCCCTCGGTCGAGGTACTGCCGAGCATCGTTTCGCTAAACTCATCGTCTTCGCGACGGCGTTCGTCCTCGCGCAGTTCTTCTTCGGTGACCGTGGAGTAGACCGCGGTGGGGTCTTCGGCTTCCGCGGTGTCAGCATCCGCGCGGTCGGTGCGGTCCGCGTCGGTGCCGTCTGCAGTCACCAGCGCTGCGCCGTCAGCATCCGTATCGTGGCGGTGACCGTCACGGGTGGCTGCGTCCTGGTCATCGAGTGCGTCGGTATCGGTGGCTGCCACGTCCGAGACGGACTCGTTAGTGTCCGTGGTCCGCTCTCGCGTTGCGCGTTCCTCATACGGAATCGCGCGCGAGCGCTGGACTGCTTCGTCTAGCCGACTTTGCGAGCCCGCTGCTCCCGCGGCACCGGCGGCTGCCGCACCGGCAACTGCGGTATCCGCGGATGCATCCGCCGCAGGTTCCTCGGCGACATCCGATTCGGCAATGTAATTGGGGTCGGCCGCTTGGCTCTCAGCGGCCTGGACCTCGGGTTCGTGATGCACCGCATCCTGCTCCCCCGGCTCGGGCGGAATATCGGTGGCCGGTACCGGCTGCTCGGGTGCGGATGCGCTGAAGGCACCGGGGGCCTCGGCGTTAGCACCGCGATCGACGGGGATTTCACGCTCGATAGGAGCACCGCGATCGGCATGGGCCCCCGCGTGAGCATCAGCGTGCTCGAATTCGCTCGTGTCGATCGCATCGGTGTCGTGCACTGCCGCATGATCACGCGTGTATTCGGGGGCGGCGGAATCTTGTCGATCAGATTCGGGCGTAGCGGTACCGGTCGCGGCCGGGCGCGGTTTCCTTGCTGCAGGCGGCAGCAGGTGCGGGTCCACGTCCATCCGTGGTCCGTCATCGAATGGCTGCGGAGTCGAGCGCTGCTGATCGTTCATACGGTCACTGTAAGAGAGAATCTGGCCGATCCTTGGCATTCACACGGCGCGCGCGGCATTGCGGAAACCAAAAACTGGCTGGGTAGCCGCGATCGGCGGCTACCCAGCCAGTGAGTTATGGAATGTTGCTAGTTGCTCAGGTCGAGACCGAAGTCTTCACCCTGGCTGTAGCTGTCGAAGTCCGCGAAGGAGAGGGTCTCCCCGAACTCTTCCGTTGACTCGACGTAGGGGTACCGCTCGGCGATTGCCTCTTCGGTCGGTTCCACGACCTGGTTGCCGTAGCTCGGGAGCCCGGTACCCGCGGTGATGAGGCGACCGATGATGACGTTCTCCTTGAGGCCGAGCAGCGGGTCGGTCTTCTGTTCCATAGCCGCCTGCGTGAGAACGCGGGTGGTTTCCTGGAACGAAGCGGCCGACAGCCACGACTCGGTAGCGAGCGACGCCTTGGTAATACCCATGACCTCGGGGCGACCGGATGCGGGGCGCTGCCCCTCCTGCACTGCCTGACGGTTCTGTGCTTGGAAGCGCTGGCGGTCGACCAGCTCACCTGGGAGCATCACAGTTTCACCGGAGTCGTTGATGGTGACCTTGCGGAGCATCTGGCGAACGATGACCTCGATGTGCTTGTCGTGGATCGGCACACCCTGGCTGTTGTAAACCTCCTGCACGCCCTTGACGAGGTACTTCTGGACCGCGGTGGTACCGAGAACCTCGAGCACCTCCTTCGGGTCGAGCGGACCTTCAACGAGCTGGGTGCCCGGCTCCACGCGTTCGCCGTCCTCAACGTACAGTTCTGCACGCTTCGAAACGGGGTACGTGAGTACCTCTTCATCCTCAGCATCCGGGGTCAGCACAATCTTGCGCGACCGCTCGGTGTCCTGGATCGAGATGGTACCGGCAAACTTCGCGAGGCTCGCAGCACCCTTAGGGGTACGTGCCTCGAAGAGCTCCTGCACACGCGGCAGACCCTGCGTGATGTCGGTACCCGAAGCCACACCACCGGTGTGGAAGGTACGCATCGTCAGCTGGGTACCGGGCTCACCGATGGACTGCGCGGCGATAATACCGACAGCCTCACCCATGTCCGCAAGGTGGCTGGACGCCATCGAGCGGCCGTAGCACTTCGAGCAGACACCGACCTGCGATTCACAGGTCAGTACCGAACGGATCAGCACTTCCGAGACACCGGCGTTGTAGAGGCGCTCAATAAGTACGTCACCCACTGGCTCACCAGCCTGGCCGAGCACCTCACCGGATGCGTCGGTCACGTCGGTTGCGAGGGTACGCGCGTAGACCGAGTTCTCCACGTTTTCGGCGAGCTCGCGCTCACCGGCAGCGTTGGTCTGTGCGATCGGCAGCTTGAGGCCCTTGCGAGTACCGCAGTCTTCCTCGCGGATGATGACATCCTGCGAGACGTCCACCAGACGACGGGTCAGGTAACCCGAGTCGGCGGTCTTCAGAGCGGTGTCAGCAAGACCCTTACGGGCACCGTGCGTGGATGAGAAGTACTCGAGCACCGTGAGGCCCTCACGGTAGGAGTGGATGATCGGACGAGCGATCTTCTCACCCTTCGGGTTTGCCACGATGCCTCGCATACCGGCGATCTGACGAACCTGCAGCCAGTTACCGTTTGCACCTGCGGTCACCATGCGGTGAATCGAGTTGCTCTCGGGGAACTGCTCGCGGGTGTCTTCAGCAACCCGGTCGGTTGCCGCTTCCCACAGCGCGATCGTCTTCTCGCGGTATTCCTGCTGCGTGGACAGACCCATCGCGTAGTCCTCACGGAGCTCCGCG
Source organism: Gulosibacter sp. (assembly GCF_052090685.1). Taxonomy (NCBI): domain Bacteria; kingdom Bacillati; phylum Actinomycetota; class Actinomycetes; order Micrococcales; family Microbacteriaceae; genus Gulosibacter; species Gulosibacter sp. The sequence continues at coordinate 628 of NZ_JBQDBE010000018.1, read as the reverse complement.
ACCTTGGTCTCGGTCTCGGCGATGATCGCATCCTTCGTGTCGGGGACGATGACGTCCGCAACCGAAAGCGAAATTCCCGAGCGAGTTGCCCAGTAGAAACCGGCGTCCTTGATCTTGTCGAGGGTGGCGGCCACCACATCCTTGTCGAAACGCTCGGCAAGGTAGTTCACGACATCCGACAGCCGACCCTTGGTCATCGTGTCTTCAAGGTAGGGGTACTCGGTCGGCAGCAACTCGTTGAACAGTGCGCGACCAAGCGTGGTCTTGAGCGTGAGCGCCTGGCCCAGCTCGAAGCCTTCCGGCTCCTGACCGCGCTGCGGCGTGACGTTCTCCACACGCACCGTGATGGGTGCGTTGAGGTGCAGCGAGCCTTCATCCTGAGCCATGATCGCCTCGGCAATCGACGCGAAGGCACGACCGGCACCCACGGCATCCGGAAGCTCGAAGGTGAGGTGGTACAGACCCGCGACCATGTCCTGCGAGGGCAGGGTCACCGGGCGACCGTCCGAAGGCTTGAGGATGTTGTTCGACGCGAGCATGAGCACGCGGGCCTCAGCCTGTGCCTCAACCGAGAGCGGCAGGTGCACAGCCATCTGGTCACCGTCGAAGTCAGCGTTGAACGCCGAGC
>NZ_JBQDBE010000017.1:0-67416 GCF_052090685.1 Gulosibacter sp. | reverse complement strand
CTACTTGAGGCAACGAATCAACCTTCCCGGAGGTATTGACATGAGGCAACAGGTGTGGTCCGATTCGTCACACGATATCGGTCGATGTCGATGTCGATGTTGAGCGAGAGCTACAAGTACACAAGACCGATTTCATAACTGAAGAGTCCGGATCGGACGGCCCCTCAATCCAAGCGATCTACACCGAGCTGATTCGTGACGAGGCTCGTAACAGGCTCGTTGTGGCTCAGATCGCCGATGCGGTGAGAGAGCAACGACGCTGCCTCGTTTTGACCAATAGAGTCGATCATCTTGAGACGCTCGTGAGCGAGCTCACACAGAGAATCCAAGTGCCAGTGCTGTCGCTGCACGGCAGGCTTACGTCTGTCGAACGACGAGGCATTCGCAGCAGACTCGCTGAACTCGTTTCGACGAAAGAACCATTCGTGCTGATCGCAATCGACAAGGTAGCCGGCGAAGGGCTGGACCTGCCGACACTCGACACGTTGTTTCTCACAGTGCCAATCTCGTTTAAGGGCAGGGTCGTGCAGCAACTCGGGCGAATCACTCGAGGTTCTGGTGAGGCCGGAGGGTTCGCGGCAGTGGTACACGACTTTCATGACGCAAATGTTCCATTACTTGATCGGATGCATTCCCGCCGCACTCGAGTCATGCGCAAGGAGGGTTTTCTGCCCGTGACATAGGTAGCCGCCGCGCCCGTGCTCCTGGGATAAGTTTGCACCCCTGCAAGCATCCCTTCGACGCAGACCTGGAAAGCACGAGATCACGGGGTCGACACGCATCAGCACCAAGAAACCTGCGCATACAGTCACGGCGCGTGAACACCACTCTCGAATCGTAAGTCCGCGTTCATTCGAGGCTGTCGAGAATCAGCGATTCATAGTTGCGGCCACCATAATAAATTCCGAGTATTTCAACTTCGTGTTCAGTGACGATGAATGCGATTGTCGCCCGCCTTCTGCACCCGACGATTCTTATTCCCGGAACAGGTCATCACGCGCCATACCTCGGCAGGGGAAGCCGCTTAGGCTGTCGCAGTATTCGTAGATCGACATGACGAAGTGCTCTGCCGCCTCAGATGAGTCCTGGGCTGCAATCCACAGAAAGATATCGGTCAGATGCTGCCGAGCTTCAAGGGAGAACGTGACCCGATAGCTCACCGATCATTCTCGGCGTCGTACTCGGCGCGTAAACCCGAGAGGTAGGCGCGCATGTCCTGAGAACTTATTGCCCGAGACGGGTCGGCGCGCATTGCTTCGGCCGAGGCAACCACCTCGGTGCGTAGCCAATTCTCGATGGCTTCATCGCGTGCGAACAGCGCTCGAAGTCCTCCGCGGATGACTTCGCTTTCGCTCGCGTATTCCCCCGATGCGACGCGCTCCTTCAGCGCATCAGCCATGTTGTTAGGGAGAGTAATACTGAGCTGCTTCGTGGTGCGCATGATCAAGCCTCGCTATCAATATGACTGAATCCTACTTGAATCTAAGTCATGGTTGAAGGACTGAGCGCGCTCTACGCATTCAAGCCGCAGCCGCTCATCCACCAGAAGTAATTGCCGTGCATCCGCCTGCTCCAACTGCTGAGATAGTGACATGACCAGCTTTTCGCGCCTTTCCGCATCCGCCCTCGCATCCACAGTGCTGCTGACAGGCTGCGTCGAGGCCGATCCGCGGCTCGATGAACCGGCCGTGCAAACTGCCCTCGACTGGGCCCAGCACGTGTGTACCGGCGAATATCTCCGGGCGCACGGGATGCAGGCCGACTTCGTTCAGCTCGACACGGACCGCTATCCGGACGCACTCAAGGAACTCGAACAGGCAGACACAATGGCCGCCGCGCATTATGAGCTACTCGAGCAACAGGGCAATAAGAACCTCACCGAGGTTGAATTTGTGGTGCGCAGATGAGTGAGTACGGCACCGGAGAGCCCACCGCTGCCGTCGAATTGGGAGGTATCTGCTTCGGCGAACCGCTGGCGTTCATCGTCGATGTTTTCGAAGAGGACGGAGACTGGCTCGTCACTTCATCACTGCCGGTCTGGGATACCTATTCCCTCTTCGAGTTTCCCGGATACAACTCGCAGGTGCGCCTCGAGATCGATCGGGGGCAACGTCTCACGGGCGGCTCTGCCGCAATCGCCGACTCGTGGTTCCTGCCGCCAGGCGAATACAGCGTGGACATTCCCGCTCACTTTCTGACCGGGTCTGCAACAAGAACCAGTTTCACGGTGGAACCATTCGCGATCGATGATCGTGGCTACTTGCCCAGCGTCACGTACGAACAGATCGATATCGCGTATGCCGAATTCCTTGCCCAGTGCGGCGAAGTCTGCATCGTGACCACCACCGCGGATGATGAGCCAGTGCCGACATCCCCGGTAACCATTGAATCGATTACCGGCACAGAAGCAACGTATACCGGTGGTACCTATCTAATGCGTCCAACCGGCGAAGACCCCGGCTGGTTCGACGCGCGTCCGGAATCCTGGGGCAAGGACTCCCCCGACACCGGCCTCGCACTCATCGACAACGTGGTGCTTGAATACACGCCTCTCAGCTGCCCCGGCCAGGAGCCTTGCACGCTCGATGTGGCCGCGGAATTGGAGTCGGCAAACAGTGTCAAGGCACTGCTGTTTACCGAAATTGACGGTGTGGTCGCAATTAGCGGCATTGGCTGAGGTCGGCGGGCGGATGCACTAGAAGTGCGAGGATATCGCGATCGGCGCCGGGGCTGCCAACATCGAGCTAAAGCGGTCAACCGCATCCGGTTCCCCCTCGACGCGACCCGCGAGCGCGAGCTGCTGCGCATCCACCGCTCCGAAAAATAACGCACCGAATGTGGCCGCATCCATCGTCAAATCCGCCGTTGCCGACGCATCCGCTTCGACCCTGGCCGCACCATCCTGCACCGAGATCGCGAAGGTCCCCGCCGCGTATTCGAGCGGGTCGTGGATGCGCACGGTAATCGATTCGCGGATCTCGCGCCGATAGCCGCGGCCCTCGAGCGCAGCGATAACGTTCAGCGGCCGCACCCAGAGCTCATCTTGGATGTGCACAGTCTTTGCGCGGCGCGAGTCCGCGAGCGCATACGGCAGCAACTCGTCTGCCGCCGCAAACTTCCAGTGGAGCGTTTCGATGAGGTCGAGGTGCCCGAGCACGTTCCAGAGCGACAGGTAGGACTCGGGGGTGACCGCAACGAAATCCAGGATGTCCGCACGCCGATTGTCGAAGCCACCGACCTCGAAGAGCGCGAAACCATCCGACTCACCGGACTCGTCAAGGTGGACAAACGCACGAAGCTTCGTCGCGAGCTCACCGGTTGCCGAGTCCGTGACGAGCAAATCGTTATAGCGCGCAAGCCTTGACACGGTGCCGTAGCCGCGCTGACTCAGCCGCTCAAAAACTGCTGGCGCGTGTGCGTTCAACCAGCTCGGCGAAACCTCTTGCACGGTGCCGCTGCCGGTCGTGCGAAGGTCTGCACCGCCACGAATATCGATCTCGAGCTCGCTGCGGGTGGTGGCCGCCCCGAATCCGAAGCGACCGTAGATCGTCGCTTCCGTTGCGGTGAGCAGCGCCACGGCCGCTCCGGTTTTCGAAGCGTCCTCGAGCGCCCGCGTCATCATGCTGCGCAACACCCCTCGCCGCCGATGAATAGGATGCACCGTGGCACTCGTAATGAGCGACGCCGGAAGCATCCCCGAGCCCAGGTTAACCGACCCCATGGTATTCCCGAACGTACCCACCGGCTCACGCACTCCGGCAATCGGCTGCACGTGATTCGCGTACATGCCGAGGATCTGCGTTCCGCTTTCCCGCAGCTGCGCGCGGTACAACTCAGGGAGTTTCCCCCGTAGCTCGTGATCGAGGAAAGCACGCCTGGTCGCAGCGAGCCAACTCGTGGTTGCAGCCACGTCATTGTGGTCGACATAGTGAAGTTCGTAGTTCGTGGGGGTATTGGTCATCTTGCGATTTGCCCTTTCGTCGCTACGGCTATTCCGCCTCGATTGCAGAATGTCCTCTCGGGGTATAGGGCCGGTCACTCCGCTGTGGTGGTGACAAACCCGATCTCAAAGGCAAGCACAACCGCCTGCACCCGACTTGCGAGCCCCAGTTTTCCGAGGATGCGCGTCACGTAAGTCTTCACAGTCTTTTCGCTGAGAAACAGGGTTTTGGCGATCTCAGCATTCGAGTGGCCGCGCCCAACTTCACGAAACACCTCGCGTTCGCGTTCGGTAAGTGCCGCGAGTACGGATGGCACCTCGTCAGCTGCGATTCCCTCTCCGGATGACTGGCCCGGTTCGGCTGCGGAGCTAAAGCGATCCGCGAGCCGGTCCAGCACATCCGGCGCGAATACTCGTCGGCCCGCATGCGCATCCCGAATCGCCGAAATCAGCTCGCTTGCCGAGCTGGTTTTCAAGAGATAGCCGCGAGCCCCGGCTCGCAATGCGGCGCGGACGTTGTCGTCGTCGGGCAGTGTGGTGAGGATGATCACCTCAGTTTCGGGAGACTGGTCGCGAACATCGCGGGTCGCCTCGATGCCGTCCACACCCGGCATGGCAATGTCCATGAGCATCACATCGACACTATTGGTCGCCGCAAGCTGCCCCGAACCGGCACCGTCTGGCAGCATTCCGACGATTTCGATATCCGGCTCTGCGGTGAGGATGGCGCGCAGCCCCTCCCGCGAAAGCTGATGGTCATCAACGATGGCGACTCGAATCATCGAATTCATCCTTCTTTCGCGACGTGGATGGGGGATGCGGCTGCCTCGGCCGTTGCGACTGGCTCGGTAGCTGCCTTCGCCTCGGCCGTTGCTGCTGGGCGGACTTCCACATCCATTGGCCAATCGGCGATCACTTCAAACCCGTCACCGGCTGGCCCGGCCGAGAATCGTCCGTTCACGGCTGCAACGCGCTCTTCCAGACCACGAAGGCCCGAGCCGGAGCCCGCCGGAACAATAGTTGCCGCATCCTTATCCGCAGCCGCACCGAATCCGGCCGGCGCATTGGCACCTGTGTTGGGAGCCTCGCCTACACCGGCACCGGCACCGGCACCGGTCAGCGCATTGCCACCAGTGGCGGACAGCGCACCGGTCGACTCCCCAACGTGCCCACCCCGAGCAGTTCCGTTGCGCACCACAACCCGGCGGCGCGCATCCTGTGTCGACACCGAGATCGAGATCGTTGATCCGGGCGCATACCGCGCCGCATTCGTGAGAGCTTCCTGGACAATCCGGTAGGCGAGGCCGTCGTGTTTCGCCGCGGAATCGATGTCCGCAGCCAATTGCAACCCGAGGTGACAGGCATCTTCAACCAGCTTTTGCACATCCAGCTTCACGCTCGATGCCTGCAACCGATCGGCAATCGACTCGAGCTCACAGGAAGTCACCGTAGCGATCGCGAGCACCGTGGTGAGTGCGGCGGTGGACTTCTCCGGTTCCTTAGAACGGTGGATGCGCGCCACCTGTGCCTGCAGGCTCACGGTGGCGATCGCGTGACTGACGACATCGTGCAGTTCGCGGGCGATCCGGCGCCGCTCCTCACGCACGGCGCCGAGTTCGGCGGCCGCCACTTGCGCCGTGAGTTTGGCCGCACGGTCCTCTTCGCGCTGCATCACCTTGTCCTTATCAGCCCACGCTCTGCCGCCAATCACCCCGAGCGTGATGAGCACGATGACGTAGCCCACGGCATCCCACCCGTGGCCGAGCGACAAGACGGTCGCGCCCGCCACCGTGACCCCAATCGCCCACGGTTTTTGCCAAGAGTCCGTTTGCGCAATTCGCCAGCACAGCGATGACAGCGGCAGCGCGATCGGCATCAATACTTCGGGAGGATGCGGTGCATCCAGGGCGGCAACGATCATCGCTGCCGCGGCCAGCAGGCTCGCAATAATAGGGATGCGCACCGCAAGCAACGCTGCCGGCGGCAGCAACAGTGCGGGGACCAGCGACGCGGGCCGAGTCCAGTCGCTGCCAAGTAAGGGGGCGACGGCGAGCATACAGATCGAGCCGAGGGCGGTTGCCGCGATAGCCGCCGTTATAGAGGTGCGCAAGTTGCGGAGTGAGCGCCAAGACCCGGGCCGATGTTGCTCGAGCGGTGCGATTGGTCGCGCTGTGTTGGTGCTGTTTCGAAGTGCGCCGAGGGTCGCGTGAAGCCTGTCGATGGCCTCGCGCGCCGCATCCTGAATCGACCGAATGCTGTCATCGGTGGCCGCTTCGAGCGAGTTCGACGCCCGCTTACAGATCTGCGTGAGCGCAGTGCGGAGCGTGCTAATGGAGTCATCGATGACTCGATGGCGTTCCTGTTCGGCCGCGCTATTGGCCAGCCGCGCGATGTCGATCGCCGCAAGCCGCTCCGCTTCGCGTGCGATTGCCGTGGCGGTTTGCGCTCGGTGACTCACGATGAGGCCAAACAGCCAGGGGGTCCCGTACACCAGCGCACCGGTTGGAACGGCAATGAATTCTGCGCCCTCCCGTGACGCTGTTGCGGCAATAAAGCCGATCACGATGGCGAGGTCAAGCGGCCACGGAGTTTTGGCGCGTCCCAGGAAATACAGCGCCACCAGCGTCGGAAGTAGAATATCCACGCCGCCGTACTCAATACCCGATAACGAGGACACAACGCTCGCGACGAAAATGACTACCGTCCCGGCAATCGGTCTGGCCCGGAGCATCCAGGCACCAACCGTCGCCAAAGGCACGATCGTCCAGGCCCATGGAGTCGGTGCGGGCACGAGAAAATACGCCACCCATACACACGAGAACGTGGCGAAGATCCAGTGCCAGTGTTGATGCCACTGCTGCCGCATAATACGGCTCAGCCTAGTGTGAATCGATTGCGTAATTGTGATTTTGGATTGCTAGATCTGTGCGCCGGACCTAAAAAGCGTCTGGCTTTGTGCGGAATCACCATTTGGGTCGCTGCGCGTCAGTCGTATTATCGAAAGATGCCTCGCCGCGTCAGAGATTTTCGTGGGCTTACTGAAATGAGCCGGCTGCGACTGCTTCATGCGATCCAGCGGCGTCCGGGGCGCCTACTTCGGGACCTCGTCGAAGAAACCGGACTGCACATTAATACTGCGCGCGACCACCTTCGAGTGCTTGAGGACGAGGGGCTCATTGCGAGCGCGGCCGTTGAGACCGGTCGGCGAGGGCGACCGCCCGTGGCTTACTCTCCCGTTCGCGATGTGGATGAGAGTCCCGTCGCTGAGCGGAGAATTCAGGATGCGAAGGCTCGCGGTGATCTGATTCGTCGCGTTCAGCCCGAGCTCGACCGCGGTTCGGAGCTAGGGTCTTCGACCATTCATCAGTTGGATGCGCTGTACGAGCATCTCGAGGATGCCGGGCTCGAACCGGTGCTGGATGAGCAAGACCTCACAGTTGGGCTGAAGCCCTGTGTTTACGAACCGTTGATTGTTGAGGAGCGCCCCGTGGTGTGCGCAGTGCATGCCAAACTCGTGCGCGACCAGCTCGAGCAAGTCGACGGACCGCTCGAACTTCGCCGTTTGCATCCGTATATCGGGCCCAAGCGCTGCGAGATTGTGCTCGGCGTTGCCGGCGAAAAAACGCGTGCTTCCCGGCCCGGCGGCGTCTCAAGTGATGCGGCGGATGCGGAACTCGCCTCGCAAGCCGACGCCGCCTTACGCGAGTGGCAGCGTCGCTCCGCGCGGGTGCTCCGCACGGGGCCGGAAGGTGCGCAGCGGGCGTCTTAGGGAGCGTGCTCGGGTGTGGCGCAGCGTCACGGTAGCAGCGTCACGGTAAGCGCGGCCGGGTGTCGCAGCGTCGCGGTAAGCAGCGTCACGGTAAGCGCGCTCGGGTGTGGCGCAGCGTCGCGGTAAGCACGCTCGGGTGGCGCAGCGTCGCGGTAAGCACGCTCGGGTGTCGCGTGCCGTAGCGCGCGCACTCGCGCGTCGCGGTGGGCGCACCCAGGTGTCTGGTGCCGTAGCGCGTGCACTCACGCGTTGTCTCGAACGTCCCCGTGTGGCGGAAGGAACGCACTCAGGGCGAAAAGAACGCACTTGAATGTCGTAGGCCCATCATAGGTTGGGCACGTCCCAGCAGCGACCAGCGGCGATTCTAAATCGGCCTTAATTTCGATAAAAATAGTGCTTGATTCTCGTCTTTATGTTCTATACACTTGATATCAACAAGCCGAACAGAAGTTCGACTCCGAGATTCACCCGAGCGAGGAGGTGAGCCCCATGTCCACTCCAGAACACGGAATGAACGGCAATGAAGCCGAGGACCAGCCCGATTTTGAAGGCCAGCAAGACGCTGGCGGGCACTGGCCTCACTGCGCACTGGGGAATGAAGATTCCGCATCCGGCACTATTGGCACTGCCGCTGGCGCATTCGACGCCGCGCGCAGCGACTTCCTCGGCGATGCCGAGCTCGAGGCTGCTGTGGCTGGGTTCCGTGCACGCAAGGCCGATCACGGTGCACTTATTGCGGCCGACCTCGTCGACCTGAGCACGGCCTATGTGGTCGCCGAAAAGCGCGCCGAGGCGGACCGCAAAGACCGCATGAAGCGGCCTTACTTGAAGAACGCAGACTACCTCTCGTGGCACCTGCGTTCGATCGCAGGCGAATTTTCGATCCCTTGCCACGAATCCGACAGCACGCTCCAGTGGCTCGCATTCGAAGCGTACGAGCTCGTTCACGTCTACCCGGACTGGTTCGAAGCCATTCGTACCGGGCGAGTACGACTTCAACACGCTCGTGCTTTCTTGCGGGACACTCGCGCACTCGACGCAATTCACTTGCCCGCGCTCGCTGAGCGGGCACTGGCTTTCGCTGAAAAGCACACGGTGTCGGAAACGCACCGTTTCGTGGAGCGCGAAGTGGCAACCCTTGCTGCAGAGAACTTTGAGGCTGCTCACACCGGCGCGCTCGAGGAGCGGTGCGTGACCATCACGCACGAGGGCCTCGGCATGTCGACGATTCACGCGACGGTGGCCACCGAAATTGCAATCGGCATCGACAAGCAGCTCACGCTCGACGCACGCACTATCCAAGAAGGCAACAAGCTCGACGCGGCTGCACACACCGCAGCAGTACGTGCCGCCCAAGCTTCGGGCGCCGACGTGCCAGCCGAAATTGCACCCGACAAGCGCACCGTCGCGCAAATTCGGGCCGACTTGCTCACCGAAATGCTGCTGTGCGGCGACCCGGAAAGCATTGCTCGGGCGGAAACCTCGGGCGCATCGCGGGCGACCGCGACAGTGAACATCGTGGTTCCTGCACTTTCAATCCTTCAGGGCCGCAAAGACGAGAGTCAGCCAGTGCTCGCAGACGGCATGATTCCAATTGGTTTCGACCAGGCTCGGCAAATTGCGGCCACCGCAAAATCCTGGCAGCGCGTCTTGACTGACCCAATTACGGGCCACACCCTCTGCGTTGACACCTACCGTCCGGATGCGTCCATGCGCCGCTTCCTCCAGGTGCGCGACAACACATGTCGCTTCCCAGGGTGTGCCCGCGCGGCAGCCGGTTGTGACATCGATCACACGAAGCCGTACTCACAGGGCGGCAAGACTTGCGAATGCAACACGGCTCACCTCTGCCGCGGACACCACGTCCAAAAGCACCAGCGCCGCTGGGCAATGCGGCAGCTCGGTGGCGGAGTGATCGAATGGATCACTCCGCTCGGACAGCGCGCGGTTACCGAGCCAGAACCGATCGGTCCGGTGTTCGTCCCCAAGGCTGAACTCGCACGAGACAAGCGTACAATACTCCTCGCGTCCGTTCAGGAGGAACCGCCACAAAACACTCCCCAGGAAAATTCTGGGAGTGGGCCCGAAACCCAGCCTCCGCCGCCGTTCTAGGGCCCCTGACCATTCTCGTGCCTGTGGCCGTTCACGTACCAGCTACCTACTGGGGGTTCTGCGCCCAAAGGTCGGGACCGAATACCTCGTAGTGAATATTCTCGGTCGGCACTCCCTGCTCGATCAACGACTTACGCGCGATCTGCATGAACGGCAGCGGACCGCACATGAATACCTGCGCGTCGCCCGGAACCTCGACGTCAGAAAGGTTCATGAATCCCGACTTCGCGGGATGCAGCGTCGGAGCAACATCCGCATCCTTCTCGTACCAGTTCTGCGCCCGCGCATCCGACATCGCCAGCACCTGGCGACGCAAGCTGTCGTACAGCGCGTGGTCAGCGTGCGACTTGTCTGCGTGGAACAGCCGCACGGTGCGGTCCGGCTGGCGACGGGACAGGTCCTCGAGAATCGCAGCCACTGGAGTAATGCCGATACCAGCCGATACGAGCACGATCGGCGAGTCAGCATCCGCGCGATCGTCGAGCACGACGTCACCCGCCGGCTGCGAAACCCGCAGCACCGTGCCGGGCGTTGCGTTTTCGTGCAGCCAACCCGAGACCTGACCGTCAGGAGTTCCGTTCACACCGCGAACCCGCTTGATCGTCACGCGGAGCGAGTCACCGCGCGGACCAGACGAGATCGTGTACTGGCGTGGCTGACGCATCCCATTCGGCAGATCAACTTCGATCGCGACATACTGGCCCGTGCGGTGCGAAGGCACATTTCCTTCAAGTGGCGCGAGCAGCAGCGAGAACACCTCGTCGGACTCTTCGAAGCGCTCCACGACACGATATTCGCGCCAGGGTTCTTCCGGATCCGTGCCGCCATTCGCATACAGCTTGGCTTCCTCCGCAATGAGCGCGGTGGCGAACAGCCAGTACACCTCGTCCCAAGCGGCAGCGACTTCAGGAGTCACGGCATCGCCGAGCACCTTGCCGATGGCAGCCATGAGGTACTTACCCACGATCGTGTACTGCGAAGCCTTGATACCAAGCGACACGTGCTTGTGCGCAATTCGCTGCATGACCGGCGTGAAATCGGGAGCATCCGGAGTAATGAGCTGCACGGCAAACGCGACCACCGAGGCCGCGAGCGCCTTCTGCTGCTCCCCAATTGCCTGATTGGCGTGGTTGAACACATTGAGCAGCTCGGGGTGAGCCTCGAACATATCCGGATAGAAGACCTTGGTGATCGCTTCAGCATTTTCGGCGACAACGCCCGCGGTGGCAGCAACAATTGCTTCGTTTTCCGGGTGAAGTTTCAGCATGGAATTGGCACCTCTCTAGTGCTTCGGATGCGAGGAACACCTCGATCCTGCCGGGTCACCAAAATTGCTGCTCGCGGTTCGACCGTGTTTATTCCAAAGCCCTTCATTTAGCGCCAAATTCAGCCCGTGGCGATTGCGCACCGCAATCCTTACATTTTTCAAACAACTGTACGAAACTGAGCTTCAGTGCCACATTTCCGGCGCATATCCCTCACCTAGGAAGAACAGCAATGACATTTCCAGTGCTTCAAGACAAAGTAATCATCGTCACGGGCGGAGCCCAGGGCATGGGCGAAGCGACCGCACGACTCGCCGCCAATGCGGGCGCGAAGGTTGTCCTCGCGGATTTCAATGAAGCAGGCGGTCAGGCCGTCGTCGACAGCATTACCGCAGACGGCGGTCAAGCCACGTTTGTGAAGACCGACGTCTCAAACCCGGCCTCAGTCGAAAACATGGTCAAGCAAACCGTTGATGCATACGGTCGCCTCGACGGCGCCGTCAACAACGCTGCGCTCAAGCCCGACGTTGACCCGCTCTCCGACCTCGACGACGAATACTTCGACCGCCTCATCGGTGTTGACCTCAAGGGCGTCGCACTCTGCCTGAAGTACGAGCTTCGGCAGCTGATCGCGCAAGGCGACGGCGGTTCCATCGTGAATATTTCCTCGACCAACGGCTTCCGCCCGCAGTACAACCAGGGCGTTTACACGGCTGCAAAGCACGGCGTCGTCGGGCTCACGAAGAACGCTGCCCTCGAGAACGGGCCCCACAACATCCGCGTGAACTCGGTCGCGCCCGGAGCCATCGAAACCCCGATGCTCGTCGAGTCAATCCAGGACAACAACCTCAAGCCCGAGGACGTGGCGCCACGACTCTCTGTGCTGAACCGCTTCGGTAAGCCCGAGGAAGTCGCCGAAGGTAGCGTCTGGCTCCTCTCCGACAACTCGAGCTACGTCACCGGCACGGTGCTGCACGTTGACGGCGGCTACACGGGTCGCTAGTCCCCCACGAGCCAGTCTGGATGCAGTGCTAACAACCGCTGGCCAAAATCACGAGTGGATGCGGGAGGCGACTGCCGCATCCACCTCGTGATGAGCGCGATCGTGCCACCGGCGAGGAAGAGCGCCAAGTCCTCGCGATCGACAGAGGCGGGCACCGCATCCCCGAGCGCATCGAAGATGATGCGATAGTTTGCGGCGAGTGCCTCATGAACAGACTCGGGAACGCTCGAGCTCGTGCGCCATTCAAGCGAGCTGACGAAGAACGAGCGATGCTCCGCAATGTACTCGAGGAACTCCCGGGCCGCAGCCTCAGCAGCAGCGCGACGCGACTCACCTCGCACAAGTTTTTCGACATCGAGACTCGCGGCGGCACCAAAAATCTCCGTGAGCATATCGATCGAGAGCGCGTCGAGATCCGAATACTGGTCGTAGAAGGCGCTGCGGGAGACGCCAGCCTCGCGCGCGATAGCATTGACGCTCATCTCTTTGCCAGCTTGCGTCGCGAGGCGGCGCACCGCATCCCGAATTGCCGCGCGCGTTCGTGCGGGACGCGGGTCAACCGCCCGCTTCGACTCGCCAGATTCCTTCGTCGCCACCGCTACCCGAGCTGATCGAGTGCCTGCACGAGGTCCGCGACGAGGTCAGCCTCGTCTTCGATGCCGACGCTCAGTCGCACGAGGTCCGCGGGAACCTCGAGATCCGTGCCGCTCACCGAGGCGTGCGTCATCGCGGCGGGCAGTTCAATCAGCGATTCCACGCCGCCAAGCGACTCGGCGAGCTGGAAAACGCGCGTCGACTCGACAAGCTTGCGCGCCGCATCCGCCCCACCGCGCACCTGCAACGACACCATGCCGCCGAACCGGCGCTGTTGCTTCGCGGCGATCTCGTGACCGGGATGCGATGCGAGGCCCGGGTAGTGGATGGCCGACACGGCAGGGTGCTCGGCGATCGCCGCGACGATGGCCTCGGCATTGTCACTGTGCGCGCGCATTCGCGCCGACAGCGTCTTGATGCCGCGGCTGAAAAGCCACGAGTCAAAGGGCGAGAGCGCACCGCCGGATGCATTCTGCAGGAACCCAATCGGCTCACCCAGCGCCTCCTCGCGCACGATCACCGCGCCGCCGACCGCATCCGAGTGCCCACCGAGGTACTTCGTGAGCGAGTGCACCACGAAGTCCGCGCCGAGCGTGATCGGCTGCTGCAAGTACGGGGTCGCGAAGGTGTTGTCGACGACGAGCAGTGCGCCTGCCTCGTGCGCGATCTCGGCGACGGCGGCGATGTCGGTGATGCGCAGTAGCGGGTTCGAGGGCGACTCGACCCACAGCAGCTTCGGCTTCGTCTCGGCGACCGCGGCGCGCACGGCGTCGAGATCGGTGAAGTCCACCGGGCGATTCTGCACGCCCCACTGCGAATAGACCTGATCGATGAGGCGGTAGGTGCCGCCATACGCGTCATTACCGATCACGATCGTGTCGCCGGGGCGCGTGTGTGCCCGGATCAGCGCATCCTCTGCCGCGAGGCCGCTCGCGAACGCGTAGCCCACGGCACCCTGCTCGAGTGAGGCGAGCGTCTCCTGCAGGGCGGTCCGCGTCGGGTTGCCGCTGCGCGAGTATTCGTACTCGCTTCTAAGCTGGCCGACACCATCCTGCACGAACGTCGAAGTGAGGTGCAGCGGCGGAATCACCGCGCCCGTGCCCGGGTCGTTGGGGTTGCCGTCGTGAATCGCGCGGGTGCTGAATCCGGTCATGTCTCGTTCGTTCTCCTGGTTCGGGGTGAGGATGTGGGACTACTGCGATCTAACGACTCGCGGCTTCAGTTTCTTCCGGAAGCAAACCCTGCTCGCGCATCCAGTCGTCGCTGAAAATCTTGTTGAGATAACCACGACCGCTATCGGGCAGCACGACGACCACAACCGCGCTCGCGTCGAGGTCTTCGGCGATGCGCAGTGCCGCGGCCAGGGCCATCCCCGACGAGCCGCCGACAAGCAGGGCCTCTTCCGTGGCGAGCCTGCGGGTCATCGCAAATGATTCGGCGTCGCCGATCTTGAGGATGCGATCGGGCACGCTCGTGTCGAAAGTCTCGGGGAAGAAGTCCTCACCGACCCCCTCGACCTGATAACTGTGCGCATCCCCGCCACTGTAGATCGACCCCTCGGGTTCGACGCCGACCACTTCAACGCGGCCCTCGGATGCTTCTTTGAGGTAGCGGCCCGTGCCGGTGATCGTGCCGCCGGTGCCAACGCCCATGACGGCGTGGGTGACGGTACCTTCGGTGTCCCGCCAAATCTCGGGACCGGTACTGCGAAAGTGCGCAAGCGGACCGTTTTCATTCGCGAATTGGTTGGGCATGAATCCACCCGGGGTCTCGCTGACCAGCCGTTCAGCGACGCTGTTATACGACCGGGGATCCGAAGTCGCGACGTTCGTGGGGGTGATAACAACCTGCGCGCCATACGCCTCAAGGACCCGGATCTTGTCGATCGCGACCTTGTCGGGCAGCGTAAACACGGTCTTGTAGCCGCGGCGCTGCGCCTCGAGGGCGAGGCCGACGCCGGTGTTGCCCGAGGTCGGTTCGATAATCGTGCCGCCGGGCTGTAGCTTGCCTTCGGCTTCGGCAGCGTCAAGAATCGCGCCGGCGATGCGGTCTTTGACCGAACCGCCGGGGTTCAAGTATTCGACCTTCGCGAGGATGCGAGCGCCCGACTTGGGTGCGAGAGCCTGCAGTTCGATGAGCGGGGTATTCCCAATGACCTCAGTAATAGAGGAGTAAATGCGCACAGAGTTTCCTGGAGTGTTGTCGGGTCAATGAACTGGCCTCTGGCGACTACGCGAGAGGATGCGTTAGCGACAACAGCGGTGTCGGAGATTCCGCGACATGGCCCTCACGATAGCGCCGCCGTTGAGCATACGCATCCGTTACGTCACGAATCGAAATATTACGAAACCGTGCTTCGAACCGCCGCCACAGCCTCGCAAAGTGGTCACTGGATGGGGTTATACGTCGAAATAACCCCGTTTCGTGACCACTCTGTGTCTATCTATTCTGTCTCACTCATCAACCGCACGCGGCCGATAGACGAACGTCACCAACACGACGCTGATGAGCATGAGCAAGAACCAGGACACGAGCTTCATCCATGACACCGGTTCCCAGCCGTCGACTTGATCGGGATACGCCCACGCGCCTGCCCAGGTCGCAATGTTTTCCGCGAACCAAATGAACATCGCGACGAGCCCGAAGGCGACCAGAATCGGCATCTTGAAGGTGCGCCGGTAGACGCGGAAATGCATCCACGTGCGGAAGTACACGACAATCACCGCCGCGAGAATCACCCAGCGCGCATCCCACACGTAGTGGTGCGTGAAGAAGTTTGCGTAGGCCAGGAGCGCGAGCACCGCGGTGAGCCAAAGGCGCGGGTAGCGGTCGAATCGCAAGTCCATGAGCCGATAGACGCGCAACATATATGAGCCGACGGCGGCGTACATAAAGCCAGTGAAGAGTGGCACTCCCCCGATTCGCAGCACCCCGTCGGGGTCGTAAAGCCAAGAGCCGACGTCGGTCTTGAAGAGCTCCATGATTGTGCCGGTGATGTGGAAGAGCACGATCACCCACAGCTCGCGCCCGGTCTCGAGGCGCGTCACGAGCATGAGCACTTGGATGCCCACCGCCACGATCACGAGCATGTCGTTGCGCGCGAGCGCGGCGTCATCGGGCCACCAGAGGCGCGCCGCGACGATCGCGACCAGCATGAGCGCACCGAACAGACAGGCCCACGCCTGCTTGAGCCCGAAGACGAGGAACTCGATAAGCCCCGCACGAAAGCCGCGATCACTGCGGCCCTCCAGCAGGCGATTCGCGATGCGGTCGAGATAGCGCTCGACGCGCGTCAGGCCGTTCAACGCTGCTGCAGGTGGCGATCCAGATCGAGCGCGCGGCGACGCTTGGGGCGCCGATCACGCTCGGGCACGCCGCCGACATAGATCCAGCCCAAGAGTTGCTCGTGCTTCTCGAGCTTGTGCGCTTTGCGAATCGCCTTGCTGCGCGCTGGCTCACCGGTGCGCCACATGGTGCCCCAGCCCGCCTCATGCAGCAGCAACGACAGCATGTGCGCGACACCGGATGCGACCGCTTCCTGCTCCCAATACGGCACCTTCGAGCTCTTCCGCGGCGAGACGACGATGGCGAGCACAAGGGGCGCACGACTCGCCTTCGCGATACCGGCAGCTTTCTTCGTGCCGTTGGCTTTCGCGAGGCCGCGGCCAAGTTTCTCCCGGCCTTCTCCGCGGAACTCGATAATGCGCCACGGGCGCAGCGAGGAGTGATCCGAAACACTCACCATTGCGCTCAGCAAGTGCGCTAGTTCCTCGTAACTCGGGGCATCCTCTGTGAGTTTGGAATACGAACGGCGGGCACGCAGTGCGGCGAGGGCCGGTGCCGCCTCAGACTCAGTCGTCGGGTACTCAGAGCGTTCGCGCGCTTCGGTCATAGTGGTGGTCCTTGTTGTCGGGTCCGGTGCAGATCTGCTTGTCACAGTGTCGCGCAGATTCACCCCGCGCTGTTATCTTTCCCGCATGTCACTCGAGAAAACACTTCGTAATTCCGACCGGCCCTGGTTCCTCGACGACGTCTACCAGCGCATCCTTCATGGCGAAATAGAAGAGGCGTACGAGGCCGTCGAATTACTCGAAGAGCACCTTGAAGAAGAACCCGACGCCGAAGCGCTCGCCGAGCGGGTCTGGGCAGCCGCTCTCGAAACCGCATCCAAGTGGGCAAGCGACACGACCGACACCGACCGTTTCTATGCGGCGCTCACACAGCTCGAAGCCGTTGGCATCGACGCGGGGATCTACACCGATTTCGCCGACGTGGATGATCGTGAAGGGCAGCGCGGCGCACTCGTACTGTGGGTGAACACGTGGGAGAACTTCGACCCTGAAAAATCAGTCCCAGTGATGATTCCAGTTGCGAAACGCGGCCCGACCGGCAGCACCACAGAAGTTGCGACCGCAGTCGTGCGAGCATGCATTGACGCCGGGCTCGACGCCGCCATCGCGGAAGAGGACTTCGTCAAAGTCGACCTAAAGTGGCGTCACCACGTGGTTCCCTGGGACCAAGCCGGTGGCCCCTCGAACACGAACTAACTCGAGCACTCACTAAGGAAACCACAATGCAAAGTGACATTTTCGCCGCGGAACACCAACCCACCCAGTCACAGGACCGCTGGGCAAAGCAGAATCCAAAAATGCTACGCGTCGGCTTCGGCCCGGATGTGATCGCAGCGAACGGATCGATGGTCTCCTACGTCGGCCAATTCGACTTCCGGCATGAGGGTGCCGGCGGTATGGGCAAGTTCATGAAGAAGATGGTCTCGGGCGAGGGCTCGAACATCATGCGAGTGAGCGGCCAGGGCGAGGTCTACTTCGCGAAGCAAGCCCAGGAGATCTTCCTGGTGCAGCTGAATGGGGACGCGATTACCCTCAATACCCGCAGCTTGCTCGCCTTCGACGCGAATATGTCTTGGGATATCAAGGCGATCGGCAATGCTGGCATGATGGCGGGTGGTCTGTTCAACCTCGTAATCCAGGGACAGGGCACGATCGCGCTGTCGGTGGACGGCTATCCGCTCGTGCTCGATGCCTCGCAGCGCCCGGTCTACGTCGACCCGCAAGCCGCCGTGTGCTGGTCCGCCAACCTGACTCCGCAGATCAAGAACGACTTCAAAATAGGCTCGCTCATCGGTCGCGGCTCGGGCGAGAGCTTCCAGCTCGGCTTTCACGGCCCCGGATTCGTGGTCGTGCAGCCTTCAGAGGGAATCGTCGGCGCGATTCAGGCCTAAGTTCACACCCGCGCCCCGCGCAGAGTAGATTCATAGCGGAGAGGGAGGTGTCGATGTACGACTTGGATGCGCCAGAGCCGATGGGAGAGCCGGCTAAACCGTCGGCGCCGAAAAAGCAGACTTCGGAAGAAATTGCGACCGAAGGACTCTTTATCGCCTCCGCCGCGACCCGGCTGGCCGTGAAGAACCGCATCCTCGTTGACACCCTCGCGGGCAATATCGATTTCAAGATCGAGATCTATGTCGACGCCGCGCGCGAAATCCTGCTTACCCTCGCAAAGGAATCCGAAGAAGAAGTCGCACGTCTCGACGCGGAAATGCAGCGCGCCCGAAAGCGGCGCCACCGGCCCATGAGCATGCACGACTACCAAAAGGCCGACCTCGACAACCTCAAGCACCGCCGCTCGCAAGCAGAGTTGGTCGCCGGATTGCTCCGCAAGACCGCCGCTGATGAGGATGCGGTTCGCGAGCTTGTCGGCGTCGCTCACGAGGCAGCTTGGGGCGAGATCTCCCGCAATATCACCTTCAATTTGGAATCGGAATTCGCGACCGTTGGCGATATCGACGAAGACGAACAGGCCGAGCGCGAAGAGCGCATTTCGAGTGTGCTGAAGATTGACCTGCCGAAACTCGAGCGTGACACGAAAGTTGCGCGAAAGCGTGAGGCCGCCGCGGCTCGCCGAGCCGAGAGCCAGCAAGCCGGTGAGGATGCGCAGCACCCCTCATCGACCTCAAAGCGCGGGGTGCTTGGTCGCCTCCTCGGACGCTTTTCGAAGCGCGGCGGCTCAAGGTAGCGGCCCACGCAGTGCTGGCCGTGCTGGCGGCGCCGCAAACATGACAGCAGCGCGCGCTAACGTCCATGATTCGTTCGGTTGGTTCATTCATAATCATTGAAGGGTCGGAGTGAGTTCTCTCTTCCCTCCCCAAAACAACCTAGCGAGGCCCCCGCGGTGAATCACCGCGGGGGCCTCGTGTTTGGATGCGCTGGCTTGGCAGGCGCCGGGTTACTCAGTCCAGACGACCGGTGCACCCTCGAGTTCGTTGTACTCACCCGTGAATGGCGAGAACTGGATTCCGGTGATCGCCATGTCCGAGTTCGAGAAGCCCGGCACACAGGTCGTGAAGCTCACGCCGGGGCCGAAGTCAGATGGTGCGTTCTCCGTTGGGCAGGGGTCCCAAGAACCAATAATCGACACGAGGTCGCCGTCATCGCCGCTTTCGAGCAGCGAGTCGAGGTCGCCGTTCGCGCTATAGGACGAGATATTGGCCGAGGTCTCGTCCACGCCCGAAACCTCAACTTCGATGTAGTACGGGGTGATGCCTTCGCCCTGCGGGCCAAGGTCCAGCACGTCGAGGTCGGCGGGGTCACCCGCGACGATCGCAATCGGCGTGATCTGCACGAGGCCCTCTTCACCGGCGTACTCGACGGGCACAATGGCGCTTTCGCCGAAGGCGAGTTCGGTTCCGGGAGCGGTGACGTCGCCGGAGGGAGCGGCACCGGTGTCGCCGCTTTCGTCTTCGCTCTCGGCAGGCTCTTCTTCCGCCTGCGTCTCTTCCTCGGCGGGCTCGTCTACGGCCTCTTCTTCAGTGGCCTCGGGGCGCTCGTTCTCGGGCTCTTCTTCGGAGGCACATCCGGCGAGCGCGAATCCGACAGCACCGATGCTCAACAGGGCCAACAACTGCTTGGTCTTCATACGACAATTCCGTTCGTTCGGGTGGACCCGTGCTGTCGCCGCTTCCGCGAGGTTTCAGCATGGACACGTATTGAGATTTCTTCAATATTGGTTGATACCGCAGCGCGCACTCAAATCAAGGCCCCGGAGATCCTGCTCTGGGATGACAAAAACCCGCCTATACGACTATTGGTAACGCGCAAAATCACCCATAGTCATTTTTTCGAACCGAGTTTCTGTATCTTGAGCGTGCAGTCTTACGACAATCAGGCGGTAAATCCGTGCTTTTCCAGCACACACGGTGTTACGTTCACCACATGACAACCGAGAACACCCTGCGGTACACAAACGTTGGCGTAGAAGATCCCGAGCTGTTACCCGACCACCTTCAAGGCCGGCTCTGGACAGAACACTGGCTCATTCGCGATCTCTACCACCGCATCCTGACCGGTGAGACCCTAGACCCTCACGACGCTATCGAGATTCTCGAAGTGGCCATTGAAGATGGCGACTTTAAGAATGTCGCAGCTGATGACTTCAGCCCCGCCGACAGTCTCGAGGCCGTCGTCGAGCAGCTCTGGGCAGCCGCGCACGACACTGCCCAGCAGTGGGATGATGAGGTCACCGACACCGACCGCTTCTACCAAGCAGCGATGTCCGTCGGCGAGCACACCAGCATTGATTTCCTCTTGTTTAGCTCGCTCTTCGACGGCGAACCACGCCCGTGGCAACGTGGCTACGTCGCGCTCGCCGCAGACGCCTGGCGGGACTTCGATCACAGCAAGGTCGTGGACATCCCACTCAAGGTCGATTCGCGCCGTCCGGATGTGCTGATCACCGAGGTTGCGGCCGATATCGAAGATCAGTTCCGACTCGCTGGCCTGCGCGCAACGGTCGTGGACGAATCCACGGTCATGGTGTCGCTTCAGTGGCGCCACCACGTCGCTTCCTTCGAGGATGCGCTCGCCGAAGCGGCACTTATCCCCTGACTTGCTGCTGCGCCCAGCGCACGGTGGCCTCGTCGGCAGTTTCGATCACGTCGACGATTTCGCCACCGTCGCAGCGGCGTAGCAGGATGCGCGCCAGGGTGCCGCCGGTCGGGTCCACTTCCCAGGTCCCACCGTTCGCTTCCCAGCGCTGCACTTCGCGTGGTGTTTCGAGATCAGACATGCGGGCTACGGTACGCCGCTTGCCTGGCCGCGCGCTTACTCTTCCGCGCAAGCTTGCCCTTTCGGACGGTCCGAATTGCTTGGCTCCGCGTTGATCCAAACTCCGAACGGCGAGCGCGCTTCGGCAGCCCGTCGAGCATGAGCAGCAGAATGGCGAGCCCGATCGCGGTGTAGCTGAAGGCATCCCCCATGCCGAGTGGCTCACCGAGCAGCGCGACCGACACCACCACCAGCAGCACCGGTTCGAGATAACCGAGCAGGCCAAACAGGCTCATCGGCAGTGCGCGCTGCGCGAGCGTGTAGGCCGAGAAACCAAACGCGGTGAAGAAACCGAGCGCGAGGATGCCGCCCCAGTTGCCGGGATTCGAGGCGACCGCGTCCACCGCAGCAGGTTGCAGCACAAACGCCAGACTGATCGGCGCGAGGAGCGCAATTTCAAGCGAGAGCGCCGCGGGCGAGTCGAGCTCAAACCGGCGACGCAATACGAAGTAGGCCGGGTACCCGAGGGCCACCGCGAGGGTTTCCCAGGACACGCTCGCGCCGGCAGCCAGCGCAATGACCACACCGGCGACCGCGAGCGCGACGGCCGAGCTGCGCATCCAGCCGAGCTTTTCTCGGAACAGGATCACCCCGAGTGCGACCAGCACGAGCGGGAGCAAGAAGTAGCCGAAGGACACCGCGAGCGCGCTGCCGGTCATTGGCCCCCAGGCGAAGAGAAACACCTGCACGCCAAAGAGCAGTGAGTCGAGCACGAGAATGCCGATCAGCCCCGGGTGCTTGCGAAACCGCTGCATGAGCAGCCGCATTTGTGGCCACTGGCGCAGCGCAAACAGGATCACAACCAGGAACGGCAGCGCTGCCAGCACCCGCCACGCGAACGTGGCAAAGGGATCGAGGCCCGTAAGCATCCCCGGTACGCCAAAGAGCGCGGCGAAGGAAGCCGAGGCGAGGATGGATGCGATCACACCGCTCCGGGCGCTACCCGGCGCGATTGCAGTGCTGGTTGTCATATGCCCACCGTATGACGGCGGACCTATAAGCAAAAGCGGCATTTAATGGACATAATCGTTGCGCTTTACTTCATGATCTGGAACGCTCTGCATATGAGTGACATCAAGCGCTTGCAAATGCTTCTCGAACTCGGCCGGCTCGGCACCATCTCTGCTGTGGCGCGGTCAATGTCCTTCAGCACCTCGGCGGTATCGCAGCAACTCGCCCAGTTGGAACGTGAGTTCGGCGCATCCCTCATCGAACCGGATGGTCGGCGAGTGAGGCTTACTGCCCAGGGCGAGGTGCTGCTGCGCCATGCCGGTGAGGTGCTGCGCGAATGGGAGGGTGCGCACTCGGCGGTGAGCGCTTCCGCCGATGAGGTTTCGGGCAGCATTTCAATCGGTGCGTTCGAGACCGCCTGCCTCGCCCTTATCCCGCCGATGGTGCAGTCGCTTTCTCGGAAGCATCCCGCGGCACGCGTATCCGTGCAGCAGGCCGATTCCGAGACCGTGCGCACACTCGTCCTCTCGCGCGCTCTCGATATTGGCATTGTGGAACTCTTCCCGGGCCAGTCTTTCCGTCACGCTGATGAGATCGTTGAGACCTCGCTCTTTGACGACCGGATGCTGCTCGCAGTTCCCGAGGATCTCGATCGCGAGGTGCGCACTCCGGCCGACGTCGCCGACCTCGACTGGGTGGTGGAGATGATCACCGCACCCGCGCGCGGCTGGGCCGAGTCACTGTGCCGCCAGCACGGCTTCGAGCCCCGAATCATGTTCGAAAGCTTCGACGTCCTCGTGCACCACAATCTCATCCGCTCTGGAGTCGCGGTCGGTTTCTTGCCCGCGCTCACCCCCGCCCACATGATCTCGGGGGTGCGGCTCATCGACCTCGAGCCCACCGAATCGCGCACCGTCTATACGGTTTCGCGGCGCAGCCAGCAGAGTATGCCGTTGAATGCTGCGGTGGTGGAGGAGCTGGCGCGGGTTCAACACTAGAACTGCCGCAAAACTGCACGCAGTTCCACTATTACGCAATGGTTGTCGGACTACGCTGGAGGAAGCGGCTCAACGGAGGGCCCCCTTGGTGGAGGTTGCAATGGCCAATTCGCCTGGTATTTCAAAAACGTTCGGCGCACTCTTCGGTGCCCTCGCGGCCGTAGCCCTGCTCGCGGCCTGCAGCGGGGCGAGCGGACCGGTGACCGAAACGCCATCACCGATTGGACTGTGGGGTTCCGAAGCCACGGAAGAACCGAACCTCTCCTTCACGAGCGGTGAAGTGGCGGGCACTGACGGCTGCAATCGGCTCAGCGGCACGTGGGAGTACGACCCCAACGGGCGCATCAAATTTGGCCCAATCGCAGCCACGCAAATGTACTGCGAGAACGTCAACACGTGGCTCATACACCTCGACTCCGCAGTGATCGAGCACGACAACCTGCATATCTTCAACGCGCAGGGAATCGAGATCGGCACGCTCGAACGCAACTAGCGATAGTCTGCCGACTTAGGCTTCTGCGAGGTGTAGAGGCCGCTTCGAAGCGGAGGGGCAGGCGCAGTGAGTGTTGCACCGTTTCGCTGGGGAGCGCTGCTCAACATTGTCGTGCTCGCAGCGACGCTGCGCGCAGCCATCGTCGCGTTTGGGCCCGCAGCCGATCGCATCGGCGCAGATCTCGAGCTCTCGAGCGTCGAACTCGGACTCCTCGGAGCACTGCCACTGATTGCCTTTGGCTTGGTCGCCGCGGTCGCCCATCGGCCGATTCGCTGGTTCGGCTTCGATTTGCTCGCGCTGCTGTCGCTCGTGACGCTCGCGATCGGCATCCTGACCCGCCTCATTCCGGATTCCTGGGCCATGTGGGTGGGCACCGGCGCGATCGGGGTCGGTATCGGTGTGCTGAATGTGCTTGCGCCCGCATTTGTGAAGCGCGATTTTCCCACCAGGTTGCCGCTGGTTACGGGGATGTATACCGCTTCGATCGCGGCGGCAGCGGCAACCGGGATCGCGCTCGTGATGCCGCTCACGCTCGCCTTCGATGGAAACTGGCGGATCGGTTTGGCCGCATCGCTGCCGGTGGTGCTGCTGTCGATCGTGTTGCAGGCGCGGCGCTATTTCGTTGAGCGGGCGGCAGCTCGAGCCGGTGCGGCGTCGAATGCGCCGGCGCTGGTGGTGGATGCTGGCAGCCAAACTCAGGGCGTGAGCCTGTGGCGCTCCCCCATCACCTGGGCAGTCACCGCCTATATGGGCATCCAGTCGCTCGCGTTCTACGCCTTTATTAACTGGGCGCCACTGATTGAAATGTCCTTCGGCTACACCGAAGCCGAGGCGAGCACGCACCTGGCCCTGAACCAGATCTTGGGGATTCCCGGTTCCCTCATTGTCATGTTCGTGATGCAGCGCGTACGCGATAACCGCTTCGTCGCAGTCGGATTGGCGCTGCTGGGAACGGTCCCCTTTTTGGGGATGCTGTTCGCACCACAGCTCATTCCGCTGTGGACGCCGCTACTCGGGGCAATCACGACGAGCCTACTCGGGGTGGCACTCGCGCTCATTGGTGAGCGCTCGAGTTCGAATCAGGCCGCCGCCAAACTTTCCGGAATGGCGCAGTCGATTGGCTATCTCATTGCCGCCCTCGGCCCCGTGCTCATTGGCGGGCTCTTCGAGATCACCGGCAGCTGGATCCCGGTGCTGTGGTGCTTCGTGGGCTGCATGATCGCACTCGCGGCAGCGGGCTTCATTGCGGGACGCGATCGGACTGTCGGCTAAGCGCGGAAACGCAAAATCTTGGTCACATATGTGACCAGTCTGTACCTCAGACCGAACATATGTGACCAAGATTTTGGCGGATAGGCGGTGCTACTCACAGAAGGCGGGAGCCTCTTCGATGTTGTCTGGGGTGACCAGCAACACGGGTGACTGCGAGACCTTTTCACCTTCCGGGTCCTGCAAGAGGTTGACCGCGTTGACGATCGAGTTTGCACCGAGCTGCGCGGCCGAGTCCGACACAGTCGCCGCGAAGGTGCCGTTGGAGACCGCGTCGAGGCCCGCATCCGTCCCGTTCGTCGTGACGATCTGGGCGTCGGAACCGGCGGCATCCAGTGCGGTCTGCACGCCAAAGGCCATGTCTTCGTTCAGTACGAACACGTAGTCGAGGTCCGCGTTCGCCTGAATGATGTTCTCCGCGACCGACTGTGCCTCGCCGCGGTTGAACATGCCCGGCTGGTTTGCGATCACCGAAACATTGTCACCAAGCGCCTCTTCGAATCCGGCCGCGACAAAGTCGCTCGAGGCGCCCGGCGCACCGGCAACCACTGCGGCAGTGGCATCCGCGCCGCCGCTATCTTCATTGACCCAGTCGGCGGCAAGTTCACCAACGAGCGCGAGATCCACAACCGTGGCGCCGAGCACAGAGTCGAGATCGTCCGTCATAACCGCGGTCAAATAGATCGGCACACCCGCATCCGTGGCGGTGCGAATTGCACCCTCGAGCGAGTCGACGCTGACCGTGTTGAGCACGATCGCATCCACGTCGCGCGAGATCATGTCTTCAACATTCGAAATCTCAATGGTCGCATCCTGGCCGGAGGTGGCGGTGAGGATCTCAACGCCCGCTTCGGCGGCACCGGATTCTGCGCCGTTGAGTAGGCAGGTGCCCCACTCGTTGTCGGCGCTGCCGATGAACCCGATCGTGAGGTCGCCTTCACCGCCGCCGGCGGCGGCTTCGCCGCTTTCACCGGTGCCGCCACCCGAGCTGCAGCCGACGAGCAGCATGCCGGCGATGGCGAGGCTCGAGCCAAGGAAGAGTCCGCGTCGTGAATTTTTCATAGTTTCCTTTCCGAAAACACGTCATCGTGTTTTGCGACTTCGACCGATTGGGCGAAGAGATTTCGAGATGAGTTGTGGGATGACTACTGGAGCGTGGTTAGAGTTTTCGTCGTCGCCACTGCACGACGTTCATGATGGCGGCGATGAGCAGGACCGCGCCGACCGACATGTCTTGGTAGTAACTGGATACGCCGAGCAGGTTGAGTGCGTTGGCCACGATGCCGAGCAGGAGCACACCGAGCACGGTGCCGATGATGCTGCCCTTGCCACCGACCAGCGCGGTGCCACCGATGACCACGGCCGCGACCGCTTGCAGTTCGAGCGCGAGCCCGCCGACGCCGGGGCTTGCCGCGCCGAGCCGCGCGAGCATCATGACTCCCGCGAGCCCTGCGAGCAGGCCACCCGCCGAGTACAGCAGGATCTTGTTCCGCGCCACGGGGATGCCGGTCAACCGGGCAACTTCTTCATTGCCACCCATTGCGAAGGTATTGCGACCGAATGCGGTGTACCGCAGCACGAGGCCAACAATCACGCAGATGACGATCGCGGCAAGCAGGATATAGGGAATGCCGAAGACAGCGCCGTTACCGAATTCGTAGAGTTTGTTCTGCGCGGAGACGCTCAGGCCGTCGATCACGAGCAGAGCGAGCCCGTCGAGCAGTGTCGCAGTCGCGAGGGTCGCGACAAAGGGTGTCACTTTTGTATACGTGACCACCAACCCGTTCACGAAGCCGATTGCGGTCGCGCACACGAGTCCGATCATGATGGCGAGAAACGTATCCACCTCTAGTGTCAGCATTTGGGCGACTATGCCCATCGTCACCGCGAGGTTGCTGCCGAGGGAGAAGTCGATTCCGCCCGAGATCATGAGCATCGTGAGGCCCGCGGCGAGCACCGCGAGCACGCTCACTTGGCGCAGCACATTGACGAGGTTATTTGCGGTGAGGAATGAGTCGGTTCCGATGGAGGTGATGATCACCGCGACGATAATCACGGCAATCAACCCAAGGTGCGCCGTGTTCAGGGTGCTGACCTTCGGAATCGAGGACTTGGTGATGGCGCTCACGGGCGCGGTAGTGGTGTTCTCAGGCACGAGCGGATTCTCCGATGGTGAGTGCGACGAGTTCGTCGCGAGTGACAGATTCAGCGTCGCGTTCAGCAACGATGCGACCGCCGTTTACCACGACGATGCGGTCAGCGAGGCGAAGCACCTCGTGGACGTCGGACGAAGACAGCAGGACCGCCGCTCCGCCCCCCGCGAGTTGGTCGATTTCACGGTGGATGTCTTCCTTCGCCGCGATATCGACCCCGTTGGTGGGTTCTTCAAGAAAGATGGCGTCGGGCTTGTCCGCGAGCCATTTGGCAAGCAGCACTTTCTGCTGGTTTCCGCCAGAGAGCATGGACACGAGCGGGTCCTGCCCGATGGTCTTGACCCCAAACGCATCCCGCAGCGATTTCGCGCGCCGGTGCAGGTCGGGCCAGCTCACGAGTGTGCGACGCTCCTTGCGGTCGCGTGCCATCAGGATGTTCTCGTCGACACTCAAGCCGCCGACGAGCCCCTTGCTCAGGCGATCTCCCGTGACGCAGCGCAATCCACTTCGCAGTGACTTGCTCACACTGCCGAACGGCACGGTCTTGCCGTTCACGGTCAACTCCCCCGCATCCGGAATCGCCGCACCCGACAGCGCGCCGAACAAGACCGCTTGGCCGTCGCCCGCAGGACCGAGCACGGCGACGATTTCGCCCGCGCGAACCGCAACGCTAAGCCCTTGCAACCGCCGCCCCGCGCTCAAGCCCTCGATCGCGATGCGCTCGGCACCGGGTGTGCGATCCGCGCGGTCGGGCCGAGTCTGCACCACGTCGCTGCCGACCATGGCGCGCACGAGAGTTGGCACATCCAACTCGGAGCGCGGCACGGTGAGCCGCTTGCGGCCGTCACGCATGATCGTGACGCGATCGGCGAGCTCGAGAATTTCATCCAGGTGGTGCGAAATGTAGATGATGGCGCGGCCACGCGAGCGCAGAAGTTTGACGAGCTCGCGCACGCGCTCGGCGGCCGCACCGCCGAGCGTCGCGGTTGGCTCATCGAGAATCAGGATGTGTCCCTGGTGATTCTCGCGGGCAATTTCCACCATGGTCTGTTCCGCCGAAGTCAACAAGCCCGCCGGGGTGCGCGGATCAATGTCGAGGCCGATTTCCGCGAGCAGCTCACGCGATTGCTCGTTGACCTGCGCCCAATCAATCACCCCGCGACGCTTGGGCAGCCGTCCGATCAGGAGATTCTCTCCGACCGTGAGGCTGTTCACGAGGTTCCGCTTTTGCGGCACCGTCGCGATGCCGAGTTCGCGGGCTTTGCGTGGCGTGAGCGAATGCACTTCCTCACCGTCGATGAGAATCTCACCGTCGTTCGGGTTGATGCTGCCATTGATGGCGCTGACGAGAGTCGATTTACCGGCGCCGTTCATGCCCACGAGGGCGTGAATTTCGCCTGCCCGAAGGTCGAAGTCGACGTCGCGAAGCGCCGCGGCGCCGCCGAAGTGGTTCGAGATTGAGCGCAGCTCGATGACTGTCTTGGGTTCAAGTTCGCGGTCTTGGTTCACCATGCCTCCTGCGTCGCTGCAGATGAGTGGTAGTCAGCGGCTTCGCTGCCTACCCGGTTGTCGTGCGGCTGACAGCTGTGTCGACCGCGTGATGAAATTCAAACTAGCGCGATTTAAATATATATGCAAACATATGTTCCTAGGCGGTCCCCGAGGATGGGAATCGTGACATCAAGAACAAATCCCAACAAAGGTGTAGGTGATTCGAATGACTCGAGGCAAAGTACTCATCGTTGGCGGCGGCATCGGCGGACTCTCGACCGCAACCGCGCTCGCACAGGCCGACTACGACGTTCGCGTAATCGAACAGCAAGAAGACATGCACTCGTCGATCTTCGGCGTGGGCATCATCCAGCCCATCAACGCCCTTCGCGCACTCAAGATGCTCGGGGTGCTCGATAAGTGCCTCGATCAGGGATTCCCTGCCGAAGCCTGGGGTGCCACATACGATGTGGACGGCAACTTCAAGCACAGCATGGCGGGCTCCAAGATCGACGACGAGGACCTCCCGCCGATGAACGGGCTCACTCGCCCGAAGCTGCACAAGATCCTCACGGATGCGACGCTCGAAGCCGGTGCGCGCATCGACTACGCCACGAAGTTCACCGACCTCACGAACCACGAGGACCGCGTCACCGTGGAATTCGCCGACGGCTCGAGTGAAGACTACGACTTCGTCGTTGGCGCCGACGGCGTGCGTTCACAGGTCCGCCGCTACGTCCTCGATGAGCAGATTCAGCCGAAATACATCGGCCAGTCTGCTTACCGCCTCAACATTCCACGCGAGCCGGAGATCGACCGAATCATCCTGCAGGAAGGCCCGAAGGGAATGGCGGGGCTCGTGCCAATCGGCAAGGATCTCGCGTATCTCTTCTTCAATGCGGAGATGCCGCGTGAGGGTCGCCCCCAGGGTGCCGAACTCGTCTCTTCGCTCCGCGAATACCTTTCGGACTACAAGGGCATTACCGGTAAAGTTCGCGACAAGTACCTCAATGAGGATGCGGACATCGTGCTCCGTCCCGAAGAGTCACTCATGGCCTATGGCGAGTGGCACAAGGGTCGCGTGGTCCTCATCGGTGACGCGGTGCACGCCATCACGCCACACCTCGGCCAAGGCGCAGCGCAGGCCATCGAAGACGGCGTTGTGCTTGCTGACAGCCTCGTTCGCACGGACTCACTCGAAGAAGGCTTCATCGACTACACCGAGCGTCGGTTCGAGCGCTGCAAGCTCATCGTCGAGACCTCGCTCGCAATCGCCCAGTGGGAAACCGGTCACCTCGATGGCTTCGACAATGTCGCCGCCACGAACCACGTCCTCGAAGTCATGGCGCAACCGCTCTAGCGCGCGATTGCTAGGCTCGGTCCATGACCGATCTGCACGACACTGCGCGGGGTACCGCGCCTGACACTGTCGCGGCCGCTCCAGTAGAACTGGATGCGGCCGCGCGTGACTTCACGGTCACCCTGCGTGAGCTCGCGTGGACGATTCACTACCGCGTCCCCGATCGGGCGAGCGTCCCATCCACCGAACTCACGCTGCTCAAGCAGATTATTGACAAGCCGGGCTCGACTGTTGGCGAGCTTTCGGCGGCATTGAATATTCGCCAGTCGAATACGAGCACGGCGATCCGCTCGCTCGTGAGCCGCGGTTTCGCCGAGCGCGTGCCGGATGAGACCGATAAGCGAGTCGTGCACATTGAGGCGACCGAACTCGGCGTGATGGAGCACCTCGAGATTGCGCACGCCTGGGCGGCGGGGTTGGACAGCGCGGTCGCGTCACTTTCGCCGGCGCAGGTTCAGGACCTCATGCGAGCACGGGATGCGCTGCAAGCGCTCGAGCGCGCCATTCGCAAGGTTTAGACCCACCTGATTCGCTACGCGCCCACGCTCTCGCGGTGACCGTTCGCGAGTTCCGGGAAGGCCTCCGCAACGCCCAGATAGACGATCCGTCCGTCCCTGACATTAACGCCAGCCGCGAGCGATGCATCCGCGGCGATCGCCGCCGCCACACCCCGATCGGCCATTTGGCGAACATAGGGCAGCGTCACATTGGTCAGCGCGCGGGTTGCCGTCTGCGGGACCGCGCCGGGCATATTCGCGACGCAGTAGTGACGGATTCCTTCGACTTCGAAGATCGGCGATTCAAAGGTGGTGGGCCGCGATGTTTCGAATGCACCGCCCTGGTCGATTGCGACATCAATGAGCAGTGCCGTGGGTCGCAGGATTGAGAGCTGTTCGCGACGCACCACCTTGGGTGCGGCCCGACCCGGAACAAGCACGGCACCGATGATGACATCGGCTTGCGCGAGTTCCGATTCGAGGGTGTGCGGGTCAGACATCAGGACGCGAGCACGCCCCTCGAAGATGCCGTCGAGTTGCCGGATGCGTTTTGCCGACATGTCGAGGATGGTCACCTCGGCCTGCATCCCGAGTGCGAGGTGCGCGGCCTGCGTACCCACCGCTCCCCCGCCGATGATGAGCACACGCGCCGGAGCAACTCCGGGCGCGCCGCCGATCAAGAGTCCGGGACCGCCGTAGTGACGCATGAGTTGCGTGGCGGCGGCGTGTGCTGCGAGTCGGCCCGCGATCTCACTCATCGGAGTAAGCAGCGGCAACCCGGTTTCGTCTTGCACGGTCTCGTAAGCAATGGCGAGCGTGCCCGCTTCGACGAGCGCCTCGGTCAGCGCGCGGTCGGCGGCGAGGTGCAGATACGTGAACAGCGTGAGGTCGGCGCGCAGGAAGCGGTATTCCTCGGCAATGGGCTCTTTGACTTTGAGCATGAGTTCAGCCTGCGCCCACGCGGAGTCGCGGTCGGTGAGCTCCGCACCGGCAATCGCGTACTGTTCGTTCGGGTAGCCGGATTTCTCGCCTGCGCCGCGCTCCACGAACACCGTGTGTCCCCGGCGAACGAGGTCGGTCGCACCCGCCGGGGTGAGGCCAACGCGAGTTTCTTGCGGCTTGATTTCTTTGACAACTGAGATTCGCACGACAGTGTGTCCTTCGCTAAGTAGGTATGTAGCCGGTGAGTACGTCACGGCTTGCGCACCAATGTATTGCCGCGCAGTCCTAAAGAGAAGTGGATGCGAATTACCGATATTCGTAAGCGCAGCTTAAGTATCTGTTTGAGGCGCTTTTAGTTGCGAGCCAGGGCAGCGAGCTCTCCGCGCGAGCGTGCACCGACCTTTCGAAGCAGATTCGACACGTGGAATTTCACGGTGTTCGCAGAGATGCCCAGCTGCGTCGCGATGTCCTGATTTCTCGCGCCCTCGGCCACGAGCCGCAGCACCTCCCGCTCACGCCCGGATAACTCGGCGGAGTCACTGAGCGGCTCCGGCGTTGCTGGTGGGTCCAGCGGCAGCCGAATGTCGAGCGAGGACCCCCAGCCCAGCGTGGATTCCACATCCACATCCCCGTTTAGTGCGCTCACATGTTCCGTGACCGGACGCAGCGAATCGTCATGCACGGTCAGTTCTCCCGCACCGTCATCACGAATTCCAATCAGCAGGTTCAAACCGTCGCAATCCCATTGGATGCGCACCCGCTTCGCCTCGCCCGAATCAACGAAGGCGAGCACCACGCTGCGGACGATCGCCCGCGCCGCGTGCGCCACTTCGCTGGGGAGCGCACGGCCGGATGCGGGAGGTTCCACGAATTGAATATCAAGACCACCGAATCGCACCAGCGGCCGGAGATCGTTCTGCAGCCGCGCAAAGGCCCCCACCACCGGCTCCAGCATGCTGCTTTGCTGCTCATCCGTGGCCATTCGGAGTTGCACGAGCGAGGTAGTCGCGACCTCGATCGCCATCGCGCGTGCGGTGCGATCATCGACACGATCGGCGCGAAGAATCGCGAGCAGATTCTCCAAGGTCACTGCGTGCCGATCTACTTGCGCAGCCATCACGCGCGCATGCTCCTGAACGAGCCTGCGAGAAGCTGCGGAAGGCACATCCACATCGTCAGTCATGGCCACATCTTTAGTCATGATCACACCCTACCCGCCACTACCTTCCCACCGTTATGGGTAGGTAGAACCGTCCGTCCTGGCAGGTCCGTTCGCGGGCGAATGCCATCAGGATTGGCATATGGACGTTATGAACATCGGAGTTGACCACTCGCTGAATCGCATCGGCGGCGAGGTCCAGCAGGTAATCGACACACTCGAGCGCACCGACCCGCATCAGCTCGATGCGGTTGCGGATCTCATCGCGAGCGCACCGCGAATCTTCCTCATGGGCGCGGGCCGATCGGGGCTCGCGCTCAAGATGACGGCAATGCGCCTGATGCATTTGGGCCTCACCGTCCATGTGGTGGGGGATGTGACTTCGCCCGCGATCGGTCCGGGCGATCTGCTGCTCACCGCAAGCGGCTCCGGGACCACCGGAGGCATTGTTCGTGCTGCCCGCACCGCAGTCGACACCGGTGCGAGTGTCGCGGCGATTACGACCTCACCGTCCTCACCGCTCGCGGTCCTCTCGAAGGCCACGCTCATCGTGCCGGCGGCCGACAAACTCGACCGCAGCGGCTCCGCATCCGAGCAATACGCTGGCTCGCTCTTTGAACAAATCGTCGTACTACTCGGAGACGCGATCTTCGACACCCTGTGGCACCGCAGCGCCCAAAGCGCCGACGAGCTCTGGCCTCGCCACGCCAATATCGAGTAGCCACGCTGCGACCCGCCACAGCATCCCTAAAACCACCCCACAACAGCATCCTCAAAACAGAAGGAACACTATGAAACTCCAATTCGCTATGGACACCCTGACCACCGAAGCCGCGCTCGAGCTCGCTGCCGCTGCCGCACCGCACGTCGACATTCTTGAGCTGGGTACCCCGCTAATCAAGAACGCGGGCCTTTCTTCGGTCACCGCAATCAAGCAAGCGCACCCCGACAAGGTCGTCTTCGCGGATCTGAAAACTATGGATGCGGGCGAACTCGAAGCCGATATCGCGTTCACCGCAGGCGCCGACCTTGTCAGCGTGCTCGGCTCGGCAGGTGACAGCACCATCGCGGGTGCCGTCAAGGCCGCCAAGCAGCACAACAAGGGCGTCGTTGTTGACCTCATCGGGGTATCCGACAAGCCGAAGCGAGCAAAAGAGGTCGTCGCACTCGGCGCTCAGTTTGTCGAAATGCACGCGGGTCTCGACGAACAGGCCGAAGAGGGCTTCACCTTCTCCACGCTGCTTCGGGACGGGGAAGCTTCGGGCGTACCGTTCTCCGTGGCTGGCGGCATCAACGCGACGACGATTGAGTCGGTCCAGGAATCGGGCGCGCAAGTAGCCGTGGCTGGCGGCGCAATCTACGGTGCACCGGACGTCGGTGCGGCAGCCGCGCAGTTGCGCGCGGCAATCAAGTAGTCACACGCGCAAATAGGCGGACACGCGGCATCATTGGGCCTCGGGGATTATGCGTCCTCGGGGCTCAATGAGGTTTTCGGGATTCCGCAACGGTCACCCGAACGCAGTCACGTCCTTCATATGCGCCATAAATGCCGCAACGGCGGGTCGCCTATCGCCACCGCGACGCATCACCGCGAAGACATCGCGGTAGAGATCGCCGCTCGTATCCGCGGGCCATTCGAATCGGTAGTCCGCGAGATTACTCGCGCGTATTCGCTCGTCTTGCGCGACCATATCGGGCAAGAACACTGCGGCGAGCCCCTCCGCCGCAAGGTCGTAGTGCAATCGCAGATCCGGGGATTCGAATAACACCCGCGGCGAAAATCCAGCGCCGTGGCACATCCGCTCCGCCCACACCCGCGCGCCGCTCCCAATCGGCTCGAGCATCCACGGCAGCTCTGCCAGCTCGGTCACTGACGCCACCTCGCTCGGGACATACACCGAAATCGCGTCCCGCAAGAGAAACGTCGAGGTCATCTGGGTATCGGTGGCGCGAGGGATGCCGGGATATTCATCGGTGACCGCAATGTCCGCTCGCCGGCCCGCCACAGCTTCAAGCGCCTCGGTCGGCTCCACGTGTGCGAACTCGACCACCACGTCGGGATGCGTCTCACGCATCCTTCGCAGGAGTTCCGGCACGTAGCGAATCGCGAATGTTGAGAACGCGGCGAAGCGGACCACACCCTGGACTCGCGAACGCCGCAATTCCAGGTCGGCCTCCGCATCCTCAAGGATCTCTTCCACTTGGCCGACTCGTCTCGCGAGCAACTGCCCCGCCGGAGTGAGCTGCACGTTCCGGCCGATGCGTTCGAGCAGCGGCATGCCCACTTCGGACTCGAGTTTGGTGAGCTGCTGCGAAATCGCAGAGGAAGAGATCCCGAGTGCACGCGAGACCCCCACGAGGCTGCCGTGCCGCTCCAATTCCCGCAATAGGCTCAGCTTGCGAACATCGAGCATGTTCCTCCCCCACGTTTGACACCGTCGTCAGCATACTTAAGTACCACTTAAGCATATTGGGAAGTTGCACCGGCTTCCTCGAAAGAGTGTCAAGCAATACAGTTCCATCAGAGGCAACGGTGCCACGCCCATCCAGGTAGAAAGAATCACGATATGACCACGGTTAACGACAGCACCGCGTTCCCCATCCCATTCGGGGAAAGCGAGTACGCCGCCCGCCAAGAGCGCGTGCGCGAGGCTGCTCGCGCACAGGGTTTTGATGCGCTGCTCATTGCCGACCCGGCAAACCTCTACTACCTCACCGGGTACAACGCCTGGTCCTTCTATACCCCGCAAGTACTGCACCTACCCGTGGACGGTGAGCCGACCTTCATCCTCCGCGAAATGGATGCGAACGGCGCGCACCGCACCGCGACCGGGATCGCACTCGAGAATGTCCTCGGCTACCCCGAGAGGCTCGTGCACCAGCGCGATTGCCACCCGGGGCAGTGGATGGGTGAGCAGCTTCGCGAGCGCGGGTTCGGGCAGGCAGCGCGAGTCGGTTACGAGGGCGAAGCGCATTTCTTCGCCGTGCGAACCTTCCGCTCGCTGCAGGAGTCGCTGCCCGAGTGGGATCTGGTCGAATCACACGACCTCGTGAACTGGGTGCGGCTGGTGAAGTCTCCCGCCGAGATTGAATACATGCGGGCCGCGGGCCGCGTGTGCGATTTCGCGCTGCAGGCCGGGGTCGACGCGCTCGCCGCCGGTCGCCCCGCGAACGAGGTGGCCGCCGCAATTCAGTACGCCCAGGCCTTCGGCCCTGGAGCTGCCGGCGACAAGCCCGCCGTGGACGGCGACTACCCCGCAATCGTGCCGATGCTCCCCACCGGTGCGGGCGCCGACACACCCCACCTCACCTGGAGCAAGACGCCGCTGCCTGCCGGGGAGGGTATTTCTTTCGAACTCGCCGGCGTGCACCGCCGCTACCACGCACCGATCGCGCGCACCGCAGTAATTGGCACGCCCACACGAGAACTCGAGCAGCTCGCCGCCGCAACCGTGGCGGGGATCGAAGCGGCACTCGCTACCGTCCGCGCGGGCGCCACCGCCCACGATGTGTCTGCCGCGTTCACTGCGGTGATCAGCAAGGCCGGGTATAGCAAAGCCTCCCGTCTCGGCTACTCGATCGGCATCGGCTTCCCACCCGACTGGGGCGAGCGCACCGTGAGCCTGCGCCGCGATGACCAGACCGTGCTGCAAGAAAACATGACCTTCCACCTCATTGCGGGGATGTGGATGACCGGCTTCGGGTTCGAAGCCTCCGAATCGATCCGGGTCACCGCATCCGGCGTCGAACAACTCACCACCGCCCCACGAGACCTCATCGTCGTTCCGAATAGGAGTCACATATGAACGCCAACACGTTGATCAAGCCCGAGAACACGACCTGCCCACGGCTTTCTTCGCGCGTCGAGCAGCTCCACGGCTCGGTTATCGATTCGTCGACCTCGCTACTCGCCTCGCAGACGCACGATATTGTGCGCTTCGCGATGGGCGCACCGAACGCCGAGTTGATCCCCGAAGCGGACTTCGCGCGACTCTTCGCAGCTCCCACGGCTGGCCGCTTCGACTACGGCGCGACCGAGGGTGAGCCCGAGCTCATCCGCGAGGTGGCCGCGCACCTGCAGCGACGCGGACTTGCGACCGACCCCGAGCGCATCCTGATCACCACCGGTGGGATGCAGGGGCTCGACATTGCCTTCAAGCTCCTCATCGACGCGGGCGACACCGTGGTTGTCGAAGCGCCGACCTACACGAACGGAATCGGGACCGCGCAGAGCTATCAGGCGCGCATCCTCGAAGCTCCGATCGACGCGGCTGGCATGGTCGTCGAAGACCTGCCGCGGCTCGTCGCCGAACACGGCCAGACGCCCAAGGCGATCTACACTGTACCGAACTTCCAGAACCCATCCGGCACCACGATGTCGCTCGAGCGCCGCCTCGAGCTGCTGCGGCTCGCCGAAGAATGGGATGCCGTGATCGTTGACGACGACCCCTACGGTTCGCTGCGCTTCGAGGGCGAATCGGTGCCGAGCTTCGCCGAATTGAGCCCCGGCAACCCGCGGATTATCCAGGTGCGCACCTTCTCAAAGGTGCTCGCGCCGGGCCTTCGAATCGGTTGGATGGAACTCGACCCCTCGCTTCGCCAGCTCGCAATCAACGCGAAGCAGTCGATGGACACCTGCACCGGAGTGCCGATGCAGCACATCGTCGCCGACTACCTCGCCGAGGGCGCACTGGATGCGCACGTCGACCGACTGCGCGGCGTCTACCGCGAGCGCAAGTACGCGCTGCTGGACTCCCTGCGCGAGGTATTCGGCGAAGACGTTACCGCCACGAACCCCGAGGGCGGCTTCTTCCTGTGGCTCACGCTCCGCGGTCGCTATGCGGAGGTGGATGCGGAAGAACTCTTCCCGATCGCCTTGCGTCACGGCGTGGCCTATATTCCGGGGCCCGCATTTACGGCCTCGGGAACCTTCCGAAACGCGCTGCGCCTGTGCTTCGCCACCTCAACCCCGGCTAGAACCCACGAAGGTGTGACGCGTCTACACGCCGCGCTCGAGGAGGCCGTGCACTCTTCAACCGGAGTTGCCGCGTGAATGCACACACCCCTCCGGAGGCCATCGTGGACAACGCAGTTGACGACATCCCCATCACCGAGCGCGTGCTCAACCGGATTGATCCGGAAGCGATCGCGCAGCTCGCGAGCGACCTGATTCGCGCCGCGAGCGAGAATCCCGGTGGGAATGAGGAGGCGGTCGCCCAACGAATAGGCGTGTCGCTGCGGGTGCTGGGCGCCCGTGTCGAGGTGGACTATGTCGAAGCCGACCGGCCCAACCTCGTCGCGCGACTCGGCCCGAATGACGGCGAGGGCGGCATCCTCTTCCTCGGGCACAGCGACGTGGTGCCAGCCGGCGCAGGCTGGAGCGGCGACCCCTTCGAGCCGCGACGCTTCGGGGATGAACTCTTTGGGCGCGGTGCGGCCGATATGAAAGGCGGTCTTGCCGCCGTGATCGCCGCGATGCATGCCGTGCACGCGGAGGCGCCCGATATTCCGATGACCTTCGTGTGCACCGTCGACGAGGAGGTCGACGCGAAAGGTGCACTGCGCTACATCGACACGGTCGCTCCCGGAAACTACGCGGGCTGCGTCGTCGCCGAACCCACCGGGCTCACGGCGATTACCGCCTGCCGCGGCGCCACCAATCTGCGGGTGGACATCACCGGCGCGAGCGCACACGCAGGGAAACCCGAAGAGGGCGCGAACGCGATCTACGCCGCCGCCGACCTCGTGGCGGCAGTCGAAGCCGACCACGAAAAACTCCACGGCGCGAAACACCCCGTACTCGGTTCGGGCGACTGGAATGTCGGCATGATCGAAGGCGGTCACGGCACATCCATCGTCCCCGACCGCTGCAGCGTCTCGATTGACCGTCGCACGCTACCCGGAGAAGACCCCGAGGGGATCCTCGACAACTTGCTTAGCGAGGTGCGCGAACGCCATCGCAACCATGCCCGCCCGGGCACCGAACGCATCCAATTTGCAGGCACCGTCGAAATGACCATGCCGGGCTTTTTGACCGACCCCGAAAGTGACTTCGTACGCCTCGCTTGCGAGTCGGTACGCGAGGTTGGCGGCCCCGGAGATACCGGGGTGTGGTCTGCATCCTGCGAGGGAGGATTCCTCGCCAATCATCACAATGTGCCCACAATTGTGCTCGGACCTGGGGATATTACGGGACAAGCACATCAGCCGGATGAGAGAGTATCTGTCACAGAACTCCACATCGCGGCTCGGGCTTTTGCCTTGATTGCACTGCGGCTTGGTGCAATCACCGACTGAACACCAACCAGGAGTTCGATCGGAAACTCTCGCTCGATCGCCAATCTGTAAAGGAGCAGACATGACACACGAGCAATCTCAAGCACAGTCGCTTCCCCCGATTACTCGGGAGATCGACCTGACACCGATGCAAAAGAAAACCGCGCGGAAGTCCGTCGCGGGTTCGGCAATCGGTAACGCCATTGAGTGGTTCGACTACGGAATCTACGGCTACCTCGTGGTCTACATTTCGCAGTTGTTCTTCACCTTCAATGACGACGCCGGGGCGCTCCCGCGCATCATGGCGTTCGCGACCTTCGCGGTGTCATTCCTCGTGCGACCGCTCGGCGGGTTCATTCTCGGGCCGTTGGGCGACCGCATCGGTCGACAAAAAGTGCTCGTGTTCACGATCATCATGATCAGTGTGTCCACGGCGGCAATCGGACTCTTGCCCACCTTCGACAACGTCGGATTCCTCGCACCAATTCTGCTCGTGTTGCTCCGCATGGTGCAGGGGTTCTCCGCGGGTGGCGAATACGCGGGTGCGGCTGTGTTCATGTCCGAGCACGCCCCCGATAATCGACGCGGGTTCTACGGCTCCTTCCTCGAGTTCGGAACGCTCGCCGGGTTCAGCGGCGCCGCGATTCTCTGCACCACGCTGACGCTCATTGTCGGCGAAGACGGGATGATGGCCGGATGGTGGCGTGCGCCATTCCTCGTGACGCTACTGCTCGGTCTCGTCGCACTCTGGATGCGCAGCAGTCTCGAAGAGTCCGAGACCTTTACCGAGGACTCGGCTCACACCGACGCGAATGCCTCGGCGTGGAAGTCCTTTGCGACGCTCATCCGCACCTACCCCGGACAGCTGCTCAAGCTCATCGGTTTTGTGGTGCTCATCAATGTTGGCTTCTACCTCGTGCTGACCTACATGCCCACGTACCTGTCGGCGACGCTAGGACACGGGGTGGTCGAATCGAATATGACGCTCGTGATCATTCAGCTGGTGATGATGGCGATCATTGTGCCGTTGGGGGCGCTGAGCGACAAGATCGGACGAAAACCGCAGCTGATCGTCGCGAGCCTCGGAATCGCCATATTCTCGATTCCCGCGATCATGCTCGTGAACATCGACAGTGTCTGGGCGCAGCTTGCCGGAATGGGCATCCTCGGCATCTTCCTCACGATGATTCTCGCGACGATCTCCTCGACGATGCCAGCGCTCTTCCCGACCGCAGTGCGCTATTCCGGCTTCGCAATCGGCTACAACCTGTCGACCGCGATCTTCGGTGGTACCGCCGGTGCGATCAATGAGGGGCTGGTCGCCGCAACCGGGGACTTCTTGATGCCCGGTTACTACCTCGCCGCTGCCGGCGTTATCGGGTTCATTTCGATTCTCACCTTCCGTGAAACCGCCGGACGCTCGCTGCGCGGCAACGTCATTCCCGGCAGCGACGACCACCTGCGCCTTGCGCAGGGCGAAACCCTCATCGGCGCCAAAGCGAAGTAGCGGCGCTACCTCCTCCCGCAGAGTGGTCACTCCTTGTTGGTATCGGCGGAAATAGCAACAACCAGTGACCATTCTGCAAAACGGCCTTCAACAAAGTGGTCACTGCTTGGGGTTATCCGCAGTTTTAACCCTAAGGAGTGACCACTTTGCAAGGTGCGTGCAAGAAGACGAAACAACAACTGCTCCTGAAAGGACACCATGACTGCCACACGTGTCGCGCTCGTGACCGGATCAACCTCGGGAATCGGCATTGAGATTGCCCGCAGACTCATCGCGGATGGGATGACCGTGGTCATCAGCGGACGCTCCCAAGAGCGAGGAGCTGCGGTCGCGAGCGAGCTCGGTGACGGCGCCACATTCATCCAGGCTGATCTCACGCAGCCGGGCACACCGGCAAAGCTTGTCGAGGACACGGTCCGCCAACACGGGCAGCTCGACGTGCTCGTGAACAACGCCGCGATCGACCACACCGGTCCGCTGCTCGACACGCCGGTCGAAGAGATCCGCAATACCTTTGACACCAACTCGTTCGCGGCAATTGAGTGCCTGCAAGCGGCAGGTCGAGCAATGCGCGAGCGTGGCGAAGGCGGCGCGATCATTAATGTGACCTCGCGGCTTGCGCACATCGGCGTCCCGACAATGGGGATTTATAGCGCAAGCAAGGGTGCCATGCGATCGCTCACGACTGCTGCGGCCGTTGAACTCGCGCCACTGAACATCCGCGTGAACTCCGTGGCACCGGGCATGACCCGGACACCGCTATACGAGGAATGGGTCGCCGAACAGGAGGACCCGCAAGGCACCGAGGAGTTTGTGGCCGGAGCCATCCCGCTCGGACGCATTGCAACGCCCGAGGATGTGGCCGGCGCGGTCGCCTACCTTGCAAGCCCGGCAGCCGCGTATCTCACCGGAGTACAGATCCCAGTGGACGGTGGCTATATCGCAAAGTAGGCGACCGGCTTCGCACCCGCCCGGAACCCATCTCCGCCGCGGTCAGCAGAGCAACGGCGTGTAGACAACCAACCTCACAGCGGCCCGGCGCCACCCCAAGTAGGGGCCGCCCTAGCGACTGCCATTTTGCGGCGACACCGCACGTCGAGGCGCAGCGTTCTTGCCGAGCACGACTAAGTAGCGGCATTCAGCGTCACCCGGATTCATGAACTTGCAGTCCACGGGATTGCCGAGATGCAGGCAGTCGCCGACTTCTAGTTCGTGGGTCTGCTCTCCTTCGACGAAGCGCAACTGCCCGTCGAGCATCCAGATCTGTTGATCAATGAACTGATAGGCCTCCGCCGGATACGACACTTCCGCACGCGGCGGAAGCACAACATCCACGAGCTCGACCGCGGCACTCGAGGCTGGCGAAACCGCACGACGCTCGTAACCGGTGTCGGGATCGACCCAAGTAGCCTGCTGCGCAGTACGTCGCAGCCGCGAGGAATCCCCCTCGGCACGCGCAATCAATTCTGAGAGCGTCATCCCGAGCGCCCCCGACAGCTTCGCGAGCAAGACCGCGGTGGGCTGCGCATCCCCTCGCTCAACCTTGGAAATCATGGCGCGCGAAACACCGGAGGCCTCGCCAAGCGCAGCGACCGTGAGCCCTCGAGCCTTGCGAGCCGATTGCACCGTCGCCGCAAGTGCGGCACTGAGCTGGTCAGACACGACAGCTCAGCCGAGCACTCGGCGAATGGATGCGTCGAGATCGGCCCACAGGTCATCGACATTTTCGATGCCGACGGAGACACGGCAGAGGGTCATCGGTACACCGGCAGCCACTTCGGGTTCCCAACGGGTTCGCCGTTCGATCAGCGTTTCGACACCGCCCAAGCTCGTCGCGTGCGCGAGCAGGCGAAGTCCGTCGAGAATCTCGTCCGTCTGCTCGGCCGTTCCCGCGACCTCGAAGGACAGCATATTTCCGCATCCCTTCGGAAGCACCCTGGCAGACAACTCGTGCTGCGGGCTACTCGGTAGGCCCGGATAATTCACCCGTGTGACGTGCGGATGCTCGCTGAGCCGACGAGCGAGTTCACCCGCATTTGCTTCGGCTTTGTCGAGCCGCAAGGCGAGAGTACGAAGGCCCCGCAGTGCCAGAAAAGCCTCCAGGCCACCCGGAACCGCACCATGGTCGTGGCGGTGAGTCGCGAGCGCCTGCGCCCGCTCGGCCGAGCGACAAATCGCAATGCCCATGAGCACATCATTGTGGCCGCTAATGAGCTTGCTCGCGGAATGGATGACGATGTCGGCACCCAAATCAAGCGGTTTCTGGCGCAGCGGCGTCGCGAACGTCGAATCGACCACCGTCATGGCACCGTTCCGACGGGCACCCTCGATAATCGCCGGGACATCGGACACGAGCATCGTCGGATTAGCGATGGATTCCAGCCACACCATGTCGGCACCTGCCGCAGCCGCGATGACCGCGTTGGTGTCCGCGGCGTCGACGGTGCGAACCGTGAGCCGGCCGTTCGCTTCGGCACGCGCGAAGAGGTTCGTCACGCCGTAGTAGGCCACACTCGGCAACACGACAGTGCCACCTGCCGGAACGAAATCGAGGACCAAATTGACGGCGGCAAGTCCGGATGCGAAGGCGACGGCCGTACCTCCCTCGAGCGCACCAATCGCGGTTTCGATCGCACCCCAACCATCGTTTCCGTCGCGACCATAGGCACGCTCCGTGTCATGCATATAGGTCGTGCTGAGTACGAGGGGAGGATTCGTCGCGGCGCCATCAACCCGCGCGGGTCGCCCAGCCTGGACGGTCAGAGTGTCGTCGCTCCATTCGGATGCGAGTGCGAGCATCTCCGGATAGGCGGATGCTTGAGTCATTGATACTCCTCGGTCAATGAGAACGGGCGGGGTTCGTTCATGAGTTCGGGCTGGATTGTGGCCCGAACATGCACCTCAATACTGTCACTATAAGGATGTTCTTATCTACTATCTGAACCAGACAGCCGCCGCAAACCTAGTCAAAACTGCCGAAAGATGCCAAGCCCAGAGTGTTACGCTGACCGCCCGCCAGGGAAGGACAATGACGTGACCACCAGTGCGACAGGGCAGGCCAGCGCGAAAACACAAAGCAGCGTGACCGTGCAAAACCTCACGAAACGATTTCGCGACGTGACTGCGGTGGACGACATCTCCTTCGAAGTCCCGGCGGGAAGCGTGTTCGCGTTCCTCGGTACGAACGGTGCCGGGAAATCCACCACGATCAATTGCCTCACGACGG
This sequence comes from Gulosibacter sp., assembly GCF_052090685.1. Taxonomy (NCBI): domain Bacteria; kingdom Bacillati; phylum Actinomycetota; class Actinomycetes; order Micrococcales; family Microbacteriaceae; genus Gulosibacter; species Gulosibacter sp. Next base: position 24,288 of record NZ_JBQDBE010000017.1, on the reverse strand, counting down.
TCACCGAGTTCGACCGCGGCACGCTCAACGTCGCGGGGCAGGATGTCGTCACGCAAGGTGATGGGGTCCGCAAAGCGATCGGCGTGGTCTTCCAAGAGTCCATCCTTGACGACTTCCTCACAGTGCGCGAAAACCTCACGCTTCGCGGGCTGCCCTACTTCTCAAATCGCCAGGAAGTCCGCGAGCGCCTCGAGGCCCTTACCGAGATCGTCGAGTTGCACGACCTCCTCGATCGCCGCTACGGCAAGCTCTCGGGCGGCCAAAAGCGGCGCGTGGATATCGCCCGCGCGCTCCTGCACGACCCCAAGATCCTCTTTCTCGACGAGCCGACCGCGGGGCTCGATCCCGGCAATCGGCGACTCGTGTGGCAAACCGTGCAAGACCTTCGCGAACGCACCGGGCTCACGGTCTTCCTCACCACGCACTACATGGAAGAAACCGAGCAGGCCGAGCGCGTGTGCATCATCGACCACGGCAAACTCATTGCCCAGGGCACACCAGCGGCCCTGCGCGCCAAACACTCCTCGAGCATCCTCACGCTCACCACAGCCGAAGGCACCAAAGAGATATCGGTACCCGACGCTGCCGCAGCCCGGCGCATCCTGACCGAACAGGGCGACGCAGTGCTCGACTTCGAGTTCCGGCACGGGCGCATGGACGACGTCTTCCTGAACCTGACCGGACGGGAGAGCGCCGATGTCTAATGTGCTCGCGCTCACGCAACGCAATCTCTTGAGGTATATCCGCGACCCAATGAACGTGTTTTTCTCGATGCTCGGCGCGCTGATGGTGTTCCTGCTCTACGCGCTGTTCCTCGGGAACCTGCAAGTAGAATCCATCGCCGCCACCGCTCCCCAGGCGGAAGAGGCGCAGGTGCGGCAGTTCGTGGATGCGTGGATGTTCGGCGGCATCGTCGCGATTTCGGCGATGACCACACCGCTCGGTGCGCTGACCATCTTTGTCGAGGACGGCGTCACGAAGCGCTTCCAGGACTACCTCGTCTCCCCCGTCACGCGCGGCCAGCTCGCGCTCGGCTTTCTGTTTTCCGCCTTGGTGATCGGCACCGGCATGACCACAATCGTGCTCATCATCGCGCTCGTATACCTGTGGGTCGGCACCGGACTCCTCCTCAGTATCGGCGCAATTGCGTCGATCGTGGGCTGGATGCTGTTGTCAGTCGCGGGGTTCGCCGGCCTGTGGTCATTCATCGTGTCCTTCATCCACACCAACGGTGCCTTCGCCGCGGTCTCGACGATCGTCGGCACGCTCGCCGGGTTCGTAAGCGGCTCCTATGTTCCGGTGGGGCTATTCCCGGATGCGGTGCGCGAGGTGATCAGCACCTTGCCGTTCGCACATTCTTCGATGCTGCTCCGTGAGCAGTTCGTGGGCGACACCCTCGAGAAAATGCTCGGAGGACACGAAGAGGGCACCGCGGCGCTCGAGATCTTCTTCGGCGTGCGGCTGGTGGTCGGCGACTGGGAGGTCCCGGTGTGGTTCGCAGCCGGAGCCCTCGCGGTAATCGCGCTCGTGTTCACCTGGCGCGCATCCCGGCGCATTCGCAACCGAATTCAATAGCGCGGCCCCGGTGCGCAGAGCCCGGCCCGCAGCTTCGGTCTGACGAATTTCGTAGAGTGGTGCGGTGACCTCTCGCAATACTTCTGGAATCGCAGTGCGCAATTGAGCAAGAACGGACGTTTACGGCTGCCTCGACCGGCCGCCTTTATCGCGGCCACACTGGCGCTGATCGGCTGTTTCTTCGCGTCAGGCGTACCGGTTCCGCTCTACAACATTTTTCGCGTCGAGGATGGGATCACCGACGCCGATCTCGCACTCACCACGGTCATGTACCTCCTGGTCACGGCGCTGTCGCTGCTCGTACTGGGCCGGCTGTCGAACCACCTCGGCCGGCGCGCGGTGGTGATTGGCGCGCTCGTGTTCGCGGTTGCGGGTTGTGTCGTGCTCACCCAGGTTCATTCGCTGCCGGTGCTGATCCTCGGGCGCGTCCTGCAGGGCATCGCTTGCGGAATGGCATCCGCCGCGGCCGGTGCCATGGTTGTCGATCTCGCACCGCGCACCCGGCTGCGTTGGCTGCCGGCTGTAGTCACGAGCAGCGCTCCCCCGTTCGCGATCCCGGTCGGCGCGATCTCCTCGAGTCTGCTCGTTGAATTCGCGGCCGCGCCGCGCATCCTCAGCCTCTCGATCACCGCGGGAGTCTTACTCTTGCTGATTCCGCTCGTGGTGTTGGCACCGGAAACCGTGTACCGACGCCCGGGCGCCCTGCGTTCCCTCATTCCGCGCGTGGAAATCCCCGAGGGCTCCGGCCGGGCGATCATCACCGCGGGCGGCGCGATCCTGGCGTCTTGGTCCTGGGGCGGTTTCTACCAGTCCTTCGCGCCCGGGCTCACGAGCGACTACCTCGGCACCTCGAGCGCCCTCATGATCGCCATCGTGTTTTCCTCCTACACCCTGCTCGCGCCCATCGGCGGCAGCATCAGCACAAGATTCCCCACCACCCCGGCGCTTCGCACGACGCTCGTGCTGTTCGTGATCGTCACGGGTTTCATTGTGGTCACCCTGCACGCGGGCGCAATTGTGCCGTTCCTGATCGTCAGCGTGCTCGCGGGGTTCTTCAACGGTGCCGCGAATAGCAGCGGGATGCAAGGAGTGTTCGTCCACGTCAAACCGGAGCAGCGCGCGGGGACGCTCGCGACGCTCTACCTGATTTCCTATTCCTCGGCGGCATTGCCCGGACTCTTCGCGGGCGAGCTCTCGAGAAGCATGGCGCTGCCCGATCTCGCGACGGTGTACGTCGGGATCTCGATCGTGGGTACCGCGATTGCGTTCATCGGCAGCCGCAGACCGAAATCGGCTTAGCGCCGTCTCACATCGAACCCTTGGCCGAAGCGGGCAACATTGCTTCATGGACAGGCGTTGGGTAGCAACAGAGTTTGGCGGCAATATCGATTCGCTCGATTTCCAAGCGCACGAGGTACCGCCGCCCGGCTCGGGCGAGGTCACGGTCGAGGTTCGCGCCGCGAGCATCAACCGTTTCGATACCAAGATCCTCAGCATCCTGAGCGATCCGGCGAAACTGCCGTACCCGCTCGGCGTCGAGGTTTCCGGCGTCGTGACCGCCATTGGTGAGGATGCGCAGCCCGCCTCGGGTGCGCTGGCGGTCGGCGACGATGTGCTGTCCTTCCGGGTTCGCGGCGGATACGCGACCCGAGTGAATGTCAGAGCAAAGGACGTTTATCTCAAGCCCAAGAACCTCTCCTATGCGGAAGCCGCCGGGCTGCTGCTGGTCGGAACGACCGCCGCAGAAATCCTGCACCGGGTGAACCCGCAGGCTGGTGAGACCCTGCTGTTGCACGGCGCATCCGGAGCCCTCGGCGAAAGTGTGCTGCAGCAAGCGGCACGACTCGGGCTCACCGTCATCGGCACCACTTCCGCTCGTAACGCGAAAAATGTCAGCGATTTCGGCGGTATTCCGGTGACGTATGGCCCCGGACTCGCCGATCGCGTGCGCGCGGCGGCACCCGAGGGCATTGATATCGCCCTGGATGCGGCGGGCACCGATGAGGCGACCAATGTGTCCCTCGAGTTTGTGCCCGACCATCACCGCATCCTGACGGTGGTGCGCGGAGATCTCGCCAAGACCTACGATTTCCACTACATCGATGGCAGTGGCGAGGGGCGTGTGTATCGCGATTCCGTGAGCCCCGAGTTGATTGCGATGGCGGCGGCAGGAACGCTCACCGTGCCGATCGCACGCACCTACGCGCTTTCCGAGGCCAAGGTTGCACTCAAACATATTGAGTCGGGGCAGGCTGGCGGTAAAATCGTCCTGCTCGCCTGACTCGAACAAAGCATCCAGCCCGGACCACTACTATCGCGGACTATGACGAACGAAGCGGTAGATCAGCGTTGGGTTGCCACAAAATTCGACGGGCTCGACGCACTCGAGATGCAACCTGTTGAGGTGCCGCCGCCCGCACCCGGCGAAGTTACCATCAAGGTCAAAGCTGCCGGGGTCAACCCGATCGATCTCAAGATGCTCGGCCGCCTCGGCAACGACCCTTCAAAACTGCCGTGGCCGATCGGCTTTGAGATTGCCGGTATCGTCACCGCAATCGGACAGGATGCGCAGCCAGCGGCTGGCGAAGTCGAGGTCGGTGATGAGGTGGTCGCTTTTCGTATCCCAGGTGGATATTCGACGCGGGTGAACGTGCCCGCAAAGGATGTGCTGCCGAAGCCGCCGACGGTGTCTTTCGATGAAGCCGCCGGGCTGCTCCTTGTGGGCACCACCGCGGCCGAGATGCTGCATCGAGTGAACGCGCAGGCTGGCGACACGATTCTCTTGCACGGTGCATCCGGCGCACTCGGATCGCTCGTGCTGCAGCTGGCCGCACGCATTGGCGCGCGGGTTGTCGGCACAACCTCAGAGCGGAATGCCGAGAATGTCAGCCGCTACGGCGCGATTCCGGTGGTCTACGGTGAGGGCCTCGCGGATCGCGTTCGCGAAGCCGCCCCCGACGGCATCGATATCGCTCTGGATGCCGCGGGCACCGAAGAAGCGCTTGCCGCTTCCCTGGAGCTGGTCGCCGACCGGCAGCGCATCCTCACCGTGGTGCGGCGCGACAAGGCTGAGGAACTCGGGATTGTCTATATCGGCGGCGGGCTGCCCGCGAGCACCGAGTTCCGTGACAACGCTCGCGGCGAGCTACTCGACCTTGCGGGTGCCGGTGAGATTCGTGTGCCGGTGTCGCACCATTTCAAGCTCGCCGAGGCGAAGTTCGCGCTCGATCTCGTGGTGAACGGAAGCGCAGCCGGGAAGGTTGTGTTGCGGCCTTAGTTTTCTTCCGCAGCTTCCTCCGGGACAAGCCCCAGGCGAATCCGCCGGAGGTCTTCCATGAGCGCACCGATCAGGATCCAGTTGCCACCCTGCGGCGGCCGCAGTTCCAGCGGTGCGGTGAGCGCAGGAATCATCGAGGTCATTGGATCGGGGTTCACGTCAGCTTCATGCACCGCGAGTCGCACATCGTGCGCGGCTCGGTCGAGCTGATCCGCAATGTCATGCGTGGCGGGCTCGTCCGCGAGCGAGTCGCTGTAGTGGTCGAAGTACGCGCGGGTCATGCCGAGTACCTGCGTGCTAATTGGTGAGAGGACCTCATCGAGCAGTCGCTTCATTTCCTCGAGATCCGCGCGATGCTTGGAGCGTCTCGGGTTGAGCATGAGCGATTCGAAGCCCGCGTCGATGGCCTCGGCAGCCGCATCCCGCATCGGTCGAATCAACCGAGCCTCAATCATGAGCCCCTGCAACTCTCCGGGAGTATGTCGCTCGACCAGCGCATCCGCGAGCCGCACCATCGTTGCCGCCGTCTCGGCACCGAGCGCCGCGAGCTTTTCCCGAGCGGGACCCACGAGCACCGGCGGCACGATGAGCATGTTGACGGCGATGCCCACGACCGCGCCGATGACCGTTTCCACGATGCGAAGCAGCGAGTAATCCAGACTCCCCTGGCCGAGGGCGATCACGAGCATCGCGCTAATCACCATCTGGTTCGCGACCCCGGGTGAGGCACGCACTACCCAGGCCGCTGCGAGCGCCACGATGAGTGATACGAGCACCGCCCACGACTCGGTGCCAAGCAGCAGCGTCCCCAGGATCGCGATCACTACGCCCAGGACAACGCCGAGCGACCGCTCGATTCCTTTTTCGAGCGATTGGTTCACGCTTGGGGCGACAACCAGGAGCGTCGCGATCGCCGCAAAAATCGGCATATCGACCTGCAGCAGGAAGCTTGCGGCAAACCAGGCAAGCACGATCGCGACACCGGTTTTCGCAACCTGCAGGAGCGGTGCTCGACTCTTGATCCGCAGCGCCAAGGAGAGCTTCATAGTGTTCAAGGCTAGCCTTTGCCCAGCACAACTCATCGAAAGCGAGGCCGCTTCATGACTGACATTGCGATTGCCGTCCGAGACCTCAAGGTGCGACGCGGCAAGAAGTTGGTATTCGACGGCATCAATCTCGATATTCCGCGCGGCCAGATCACCGGGATGCTCGGGCCGTCCGGCTGCGGCAAGACCACCCTCATGCGGTCGATCGTTGGGGTGCAGAAACTTGCGGGTGGCACGGTTCGGGTGCTCGGTGAGGATGCGGGATCCCGCAGATTGCGGCGACGCGTGGCCTACGACACGCAGGCGAGTTCGGTGTATTCCGACCTCACAGTGCAGCAAAATCTCTCCTATTTCGCGCGGCTCATGGGCGCTTCCAAGGATGATGTGGACCGGGTGATTCGGCGCGTGGGCCTCGAAGACCAGACGCGTCAGACCGTGTCTTCGTTGAGCGGTGGGCAGTCGAATCGCGTGTCACTCGGGATTGCGCTCCTCGGTGACCCCGAAGTGATTGTGCTCGATGAGCCGACGGTCGGTCTCGACCCCATCCTGCGCATTGAGCTGTGGGAGCTCTTCCGCGAAATTGCCGCCGGGGGAACCACGCTCTTAGTGAGCAGCCACGTGATGGATGAAGCACTGCGCTGCGACCGGCTGCTCCTCATGCGCGAGGGCGAAATCATTGCCGATACGACGCCCACGGACCTGCTCGCTACCACCGGTGCGGCAGATCCGGAGGCCGCGTTTCTGGCGCTCCTGGACGGTGCTGCGGAACAGGCCTCTTCGAAACCGGAGGCGGAGCATCCGAAACCACATGGACGCCACGTCGCGCGAGGAGACGCATCATGAGCCCGGTGCGCACTCTCGCCACGACCGGACGCGTTCTGCGGCAACTCAGCCACGACCCTCGGTCGATCGTGCTCATGCTCGTCGCGCCGAGCCTGCTTGTCGGTCTCTTTGCCTGGCTCTTTGACGATCAACCACAGGTATTCGACAATCTCGGCGGGCCAATCCTCGCGCTTTTCCCGTTTGTCGTGATGTTCCTGATCACCTCCATCACCACCCTCCGCGAGCGCCGCTCCGGCACGCTCGAACGGCTGATGACCACGCCCATCGCGAAGGCAGATTTCATCCTCGGGTACGCGATCGCGTTTGGCGTCATGGCCACCCTGCAGGCGATCATCACGGTGGCGTACGCGGTGCTCGTGTGCGGTCTCGAGGTCAATAGCCCGGTGTGGATGCTCGGTGTGGTCGCGGTCGTGGATGCGCTGCTCGGCTCTGCCTTGGGCTTGCTCGCGAGTGCGTTCGCGCACACGGAGTTCCAGGCGGTGCAGTTCATGCCGGTGATCGTTTTCCCGCAGGTCCTGCTCGGTGGACTGTTCATGCCCCGCGAGGATATGCCGGAGGTGCTCTACGCAATTTCGCACTGGCTGCCGTTGAGCTATGCGATCGATGCCATCAACTCGGTTACCGTCGGCGATGAGGGGTGGGACGTGTGGGGCCCGGTCCTCCTCATCGCCGCGATCATGGTTGCCGCGCTCGTGCTCGCTTCGCTGACGCTGCGGCGGCGGAGTGCGTAGGTGTTGAGCTAGTGACGACCAGCTACACCTGGTGTCCACGATTCTTGAGGTACGCAAGTACTGTGGGGTCTTCGGTCTTCCCGAGCCAGTCCAGCAGCTCGTTCGAGGCCGAGGGTGCCGACGCGAGGTACGGCCACAGTTCCTTGTGTTCCTTCATCCAGTCAAGTTCGGCCGAAGGAGTGTCCGGGTCCAGCGCCTTACGCGCCGCGGCCGCGAGATCAACAGGCTCGTCTGCCGCGGGTGCGCTCGAGGTGGATGCTTCGGTTGTTGCTGGTGCGTCCGATGCGGTGGTCGAGGTTGGTTCCTCGGAATCAGCAGCTGGCGAAGACGACTCGGAGGGAGCGCTGAACGCGATCTGCTGCTGCGCCGCATTCTGCTTTTCGGACTGACTGCCAAATGGGCTACGCCGTTCTTGCGGTGCCTGCGAGCCACCAGTCTGACCAAAGGATGCTTGGCCGAAACCTGAGCCACCAGTCGAAGTCTGGGATGCTGACTGCTTACCTTGGGGCTGCTGGCCCGGAGCATGGGAGTCCGAACCGGCTGCTGGCGTGCGCTGGCCGTGGCTGGATGAACCGGTCTGCTCGGACTGGCCGTCACCCTGGCTGGCAGGCTGGCCGAAGCCGGGGATGGGACCGGAGGGCTGGTTGTAATTCGGCTGAGTGTAGTTCGGCTGGCCAGAACCAGACTGATTTGCCTGCGGCTGGGTTGCACCGTACTGGCCTGGTCCCTGCTGGCCCTGACCCCGCTGAGTCTGATTCTGCTGAACCGCGCCCTGAGCACCGGCCGGCTGACCGTATCCACCAACCGGACCCGTCTGCTGACCGAAGCCGCCCTGCTGACCTTGGTTCTGGTGAGCCTGTTGCGGCGGGCCCTGCTGCTGACCCTGGTACTGCTGGCTTTGGCCCTGCATCCCCTGGCTCTGCATCCCCTGGCCCTGGTAGCCAGCACCCTGCTGGCCACCACCGAACTGCTGGCCCTGCTGAGCTGGCCATTGCTGTCCTGGACCCTGCGGACCCTGGTTGGGCTGACCGTATCCCTGCTGGCCCTGCTGCTGGCCGCCCTGCTGCTGGCCAGCGTTCGCGGCACCAAACTTGATGGCGGTACCTGCGCGCTGGAAGTGTTCGCGCACCTCGCGTGGCAAGTAGAGCCCAATCGCGATGATCAGCGGCAGGATGAAGAGCGTCGCGAACGGGTAGATCGCTTCGAAACCGGATGCGACGTCAGTGCGGTCGAGACGCTGTTCGACGAGTCCGAGAATCGTGAGGAGCAGTCCGAGTACCGCGGCGCCACCGGTCATGGCGAGCAGTTGTGTTTGTGAGGCCTTGATCTGCGGTCCGCGCAGCGAGAGGTAACCGAGCACCGCTGCGGCACCAATCGCGAGTGCGAGTACGAGCGTCAGGATCGTGAGCACGAGTCGGCCGCCTTCGAGTTCGATCGCGCCGAACTCGCCAAGGTCGATAGGAATGAGCGCGTACACCGAAGCAAGTACGACCGCGAATGCGCTGGCTGCCACAACAAGCAACCCGAGCCCCGCGGCATTGAACCAGCGGGCCGTTGGATGAATTGGCTTGCGGTTCGCGAGGGCGTGCGGGTCAATCGCGAGCGCGGCGAGCGGTGCGGCGAAGACAAAGACGAACGGCATTGCCAACAGCACGGTGCTTTCGATACCGGTGATGGAGAATCCGAGACCGAACGTTCCATCGATCAGGAGTGCGATTGCGGCTGCACCGCCGACTGCCAGCGTGAGCAGTCGTCCCGGTTCAGAACCGAGGATGAAGAGTGTAACCGGGAAGATCACGACCGCGAGCGCAAGCAGCATTACCGCGAGCAAGTAGACGATCGGGGTGAAGGTACCGGCTTCGCCCATCAGGATGAAGGTGCTGACGATCCACATCAGCAGACCGATCGCGACCAGACCGCCGAAAGCGTAGAGCAGGCTCTTGCCGACGAGTCCCATGGTGCGACCGAGTGGCGACTGCAGTCCGCCGATTGCGCGAAGTTCATAGTCGCGCGGTTGGATTGCGAGCACTGCGCCCACGAGCGCTATTGCCACGCCCGCGCCAAGACCGAAGAAGTCAATGTCGCGGAAGTCACCGTTAGCCGCGCTGAACCCCGAAATGATGTCGATGACGAAGTAGAACACCACCGTAATGAGCAGCGGAGCCTGTGCACCGGCCCGGATGTAATACGTGATCTGTGGCGAAAGCGGAATCAGTCCGAACCGTGCCAGCACCTGGAAGATACTGCCGAGCGCGCCGACGAGCACGGTGATCAGCGGCGCGACGTTCACCGCGGTGAGCGCCACTTCCCCGGAACGATTGGTGTCCACGCCCCACACCATCACCAACGACAGCAGCAAGAGGACGGGTGCGCCGATATCGCGGACCCAGTCAAGCTTTGATCCCTGCACCGCGGTTGGTGCGGGACGCGACGGCGCCTGTTGCTGGCCCTGGCCGAACTGGCCTTGCTGCTGGCCGAATTGGCCCTGCTGCTGGCCAAACTGACCTTGCTGACCCTGCTGGCCGAAGTTGCCACCCTGCTGCTGACCCTGACCGGGCTGCCCGAATTGGCCGGAGTTGCCGGGTTGCCCCTGCTGCTGACCGAACTGGCCCGACTGACCGAACGGCGCATCCGACTGACCCTGACCGGGGTGGCTCTGTCCGAACGGAACCTGCTGCTGGCCGCCTTGCTGCTGACCCTGCCCAAACTGGCCGGAGATAGCTGGTCCAGAACCGAATTGACCGGTCGAGTTCTGACCCTGCTGGTTCTGTCCCGGTGCATCCCGGCCAATACCGTCCTGGCCAAAACCGTGCTGCCCGAATCCCGGCTGGCTGCTCGGTGGCTGGCCCTGCCCGAATCCCGGCTGGCCCGGCTGGCTGCCTGAACCGTCGGGTGCGCCACCCTGCGGTTGGTTCCAATTGCTGTTGGTCACTTGCAGACTCCTTCGCGCGCAGAGCCATGCTCCGCGGTTCGGTCGTGTGTCGTCAAGACGACTCAAATTGGCCGGACTATCTCGAGTGGAGTGTCCTGGCCACGGTCATCGCCCGTAGGCAGAGCCTACCGGGACGGCCTAATATTTCGGGAAACTCTCGAACAAGATCCTCACCAAGGCCGATTAAATCGTCCGACAGTCTGAGGCTGCACCTACGATGCCTTGTATGAACGAAATCACTCCTGAGCAGCTTCACGCCCTCGGCACCGATGTCAGCCTGATTGATGTCCGCGAGCCCAACGAGGTCGCCGAGGTCCGCATCCCGTTTGCCAAGGTCATCCCGCTGTCAGAGCTCGAAGACCGCACTGATGAGGTGCCCGAAGGTGCCTACATCATGTGCCATGCCGGCGGCCGTTCCTCGCGCGTCGTCAAATACTTTGAGCACCAGGGCAAAGAATTGATCAACGTGGAGGGCGGAATCTCCGGCTGGGAAGCGGCAGGCCTTCCCGTCGAACGGGGCTAAGTTCTCCACAGCGTTCGGCCACGCATTGTTTTGCACAGGATGCGCGGCTCGGGTCCGCAGTGTCGGTGGCACGTCCTAGGGTGGATGCATGACTGATGCGGCTTTGGCGACCCTCGAACGGGTCTGGGGGTATTCGGACTTTCGCGGGCCCCAGCGGCAGATTGTCGACACCGTGATTTCCGGGGAGGATGCCCTCGTCCTCATGCCCACCGGAGGTGGCAAATCGCTTTGTTATCAGTTGCCGTCGCTGGTTCGAGATGGCACCGGCGTCGTCATCTCACCGCTGATCGCGCTCATGCAAGATCAGGTTGCCGCGCTCGAACAACTTGGCGTTCGGGCCGCGTTTTTGAACTCGACGCTTGAGCCTGAGGCGAAGCTGGACGTCGAATCACGGTACCTCAATGGCGAGTTGGACATGCTCTACCTCGCGCCCGAGCGGCTGCAGCACTCGCTGCCGCTACTCAAACGTGGCAATATCGCGCTCTTCGCAATCGATGAGGCCCACTGCGTGTCGCAGTGGGGCCACGATTTCCGGCCCGACTATCTCACCCTCGATGTCATCCATCAGGAATGGCCTGAGACTCCGCGAATCGCGCTGACCGCGACGGCGACCGTCCAGACTCGGGAAGAAATCGCATCCCGCCTGCAGCTCGAGGATGCATCCCATTTCGTCTCGAGCTTCGACCGGCCGAATATTCAATACCGAATCGTGCCCAAGAATCGGGCACGCGAGTCGCTCCTGCGCTTCATTCGTGCGGAGCACGATGGCGACGCGGGCATTGTGTACTGCCTCTCTCGTAAGTCGGTAGAGCAGACCGCCGAGTTTCTGCGAGCCGAGGGGATGGATGCGCTCCCCTATCACGCGGGGCTCACGCCGGAGCAGCGCCGGTTCAATCAGCGTCGATTCCTGCGCGATGAGGGTGTTGTGATGTGCGCCACAATCGCGTTTGGCATGGGGATCGATAAGCCGGATGTGCGTTTTGTCGCGCACCTTGACCTGCCGAAATCGGTGGAGGGCTACTACCAAGAAACGGGTCGTGCAGGGCGCGACGGCGAGCCTGCCACGGCCTGGCTCGCATACGGTCTGCAGGATGTGGTGCAACAGCGGCGCATGATTGATCAGGGTGAGGGGGATGCGTTCCGGCGGCGGCAGCAGTCGCTGCATCTGGATGCGATGCTCGCCCTGTGTGAGACCGCCGGCTGTCGCAGGCAAATGCTGCTCGGCTATTTCGGTGAGCAATCGCAGCCCTGTGGGAACTGCGATAACTGTTTGAATCCACCTCGCACTTGGGATGGGACCGTGCAGGCGCAGAAACTGCTTTCGACAATTGTTCGCCTCGACCGGGCGACCGGGCGCGCATACGGTGCCGGGGCACTCGTCGACGTGCTGCTTGGGAAACGCACGGAGCGTTCCACGGCACAGGGGCACGACCGGGTTTCCACTTTCAGCATCGGCACCGAACTCGACGACGCCGGCTGGCGCGGAGTCGTGCGCCAACTGCTCGCGATGAATATTGTTGCCGCAACGGGCGAGTACGGCGTCATGCAGGTTACGCCGCGCGGCGCGGAGGTGCTGGCCGGACGTGAGCAGGTGCTCCTCCGACAGGATGTTGCCACGCAAGTTGAGCGCAGTTCTCGCCGGGCCTCGAACGCTGCGGCTGTGGAGGAGTTGCAGCCGGGACAGCGCGAACGCTTCGATGCGCTGCGGGAATGGCGACGCGACACTGCCCAGGAGCAATCCGTGCCCGCATACATCGTGTTCAACGACGCGACGCTGCGCGCCCTTGCGGTGGAGCGTCCGAGCACGCTCGGCGAACTTGCCAACATTTCTGGCGTCGGTCGCGCCAAGCTCGAGCAATACGGCGACGAGGTCCTCGAAGTTCTCGCCGACGTGTAGGGGTGCGCGGCTGGCTGGAGGGCTGGCGACTGCGGGCTGGCGACTGGAGGCTGGCGACTGGCGACTGGCGACTGGCGACTGGCGAAAAAAGATATGTCGGTGGCTCGTTTTATGGTGTTCCTGAAAGAACAAAGCGCCTTGCCGAGGAGGTGATCTCCCACATGTCCACCACCGACTCCAGTGTTCCAGAGCCTTCACTTGGTCCGCGGATTGCCGATGTGCGAGATCGCTTCGCGCAGAGTCACAGAGCAATCGGGCTTGCCGAGTCCATTAAGTTGCGTGCGCTCGCCGAGGCCTACGAGATTGCCGAGGTACAGGCGCAGGCGAGCATGTCGTCGGCGCAGAGTGGGCCTCGCACACTCAAGACTTTGGACAAGTTCTTTGCCTGGCACCTACGGTCGCTCATGGGAGAACTCAGCTTCGTCTCCCGCGAAGTCGACATCACCCTTCGCAACTACGCCTACGACGCACACGCACTGGTGACACGCTTCCCCGACTGGGTTGAGGCGATTGCGCAAGCCAAGATTGAGGTGCGGCACGCACGGGCAATGTTGCGGGGTGCACGCGCGCTTGATGACGAACAGGCCCAGCTACTTGGCGAAACCTGCCTCCACTATGCCGCGAGCCACTCGGTGTCGAAGACGGCCCAGTTTGTCGAGCGTAAGGTCGCGAAACTTGCTGCGAATGAATTCGAGGAAAGCAATGCGAGAGAACGCGCTGAACGCAGCGTCTACGTCAAGCCGGCGCAATGCGGCATGGCTCACCTCATTGCTTATTTGCCAATCGAACAGGCTGTCGCGATTGACCAGTTGCTGACGCTCGAAGCTCGAACGCTGCGCGATGACAACCTTCGTGAGGCCGAAGCATTCAAGCGCAGTCGCCGCGCTGCCGAACTCGCCCAGAAAACGGCTCTGAGTGGCGACGAGCCCGTGGAGCCCGTGGAGCAGGCGTTTCCTGAAGGTTTCGAGCCCGATGACCGGACCACGGCACAAATTCGCGCCGATGTCTTTGCAGAAACGCTGCTGTGTGCAACGCCCGAAAGTATTTTGGCAAGTGAGACCGAAGGCGCTGCTCGAATCAAGGCGACGGTCAACGTGACTGTGCCAGCCCTGTCGCTGCTCAATCGAACTGCCGAGGAGAGCGATCCAGCGCTCCTCAATGGCACGATGCCGATGAGCTTTGCGGAAGCAAAACAGTTCGCGGCCACCGCACCAACCTTGCAGCGCATCCTCACGCACCCGATCACCGGGCACACCGTGTCTGTCGACACCTACATGCCGGACAAGAGCCTCCGGCGCTTCCTGCAGGTCCGCGATGTGACTTGTCGCTTCCCTGGCTGCGCCCGCCCGGCGCAAGGTTCGGACCTTGACCACACAGTGCCGTACGCCGACGGCGGCGAGACCTGCGATGGAAATCTCGCTCACCTCTGCAGACCGCACCACGTGCAGAAACACGAGCGTGGTTGGTCGGTGCGACAGGTGGGGCGTGGCGTCCTCGAGTTCACGACTCCGCTCGGCTACCAGGCGCAAACCGAGCCCGAACCGATCGGGCCGAGGTTCAGGCCAGTTGGGGAGCCCATCGAAACTGACTCCGAGAAAAATTCTGGGAGTGTGTCCAAAACCGGGCCATCGGAGGACCCAGACCTCGAACCGCCACCGTTCTAAGCCTCGCTGTCTCCCAGCAGCCGCTGCGCTCAGTGGCTGCAGTGTGTGCAGTTGCTACGCAAGAAACACGATTGCGTTCAAGAGCAAGAACAACCCCAATAAGAACAGGAGCACCCCAACCGCAATAAAAGACTTTTCGCGACCGTTTTTCAGTCGCCGCCGCACGTCCGGACCGACGTCGTCAGTGCTGTTGGTGGGAGCGCCGGACGTTCCGCCCGCTGCCTCACCAGCGGACCCACCTGTCGCCTCACCGGCTGATCCGCCAGCAGCGCCGAAGCGGTCCGCGTCGCCAGCGATCCCATCGGCCCACCGGGGCGCATCCTCAAAACCGGGTTCAACACCCGGTTCGGAAGGGTACTCAACCCACTCGGAATAGCTCGGTGCGTCGCTCTCCGTTGCGCGTCGCGCCTTAATGAGCGCGTACACGCCATATCCGGCGAGCAACAGCCCAACGAGCACCATGATCCCGGCAATGCCGAGCACCACAAAGTTCATGATGAGCATCATCGAGAACATCGCTACAGCTCCGAGTCCGGGACAGTAAAGGTATTGCAAGCACCCGCGCCACCCTCATAGCCACGCATGAGCCACTCGGTCCGCTGCTCACTCGTGCCATGGGTGAAGCTCTCAGGCTGCACTTCCATACCCGCCTGCTCCTGCAAGTGATCGTCACCAATAGACTGCGCCGCAGAGATCGTCGTCTCAAGCTCAGCCTGAGTCGGTTCCTTCATCAATTGGTTCCTCGCAGCATCCGTGGACTGCGAAGCATTCTGCATCCACGCCCCGGCAAAACAATCCGCCTGCAACTCGGTGCGCACCGCACCACCGGTGGGACCCTCATCGCGAGTATTCCCACTCGAAAGAATGCCCCCAATATGTTGGATGTGGTGACCCCACTCATGCGCGACGACGTACATTTCAGCGAGTGGCCCGCCCTCAGCGCCGTACTGATCTACGAGGATCTGAAAGAAGTCAGTGTCAATGTAAATGCTCTGATCGGCCGGGCAGTAAAACGGCCCCACCGCATTCGAGGCGGTACCGCAGGCCGAGTCGGTCTGGCCCTCGTAGAGGTAAATCGTGGGGTTGACGTAGTCATTTATCCCGATCTCCGACGCACTCTCCGCCCAATACTGCTCAAGGGACACCGCGGCACCCTCGATGCGGCAGTCGATCGAGGCATTCGCCTCCTCACCCGTGCACTCGAAATCCTCCTCCGCATAGTTCCCCGAACCGCCTGAGGACCCGCCAACGAGTCCGGTGAGGTCAACGCCCATGAACTGCGAGATAAGAAACGCGACAATGACCAATACGATGCCGCCGCCACCGATGGCACCGCCCTTGCCGAGGCCACCGGGGCCGCCTCGACCGCCGCCCGAACTCGACCCTGAGCCCGAACGACGGCGGCGAACGTTACTCGAATCAAATCGAGAGTTGTCGTTGAACGTCATAACCCAAATCTAGCCCAGCGAAGGACCAGAATCTTCAGCTATTTCTGCTGAGCAGCACGTTCCTGTTCACGCTTCTGCTTCCGCTTCGCGCGGTACACGGTGCGCTCATCTTCCGGCGCATTCCCCGAGGTGCGAAGCGCACTGTAGTACGCCGCAGCCTCGTCCTGGCGCGCTTTCTCCGCGCCGGATGCAATCTTGGCCCGCAGGTGCGCATCTTTGTATCCGAACGCATCCACAAGCGACTGCGCGTGTGGGCGAAGTCGCGAAATAAGTCGCGTCATATAGGAGCTGACCAATCGAGCACGCTTCGTCGTCAACCGGCCAGACATCAGGTACCAAGACAGATCGCGCTCGATCAGACTCAACCCGAAGAGATCGCGCAGCCAGGTCAGGATGCGGTGGGTCTCGCTCTCGGGGTCAAAGTCCTCGAGTTTGCGGGTGAAGGCCTCCCACTGGATCAGCTCACCGTAGGCGTGCGAGGTCTCGATGAGCTTGTGCTGCAGCGAATTGAACGCGGCATCGCCCTTACCGGCCTTCTGCGCACGATTCAGCGACATCCCAATTTCGGAGATCTGCTCTTCGATTCGTGCGGAGAGCAACGCGTGCTGATTCTCCGGTTCACGCAGCCAACCGACCGAGCGAGCGCTCGAGCCAAAGTCGCGCGCAATGCTGCCCAGCCGGGCAAGACCGATGTCGTGGAAGGCGCGCGAGGCTGCCTGGCTCACGAGCATCCGCGCGGACTCGCGGGCGTCGGCCTCCTTGAATTTGCTGGCGTAGTCCTCGAGCAGTCGCTTCCCGACCAGTTGCAGCAGCACCGTGTTATCGCCCTCAAAGGTGGTATACACGTCGAGGTCGTGACGCAGGAACGTCAACCGGTTCTCAGCGAGATAGCCCGCGCCACCGCACGCCTCACGCGCGATCTGCAGGGTGTCCATGCCCGCCCAGGTGGTCGTAGGCTTGAGCGCAGCCGCGAGCGTTTCGAGGTCCGCACGGCGTTCGGGAGTATCGCCCTCGCCCGAAAACACGGTGTCGAATTCGCGGAGGAACTCGTCATGCGAAAACGTGGCGGCATATGCCGTCGCGAGTCGCGGGATGAGTCGGCGCTGGTGACGCCCGTAATCCAACAGCACGGTCTCTTGACCGCTGCCCGAGTTGTCGAACTGGCGGCGCTGATTGGCGTAGGTCACAGCAATCGCAAGCGCAGCCTGCTGCGCGACGACCGCCGACCCGTCCAGCGAAACGCGACCCTGCACGAGCGTGCCGAGCATCACGAAGAAGCGGCGACCCGGAGACTCAATTGGCGAGGAATACGTGCCATCCGCCGCCACATCCCCGTAGCGGTTGAGCAGGTTCGTGCGCGGAATGCGCACGTCGCTAAAGTGCAGCCGACCGTTATCGATGCCATTCAGACCGCCCTTGACCCCGTCATCCTCACCGCCAATGCCGGGAAGATAGTTGCCGGCTTCGTCGCGGATCTCCACGTAGAAGGCGTGCACACCGTGGTTCATGCCCTTCGTGATGAGCTGGGCGAATAGCACCGCGGCCGTGCCATCCTTCGCCGCGTTGCCGAGATAGTCCTTCCAAGCGGCGCGGAAGGGCGTGTTAATCACAAACTCTTCGGTGGCCTCGTCGTAGGTCGCCGTGGTAGCGATCGACGCGACGTCCGAACCGTGCCCGGTTTCGGTCATCGCGAACGCGCCCAGTGTCTCCACATTCATCGCTGCGGGAAGCCAGCGGTCCTGGTGTTCTTCGGTACCGAGGTGCATGATCGCGGCTCCGAACAGCCCAAACTGCACACCTGACTTGATCTGCAGGCTGGGGTCCGCGAGGAAAATCTCTTCAAACGCGGCAATATTGCCACCGGGGTTCTCGCCACCACCGAGGCGCTTCGGGAAGGAGAGCTTTGGTGTTCCGCGTTCGGTAAGCAGCTTCACTTGCTCGAGAACGCGGTCGCGGTGCTCGTCCATCGCGAGTGTGTCGTCTCGCCAAAACAGCGGATCAGCAGCGATATCGCGCGCACGCTGACGCTCGGCGGGCCAGGATCCCATGACCGCGCGATGCACCTCGGCAATATCGATGCCGGTCGAGTCGAAAGAGTTGAGGTCTGAGTCGTCAAGCTGTTCTTCGGCGACGTCGGTGATCTGGTCAGTCACGGGAGCGCTCCAATCAATACAGTCCCGCGGCCAGCTTCGGCACGGGGAAGTCCGTATCTCAGGCTACGACTGCGCATTGTGGCGAGCATCCATGTCTCGCATGACGCACAATGAGCGACTTCCCCGCCAACCGAGAATTAGGCCAACCCTACAAACTACGCACCGCAAACCTGGATATCTCAGACAACGGATGCCGCTACGACGCCTTGAGTGCATCCTTCAGCTTCACCTTTGCACCCGTGCGGAGGATTGAGTTCTCGTAGATTCGGGCGGCGATCCACAGGGCAACCACAACGGTAACAACGAGGATCACCAGCGCAACAAAGGGCTCCCACCATTCCGCACCGCTGTTGAAGAGCCGCACCGGCATCGCAACCGGAGCCGAGAACGGGATGTAGCTGAGCCAGGTCATCACCGCATCGTTCTGGTTCGCGAAAATCACGAGGAAGTAGGGCACCATCACGAGCATGCTTAGGGGCGAGGTGGCGCTGGCCACGTCTTCCGGGCGCGAGACGGTGGATGCGAGGGCCGCGTAGAGCGCCGCAAACAGCACAAACCCGACCAGGAAGAGCACCGCGAACCAGATCATCGCGGGACCGAGCAGACTGAGCATGTCCGACTGCCCCGTAATCGCAAAGCACACGAGTGCCACGATCACGATTGCCGCGACCTGCGCGAACGCCATGATCGTGCCACCAATGATCTTGCCGCCCAGCACCGTAACCGGCTTCACGGAAGACAGCAGCAATTCAACGATGCGCGAGGCCTTCTCTTCAATCACGGTCTGCGCGATGCGCTGGCTGAACATCATGATCGACATGAAATACAGCAGCGCAAAGGCTGTGGACATGAGGAAGGTGAGCCAGAACTCCACCGCGCCCTCGGCTTCGAGGAAGCCTTGCGCGGGCGTAATCGTGAGGAAGTCAACCAGGGCGGTCGGCACACTCTCGTTCCCGACGAGCATGTAGGGCTGCTCCGCGAGCCCGGCGGTGTCCAGTGCCGATCCGTCGTTCGAATAGAGCTCGAGCGAAGTCGCCTCAGCACCGGTCACGAGCGCAGCTTCGGCATCGCCCGATCGCACTGCCTCGAGGGCCTCGTCGGCGGACGCGGCCGGTTCGAAGAGGATATTGGACTCCGCAGCAGCCTCATCCAGAGCCGCCACATCGACGGTGGATGCGACCACCGTGTCTTCCTCATCGCCCTCAAACATTGAGGACATGACGTTCCCGATGAACCCCTGGCCGAGGATCACCAGTGCGATCACGGCGAGTGTGATGATGAAGCTCCAAATGAAGGCCTTGGACCGGACGGTGGTGAGGATCTCGCGCTGGGCAATGAGGCGGATGCCTTCGACGCGGCTGACCGCGCGAGCGAGCGTTGTGGGTTTCGGCTGTTCGGTCATTAGCGCACCTCTTTAAAGATCGTCGAAAGGCGAACGAGTTCGTGGTTGAACTTTCGGACCGGTCCGCGCGCAACCGCTTCGCGCAGGATTTCCTGGCCGCGCGCATCGAAGCCCTGCGCATCCACCTGCCCAGCCCGGCCATTTCCGATACGGAAGATGAGATCGTCCCCGTCCCGTTCCACCTCGGTGACGTCGGGCTGGGAGGTGAGCCACGCATCCTCACCCGCTGAAATACGGAAGAGCCCGCGCGAGTGCTCCTGCTGCAGCGCGATTCGCGAACCGGTGGCGCGAATCTGACCGTTCGAAATAATCACGAGCTCATCACTGAGCCGCTCGACCACATCAAGCTGGTGGGATGAGAACAGCACCGGCACCCCGCGAGCCGCATGCTCCTGCAGGACGCCGAGGACCACATCCACCGCGATGGGGTCGAGGCCGGAGAACGGCTCGTCGAGAATAAGAAACTCCGGTTCGTGCACGAGCGAGACGCAAATCTGTGCGCGCTGCTGGTTACCGAGTGAGAGTGCCTCGACGTTCTCATTCGCGCGCTCCGCGAGCCCGACGCGCTCGATCAGTTCGTCGGCACGGTTCGCGGCGGTCTTCGGCTCGACACCGTGCAGTCGCGCGAAATAGATGACCTGTTCGCGCACCTTCATCTTCGGGTAGAGCCCGCGCTCTTCGGGCATATAGCCGAAGCGTGTGCGATCTGCATCGCTGATCGGGTGTCCGTTGAAGAGCACTTCGCCCTTCGTCGGGCGAATCAACCCGAGGATGGATCGCATCGTGGTGGTCTTGCCAGCGCCGTTCGCGCCCACGAAGCCGGTGAGGTGACCGCTGGTGACGGTGAACGACACGTCGTCGAGCACCTGCCGCTCGCCGTACCAATGACTGATGTTCTTAACGTCGAGCAAAGCTTCCCCTCAGCGTTCACGGTGAGCAACGATGTGCGGCCTGAAACTAGCACACAGCCTCGAACGGGGAATCAGTCTGCCGCAGCGACAGAACGAAGCGCCATCACGATCGATTCCGGTGTGGAATATTTCGCGACCACCGCATCCGCCCCCGCGTCGAGCGCCTGCTCGCTGACATGACCGTCTTTGCTACCGACGAGAATCAGGATGCGCGGCTGACGAACGTCGGCCAGCGCACGGATGCGCCTGGTCGCCTCGAGTCCGCTGGTGCTATCGGTACCGTCCATGCGGGCGGCCAGGCACAACACGTGCGGCTCGAAGCGGCGAACCAGTTCCACGGCCGCTTCGGTCGAATCGCCCTCGGCCACAACGTTGAATTCAGGCTGTGCCTGCAGAATCAACGAGAAACCGGCACGAATGAGCTGATGAGGATCGATAATGACCACATCCGTGTCAGCCAAGAGCCCTCCCCTAGTCGCTCGATCAAAAACTTTGATCGTTGCGACATTAACGAGGCCGGGTTACCAACTGCTGGAGCCTCGATACACCGCCTGTTCACATTGCTGCACACCACTAGACTGGTTTTGGTTCAATTATGAGAAATATCAGTACGCGACTCTTGATCGCTTGCGCTGCCATCGGTGTCGCGGGCGGCGTTTTGTTCACCGCCCACGCTTGGGTCGGTGGTTTGACGGTCAATACGATCCCATTTCTCTACGGTGTGACGATGGGCATTTACTTTTTGCCCGGTGCGCTCGCGCAGGCGCTCTTCCACCGGGGTGGGGTGGCACTGCTGACCGCGGCACTCTCCGGACTGGTCGCAAGTCCTTTCCAACCGATCGGCTTCATGGCGTTCGTGATCGGCCTTGTCATCGGTGTTGCGCAGGAACTCCCATTCCTCGTCACCCGCTACCGCATCTGGAAACCGTGGCTCTTCATCGTGGCCGGACTTCTGCACGGACTCATCACGATGGGCGCAGCCTTCGGCATCCTCGGCGGACACGATTACACCCTCGCCGGCCAGATTCTGGTGGTCGCCGCATTCTTCATTTCTCCCCCGGTGTTCACTGTGCTTGCCCTCTGGCTTGCACGGGCCCTCGACCGCGCGGGAGTTGCGCGCGGGCTGCGCAGTGATGAACAGGACCGCCGCCGATCCTCAAAGCCCGATCTCACCACGTGAGCGGCGAAACCCTGATCCGCGTCGATGCGCTCGGAATCACGCACCGCGATGCCGTCCGCCCCACGCCCAACAACGTGTCCTTCGAGGTGCGTCGTGGCGAGGCGCTGCTGATTCTCGGGCCCTCCGGCTGCGGTAAGTCGACGCTTTCACTCGCGCTGAACGGGCTCATCCCCAAAGATATGTGGGCGGATGTGTCGGGCCGCGTCGAGCTTTCGGGCCACGACCTCGAGTCACTCGAGCTGGCTGAAACGAGCCAGTATGCGGCAATGGTGTTTCAGGATCCGGATGCGCAGATTGTCGCCGCCACGATCTATGACGAGGTGGCCTTCGGACCCGAGAACCTGTGCGTTCCCGCGGCCGAGATGGACCGCCGCGTGGAACGCGCGCTGCGTCACGTTGGGCTTTGGGAGCGCCGCGATGACGCGCCCGAATTGCTTTCCGGAGGCGGCAGGCAGCGGCTCGCCATTGCCGCTGCGCTCGCACAGGGTGCCCCGCTGATCGTTCTCGATGAACCCACCGCGAATCTTGATCCCCGTGGTGCGCGGGAAGTGTACGAGGTACTCGCCGAGCTGCTCGCCACAGGTGAGATCGGCGTGGTACTCATCGAGCACAACCTCGACGAGGCGCTTCGGATCGCCACGAAGGTGCTTGTGCTGGATGCGACCGGTCACCCGGTATTGACCGGCACCCCGCAAGCAGCGTTCATTGAGCATCGCGAGAAGCTAACTGAGCTCGGCGTGTGGCTGCCGGTTGCGACCACGGTCGGTGCTCACTTGCAGCGAGCTGGCTGGGCGATTCCGGAGTTGCCGCTGACCATCGCGCAGCTGCGTGGTCAGCTTGCGGCTGCCCCGCAACCAGAGGTGCCGGTGGAGCCTATGCCGGAGGCCGTGCAAGAACCCGTACCCCGACGCGACGCCATTCTCACCGCGCGAAACCTGAACATCCACCGCGGGCACCGCGAGATCCTACGCCGAATCTCCCTCGACATTCCCGCTGGCGCATTCATCGCGGTGGTGGGCCCGAACGGCGCCGGAAAGACCACGCTGCTGCAGACCCTCGCGGGTGTCGAGCGGCCGCCGAAAGCAACCGTTTCGATTGACGGTCGCGATGTCTCGAAGCTGCGAGTGCGTGATCTTCGCGACCGAATCGGCTATGTCTTCCAAAATCCCGAGCACCAGTTCCTGGCCAATACCGTGCGGGACGAGCTGTCCCTTGAGCTGCGTGCACAACGGTTCAGTGAGGATGCGATCGCTTCGCGAACTGCGGACGCACTCTCGCGATTTGGCCTCGAGGAGGTGGCGGAACTGCATCCATTCTTGCTCTCGGGAGGGCAGAAACGCCGACTTTCGGTGGCGACAGCACTCGTTTCGGGGGCACCCGTACTCGTCCTCGACGAGCCCACGTTTGGGCAGGACCAGGCGCGCGCTGCCGAACTCATCGAGATGCTCTCGAGCCTCAATGCCGCCGGCACCACGGTGCTGATGGCCACGCACGATCTGCAGCTCGCGGCCGAAGTTACCGACAAACTCATGGTGCTCGCCGAAGGTCGCGTCCGCGCATACGGTGACACGGCCGAAGTGCTCGCAAGTGAGGTACTCAATGAGGTCGGGATCGGGTTGCCGCCAATTGCTTCCGCGTTCCGCAGGCTGGATGCGCAGCCACGGTTGAATCGCATCACTCGCGTCCGCGATCTCCCGCAGTTCCCGACCGGGGATGCACTGCCGCAGAGCGAGGTGCGATGAGCTCCGCTGCAGATCCCAGCGCATCCTCGCCCGAGCCCGCGCCCGAACCCCGTGCTCGACTCGATCGACCGTCCATCGCCGAAGCCGATGCCATGGGGCTGCCGCTGCTCCACCGCATCCACCCACTCGCAAAGCTTTTCGCTGCGCTGGTGCCGATGATCGCCGTATTTTTCGTCGACGGCGTGGAGATTCCGGGCGGACTCGCGGCCCTGTCAATTTTGTGCCTGCTGTTTGGGTCGAAGATGCGGTGGCGCTCGCGCATCCTGCTCGTGCTGGGATTCCCGCTGCTTGCATTGGTGCTGTCGATCACGCTCGGGATCTGGGTCGAGCCCGCGCTGGTGTCGGACTCGCCCGCGTTGTTCACGATCGGTAATTGGACGTTCTATCAGGGTGCCTGGGTGCAGGGGCTCGCGACCGGGATGCGGATCATTGCGATCGTGGCGCTGGCGATGCTGAGCGGATCCACCACTGCGGGCGCTGACTTTGTGCGCGCGCTCGTGCAGCAGCTGCGCGTGCCCTATCGCTTCGGCTATGCGGGGCTTGCCGCGTTTCGCTTTGTGCCGCGGTTCCAGCTCGAGCTGAGCATCATTCGCCAGGCGCATCGCGCGCGGGGCATTGCCTTCGGTCGCGGACCTCTCGGCTGGGTGCACCGGCAGCTGTCTTCGCTCGTGCCGCTGCTTGCTGCTGCGCTGCGTCACGCCGACCGCGTGGCACTGTCGATGGATGCGCGCGGCTTCGGCTTTCGCGAAACTCGGACGGAGCGGCATCTGATGGTGATCCGCGCGCGTGACTGGATGTTCCTCTGTGTGTTCCTGCTGCTCGCTGCTGGTGTTTTCGTCGCCGGGGTGGTCGCCGGGTTGGCGTAAACGCGGGGCACGTGCGCCGCTTTGGCGATTTACACTCGCAAACATTGCAGGTAGCGCTCATCATCGCAGCTAGCGTTCGTAATCATTGCAGGTAGCGC
>NZ_JBQDBE010000016.1:0-70629 GCF_052090685.1 Gulosibacter sp. | reverse complement strand
CCGCATTACTTACGAATGTGGCGTCCCTCATAAGCCGGAGCAAGCGCATCCACGGCATCCCCGACCCGGTGCACCCGAAGGTCATTCGTGGACCCGGGAACCCCTGGCGGAGTACCAGCGACAATGACAACTTTGTCGCCACGCTTCGCTTTACCGCTCCCCAACAAATGCTCATCGACCTGGATAAACATTTCGTCGGTGTGCGTCACTCGCTCAACGAGGTGGGAGTTCACACCCCAATACAGATTCATGCGGCGACGGATCGACTCACGCGGTGTGAAGCCGATTACCGGAATCTTGGGGCGCAGCCGCGACATCCGGCGAACCGAGTCCCCCGACTCGGTGAACACGCAGTAGAACTTCGCGCCAAGGAACTCGCCAACCTCGGTCGCGGCGAGCGTCAGCACACCACCCTGGGTAAACGGCTTCGTGCCGAGCGGCGGGATACGCTCGAGCCCGTGTTCTTCGGTGGCACCAATGATTCGTGCCATCGTCTCCACCGTGATAATCGGATACTGACCGACGCTGGTTTCGCCCGAAAGCATGAGCGCATCCGCACCGTCGAGGACCGCATTCGCGCAGTCGGATGCTTCCGCGCGGGTCGGACGCGGATTGGAGATCATCGTCTCGAGCATCTGCGTGGCGACAATTACCGGTTTCGCGCGTCGACGAGCCAGTTCGATCGCACGCTTCTGCACAATCGGCACCTGCTCGAGTGGCAATTCCACGCCCAGGTCGCCGCGCGCGACCATGATGCCGTCAAAGGCATCCACGATCTCAGCAAGGTTGTCTACTGCCTGCGGCTTCTCGATCTTGGCGATGACCGGAAGGCGCGTGCCCTCTTCGTCCATGATCTCGTGGACGCGGTGAATGTCTTCCGCGTTCCGCACGAAGGACAGCGCGATTACGTCAGCGCCGATTCGGATCGCCCAGCGCAGATCCTCTTCATCCTTTTCGCTCAGTGCGGGGACGTTCACCGCAACGCCGGGGAGGTTGATGCCCTTGTTATTCGAAACGGGCCCGGCGACTTCGACGCGCGTGGTGACCGTGGTTTCATCCACTTCAATTGCGCGGAGCGTCACACGACCGTCGTCGACGAGTAGCGGGTCGCCGGGACGAACGTCCGCGGGCAGGCCCTTGAATGTGGTGCCCACGATCTCACGATTACCAATAATGTCTTGGTTGGTGATCTTGAAGATATCGCCCTCGTTGAGGTCGTATGGAGCGCCATCGTCGAAGCGACCGAGTCGAATCTTTGGCCCCTGGAGGTCGGCGAGTACCGCGACCGGAAGTTGCAGGTCCTCCGAAACCTGTCGCACCAGCTGATAGTTCGCGGAGTGGACGGTGTGGTCACCGTGGCTCAGGTTGAATCGGGTGACATTCACTCCGGCACTAATAAGCCCACGAATTCCTTCAAGACTTGAAACAGCGGGGCCAAGCGTGGCCACAATTTTTGCACGTCGAGACAAGATCGGTTCTCCGTTCTATGCAGGTATCCTGCGATCCTTCGATAGATTCCGGACCACGGCAGCTATTGTGCCCGCTATTGGTTACCGGAATGTAGACAGGACTAGTTGCTTGATTTAGCGGATGAGTCTTCAGAGTCAGCTGGGTCAGCCGAAATGTTCTGCTCGGTTGCGGAATTGTCCTCCGCGTCGGCATCATCGGTCGGTTCATCGACCTGGGGTTCTTCGTCGCTCAACTCCGCAGCCGGTTCTTCCGCAGACTCTGCGTCCTCCGACGCATCCGCCTCGCTGTCATTCTCCGGCGTATCGGCCTCGTTGTCGTCCTCGGATTTCGCGTTGCTTTCGGATGCTTCCGCAGCTTCCTCGCTTTCCTCAGTCCAGACGTGGTCGTCGGCGTATACCGAAAGCTCGGTCTTGGGGAATCGGCGCGTTTGCA
The DNA here is from genome assembly GCF_052090685.1 of Gulosibacter sp. Taxonomy (NCBI): domain Bacteria; kingdom Bacillati; phylum Actinomycetota; class Actinomycetes; order Micrococcales; family Microbacteriaceae; genus Gulosibacter; species Gulosibacter sp. Next base: position 68,727 of record NZ_JBQDBE010000016.1, on the reverse strand, counting down.
CGACGAAGAGGACAAGACCGATGATCACCATGACGAGTGCGCCGAAGACGTTTGAGCGCATTCCAAGGATGACTTCCGAATAGTCGAGCCGGATCGATTCGATCATCATGCGACCAATGCCGTACCAGATGAGGTACACCGCGAGCGTCTTGCCCCAGCGCATCCTGAAGAATCGCTCGAGCACAAGAATCAGCAGGACACCAATGACATTCCAGATGAGTTCGTAGAGGAAGGTCGGGTGGAAGAGCGTTCCAGCCGGGAGCCCCTCAGGGATCGCGGCATTCGTTGGTGGGATCTCGAGTCCCCACGGTAGGTCGGTGGGCCAACCAAAGAGCTCATGATTGAACCAGTTGCCGAGTCGGCCAATCGCCTGGGCAAGCAGCAAACCGGGCGCAACCGCATCCGCGAAACTCAGAAATCGGATGCCCTTAACCCGGCATGCGATATACGAACCAATCGCACCACCGATGAGCGCTCCGATAATCGCATTGCCGCCCTCCCAGATCGCGAAGATCCGCCAGAACTCGGCACCCTCGTAGAAGTAGTCCCCCGGGTGGGTAAACACGTGGTACAGGCGGGCGCCGAGAAGTCCGAGCAGTACCGCGGGGATGACGATGTCAATGAGCACCCACGGTTCCGCACCGCGAGCGACCATGCGTCGGTTCGTCCAAACCATGGCCACAACCATGCCCACGACAATGATGAGTGCGTAGACGTGGAAGGTGAAGGGGCCGATAGAGAAAGAGGCCCAATCAAGCGGTGGCGAGGGGATGGATGCCGGAGCGAGATTCACGTACTAGTTCCCTGTTCTTTCTGCTTGGACCAGACCTTCAGCGAGCGACCGGGTCGTTTCTGCCAGCGCGTCGACTCCGCCCTCGCCAAGTGCGCGGACGAGTGCCGAACCAACAATGGCACCCTCGGCGTATTCAAGCACGCCACGAACCTGGTCCCCCGTGGAGATTCCGATTCCAACGCAGGCGTATTCGCATCCGAGCGCGTGAAGTCGGTCTGCGAGCACGCGCGCGGCACGGTCAACGTCTCGACGGGCTCCCGTGACGCCCATCGTCGAAACCGTGTACACGAAGCCTCGGGACTGTTCGATGATCGTCTTGAGCCGTTCATCGCTCGAGGTGGGTGCTGCAAGGAATACGCGATCGAGATTGTGCTTATCCGCCGCAGCAATCCATTCCGCAGCCTCATCGGGGATGAGGTCGGGGGTGATCGCACCCGCGCCGCCCGCGGCCGCAAGATCGGCGGCATACTGCTCAACGCCGTGCTGCAGGATGAGATTGAAGTAACTCATGACCAGGATGGGAACATCGACTTCCGCACGGACGCGGCGGATCGCTTCAAATACCTGATCGACGTGAAACCCCGCCGTAAGCGCTTGCTGACAGGCCGCTTGGATGATCGGGCCGTCCATCACCGGGTCGGAATAGGGCACACCAAACTCGATAATGTCGACGCCGTTGCGCGCCATCGTGATGGCAGCCTCAACCGATTCCTCGAATGTGGGAAATCCGACCGGGAGGTAACCGATGAGTGCACCGCGACCCTCGGCCCGCAGTCGGGCCAGCGTGGACTCAACTGGTGAATCGGTATTCGTCACTGTTCATCACCCACGACTTTGTTTGCGTCGCCCAACTTGAAGTAATTCATGGCAGTTTCCATGTCCTTGTCTCCTCGACCTGAGAGCGTCACGACAATGGTCGCTTCCGGTCCGAGTTCACGTCCGAGGTCGATCGCACCAGCGAGTGCGTGCGCGGACTCAATCGCGGGAATAATGCCCTCGGTTTGCGAGAGCAGCCGCATGGCGGTCATCGTGTCGGCATCGTTCGCACCGCGATACTCGACGCGGCCCGTGGACTGCAGCCAAGAGTGAGCCGGGCCAACACCCGAATAATCGAGCCCCGCTGAAATGGAGTGGGACTCGATCGTCTGACCGTCAGCATCCTGCAGGAGCTTGGTTTTTGCGCCGTGTAGCACGCCGGTTCGGCCGCGGTTCATCGTTGCCGCGTGCCGGTCGGTGTGGAGTCCTTCGCCGTACGCTTCAATGCCGTACAGGCCAACGGATTTGTCATCGAGGAACGCCTCGAAAGTACCAATCGCATTGGACCCACCGCCGACACAGGCAACCACCGCATCCGGAAGCTTGCCCGTTTGCGTGAGAATCTGCTCGCGCGCTTCCTCGCCAATGACCTGCTGCAGGTCACGGACGAGCCCAGGGAATGGATGCGGGCCAGCTGCGGTGCCGAAAATATAGCTGGTCTCAGCCACGTTTGCGACCCAGTCGCGGAAGGCTTCGTTGATGGCATCCTTGAGCGTGCGGGATCCCGCGGCCACCGAAATTACTTCCGCACCGAGCAGCCGCATTCGCGCGACGTTAAGCGCCTGACGCTCAATGTCGACGGCACCCATGTAGACCGTGCAGTCGAGGCCGAACATGGCCGCCGCGGTTGCGGTAGCCACACCGTGCTGCCCGGCTCCGGTCTCTGCGATCACACGAGTCTTGCCGAGGCGCTTGGTGAGCAGTGCTTGACCGAGCACATTGTTGATTTTGTGTGAACCGGTGTGGTTGAGATCTTCTCGTTTGAGGAAGATCCGCGCACCGCCAGCGTGCTGCGAGAATCGCGTCGCTTCGGTCAGGAGCGAGGGACGTCCGGCATAGTTCTGAAGCAGGTCATCGAGTTCATCGAGGAAGACTTGGTCCTGTTTTGCCGCCTCCCACTCCGTGTTGAGATCATCGAGCGCGGCGATGAGGCTTTCGGGGACGAAACGTCCACCGAACTCCCCAAAGTACGGTCCCTGGGTATTGCGATATTGGGTCACGTTATGCCTGTAGGAATTCTTTGATTGTTTCTTCGGGGTTGTTTCCGGTCACGAGTGCTTCGCCAACCAAGACTGCGTCGGCACCGGCATCGCGGTACGCGCGCACATGTTCGGGCTTCAGCACCGCGGATTCGGCAACCTTTACAACACCAGCTGGGTATTCCGGCGCGAGTTCGCCGAAGAGTTCGGGGTGCATCTCGAAAGTCTTGAGATCTCGAGCGTTCACACCGAGCACCTTCGCGTCCACATCAAGTCCACGCTTGAATTCATCACGCGTGTGCGCCTCAATGAGTGCGGTCATGCCGAGCTCTTCCGCAAATTGCTTGAGTCGTGCCAGTAGGGGTTGCTCAAGGCTCGCCACGATGAGCAGGATGAGATCGGCACCGGCGGCCCGGGCTTCAAGGATCTGGTACTCCTCACCAATGAACTCCTTGCGCAAGACCGGGATCGACACCGCGCCTCGCACCGCCCGGAGATCATCAAGCGAACCGAGAAACTGTCGTTCTTCGGTCAGCACGCTAATGGCCGCGGCACCGCCCGCCTCGTAGAGCGATGCCAGCTCTGCAGGGTCCGGGATATTCGCGAGCCGACCTCGTGAGGGGCTCGCGCGTTTCACTTCGGCGATGATGTTGATCAGCTCGTGACGGGACAGGGCGGCTACCGCATCAAGCGCGGGGCTCTGCGCGAGCGCAAGCCGTTCCACCTCTGCGGTCGGCACGTCCGTGCGGCGACGTGCGGCATCCTCGAGTGACCCTCGTAATAGGGCATCGAGCATGCTTAGTGACCGTGTCCCTTCGGGCCAAGGCCGAGTGCCTTCAAAATGGGCCATGCGAGTGCACCAACAACAACTGCCCCGACACCGATGTAGGTCACGATGTCGCTTGCCAAGAACAAGCCCACGGTTCCAACGGTGAAGCCGAGGATCATGATCGTCACGCCGATCCAACCCGCAACGGAGTTACCCTCGTCCTCGACGTGATAACGCGAAAGCACAACTTGCTTGTCTGACATGCCATGACTCCTTACTCGGCGGGTGTACCGACTCAGTCTAACGGTGGTTTTGGTTCTCGTCTTCGCTCTCGGTCGGGTCGTCGCCTTCCGAGAGGGCATCCCATTGCGAAACACGATCGTTTTCTTCAATGATCGTGGGGGTGCCATCTTCGCTCAGTCGTGTTCTGCTGTACTTTCTGCCGGTAGTCGGCCACCGGTGTGCGGTGGCCAGCACCAATGCACCGATGATGGCGATACCGATACCGGCGATGAGGGCAACGACCGACCAAAAGGTGGTGGTGATCTGCCCCTGCGCAATGATTTCCCGTACGCCAGCCTCGTCAGTAATCGCACTGAATTGTCGAATCTCGGCGCCGAAACCGGCGGCAGGATCGGACATCGCAACGCCAGCGGCGATTGCTGCGCCCACCCCGAGAACGACGGTGAGTGCAGCAATGACGTAGCGGAATACTCGCCCTGCAATTGCAAGTGCGCCAACTGCGGCCAATGTGGCGAGCGCAAACGCCATGATCGCGGTTCCGGAGTCGCCACCGGAGTGGGTGAAGTCCTGATCGAACTCGCTCGTTGAGAGGGACAGCACAGCCCACGGCTGTGTCAGGCTCAGCATCGCCAAGCCAGCGAAGAGCAACCCGCCGAATAGTGAGAGCCGTTTGAGTTGCTTACCGCTCAATCGAAGCGTTTCCCTCTTGGTCGGCACCAGCGTCCGAACCGGTATCACCAGCAGCGTTGAAGCACACGGCGAGGGGATCTGAATCCCAGCAGGTTCGCGTGTTGAGGTGGCACGCGGCGCCAACCTGGTCGACACCGAGCAGGATGGTATCCGCGTCGCAGTCTGCTTGAAAGCTCATCACTTGCTGGGTGTGACCGGAGGTATCGCCCTTTCGCCACAGTTCCCCGCGGGAGCGCGACCAGTACACCGCGCGGCGAGTGGTGAGGGTTTCGCGGATCGATGCTTCGTTCATCCAGGCGAGCATAAGGACTTCACCCGTGTCCCACTGCTTTGCGATCGCGGCTACGAGTCCTCGATCATCAAAGGTGAGCGCCGAGATGATCTCATCAACCTCGCTGGTGGTGACTTCGGTGACCTCACGCATTATTGGCGCCTCGACGAACCGAAAGCCCTTCACGCTCGAGTGCATCCTTGACATCCCCAACGGACATTTCGCCGTAGTGGAAGACGCTCGCCGCCAGCACCGCGTCGGCGCCGGCCTTGATCGCCGGAGCGAAGTGCTCGAGGGCGCCGGCGCCACCCGAGGCGATCACCGGCACGGTGGCCACCTCACGCACGCGAGTAATGAGTTCAAGATCGTAGCCGTCTTTAGTGCCGTCAGCGTCCATTGAATTCACGAGCAACTCGCCCGCGCCGCGTTCGCCGACCTCGCGAGCCCAGGCAATCGCATCCAACTCGGATTCTTGTCGGCCACCGTGCGTGGTGACGACGAAACCGGAGGGCATGCGGTCGGAACGTTTGATATCGAGCGACAAAACAAGCACCTGGGCCCCGAATTTGCTGGCGATATCGTCGATGAGTTCGGGCCGTGCAATGGCGGCCGAGTTCACCCCGACCTTGTCAGCGCCTGAGGCGAGCAACTTCGTGACGTTCTCGACCGAACGGACGCCACCGCCGACGGTGAGCGGCACAAAGACCCGTTCAGCAGTGCGGGTGACGAGGTCATAGGTGGTCGAGCGGTTGTCGCTCGTTGCCGTGACGTCAAGGAAGGTGATTTCGTCGGCTCCGTCAGCCGCATACTTGGTGGCGAGCTCGACAGGGTCGCCAGCGTCACGCAGGTTGAGAAAGTTGACGCCCTTGACGACTCGACCGTCGGCCACGTCGAGGCAGGGAATGATTCGCACTGCAAGCGAGGATTCGGTAGCCACGGCCATCACATCCGTGCCGCTTGGAGCGCGGTCACCAAGATTGCCCGCGCGCCGATGGCGGAGAGTCGGTCCATGGTGCCGTTGAGGTCGCTTTGGGGCACGAGCGAACGCACGGCAACCCATTCGTCATCGTGCAGCGGCGAAACCGTGGGCGACTGGAAGCCCGGCGTAATAGCCATTGCTTCAGCCAGGTTCGACTGCGGGATGTCGTAATCCATGATGCTGTACCGGCGAGCGACGAGCACACCCTCGAGCCGCTTAATCAGCGTCTCGGCTGCGCCGACCTTTTCAGGAGTCGAGATGAGGATCGCGGTTGATTGCAGGATGGCTGGGCCGAAGATTTCGAGACCGGCTTGTCGCAGGGTGTTGCCAGTGGAGACCACGTCGGCCACCGCATCCGCCACCCCGAGCTGAATTGAAGACTCCACCGCGCCGTCGAGTTTGACCAGTTCCGCGTCGATCCCGCGTTCGCGGAAATACCGGCCAAGGAGGCCCACATAGCTGGTGGCGACACGCTTGCCGTTGAGATCGTTTACATCCGCGAAGTGTCCAGGAGGGCCGGCGAAGCGGAAGGTCGAGTCGCCGAACTCCAATGCGCGAATTTCTTCCGCGGTTGATTCCGAATCGAGCAGCATGTCGCGACCGGTGATACCGATGTCGAGCACGCCCTCCCCCACGTAGGTGGCGATGTCACGCGGGCGAATATAGAAGAACTCAACCCCGTTGTCCGGGTCGAGTGCGACCAGTTCGCGGTCATTGAGTCGGCCGCGATACCCGGCTTCGACCAGCATTTGGTTGGCAGTATCAGAAAGCATGCCCTTATTTGGCACTGCGATGCGAAGCAATTGATCCCCTTAGCGATGTGTGTGGGATGGATTAAAGAAACTTATAGACGTCGTTGAGCGAGTAGCCCTTGGCGATCATCATGACCTGCAAATGGTAGATCAGCTGGGCCATCTCTTCTTGGCATTCCTCGTCGGTTTCGTACTCGGCGGCCATCCACGTTTCGGCGGCTTCTTCGACGAGCTTCTTGCCAATGAAATGAACTCCGCGATCCAATTCCGCGACCGTGCCGGAACCTTCCGGGCGGTTGATGGCTTTATCTGAGAGCTCAGCAAATAGTGATTCGAACGTCTTCACCCTGCCAGCCTAGTGCCGATTCAGTGTGCGTGTTGCCCGGCCAAGGTGCGCAGCTGTGCAATTTGGTCAGCGGGATCGCCTCGGAATACCGCAGAGCCCGCAACGAAAGTATCCGCTCCGGCCTCAGCAGCCATGCCAATCGTGTCTTGCGAAACGCCGCCGTCCACCTGCAACCAAATCTCCGACTCGTGCTTGCGGGCCCATTCGCGAGCCTGGCGTAGTTTCGGCATGGTTTCGGGCATGAATTTCTGCCCGCCGAAGCCCGGTTCCACCGTCATAATGAGCAGCTGATCAAAGTGCTCGAGCAGTTCTTCAATCTGGTTGAAGGGGGTCCCGGGTCGCAGCGCAACCCCGGCACGCGCTCCTCGTTCCCGGACGCTGCGCGCCAGCGTGGCGGGAGCGGTCGCCGCCTCGAGGTGGAAAGTGACCGAGAACACGCCCATTTCGGCGAACTGCGGCGCCCAGTGATCCGGATTATTAATCATCAAGTGCAGGTCAAGCGGGATTGGTGAGACCTCTTGCAAGCGCGCCACCATGGGCTGTCCGAACGTGAGGTTCGGCACGAAATGATTGTCCATGATGTCGACGTGGGCGGCGTCCGCGGTTTGGATTCGCCCTAACTCGCGCTCAAAATTCGCGAAATCGGCGGCGAGGATCGAGGGATTGATGCGAACGTCGGTCATGCGTTTTCCTTAGGGGATGTCGGCTGTTTCTTCATTAGTGTCAGGAACATGGCATCCGTGCCGTGGCGATGCGGCCATAGTTGCACCGCATTGCCATCGCCCACGGGAATACCGGTGATGTCGAGGGTGGGTGCGAGTTGCTCGCAGATGGCCTTGCTGTCGAGCACCGTGACTCCGCCGAGTCGATGCGCTCGACGCACGACGCCCACCGTTTCGGCTGGATGCGGAGAGCAGGTCACATAGGCAACGATGCCTCCGGGTTTCAACGCAACAATGGCGGCGTCGAGGAGTTCTTCTTGTAACGCGCTCAGTTCCGCAACGTCGCTCGGTTGTTTTCGCCAGCGAGCTTCGGGGCGGCGTCGAAGTGCGCCAAGCCCGGTGCAGGGCGCGTCAACCAGGATGCGGTCAAACGATCCTGGTTCGTCGCCAAAGGTACGGCCGTCTCGTTCGGTGACGGGCAGCGTGTCCGCGTCCCCCAACGGACGGAGTGCTTGACGCACGAGTTTTGCTCGCGCGGGAATCACTTCATTCGCTTGGAACCGAGCCCCGGCATTGATTACTTCGGCCGCTAGGAGGGCAGATTTCCCGCCGGGTCCGGCACACATATCGAGTACGCGTTCATGCTTCGAAAGCGGCGACACCCGGCTCAGTGCGAGCGCGACCAACTGCGAGCCGGCATCCTGCACTCGCACCGCGCCCGCACGCACCTCATCGAGGTCGCTGGGGTCGCCACCGGCGAGTCGCAGCGCGACTGGTGATGCCGCCTCAGGCGTGAGGAGGTCAGGATGCGCGCTGCGCACGTCATCCCGATCGGCGAAACCCGGTAGCGCGACAAGCTGCACCAGCGGTGAAACATTGTTCGCGGCGATGGCAGCCTCAAGTTCTGATTCCCGGTCTTCGAGCGCGAGTGCCTCACGGAGCGCTCGAGCGATCCAAGTGGGATGTGCGGCAAGCAGTGCCGTGCGTTCGAGCTCTCCCTTGGCCGAGTCCGCGACGCGCGTCTGCCAAGTCTCGAGATCCACTTCGGCGATACGTCGAAGGTTCGCATTAACAAAACCGCTCGGGCCTCGCCCAGCCTTCCGTGACACTGCCTTGACCGTCTCATTCACCGCCGCATGAGTTGCCACTCGCGTCGCGAGTATCTGGTGTGCGCCAAGCTGCAGAGCCGCGCGAGCGAGCAAATCCACTTCGGCAACCGACCGCTTTGCGACGATTTCGATGATCGCATCGTAAAAGCCTGACATCCGCAGGGTGCCGTAGGTGAGTTCTGTGGCAAGCCCGGCATCCGCCGTGCTCAAGCGCGCTTCGCTGAGCTTATGCGGCAAGAGCAGGTTGGCGTACGCGTCGTCCTCTGCCACTGCGAGGAGCACCTCGAGGGCAATGTCGCGCGCGCCGGGTCGAGCTGGCGGGCGAGCACCTCGGGAGTTGCGCGCGTTCCTGGAACGCGGCGCTCCCGATCCGGTTGGTCTCCGACTTCCGTTCATCCCAGTCGCACCCCTTCGTCCTGCACTCCGCGAAGCCAATCGCTGGCCACCATTGCTTTCTTCCCGGCGGGTTGCACTTCCAACAGTTCGAGTGCGCCGGTTCCGCAGCCAATCAGCACTTGTCGATCACGCAGCTGGACTTCGCCGGGTGGGAGGTCCGTGGCGTCGGCGATTCCTACCCGATGAATTTTGAACCGTTCGCCCTTCCAGGTGGTTGCTGCGCCCGGGTCCGGGGTGACACCCCGAATACGAGCGTGCAGCGATGTCGCGCTGTCATGCCAATCAATGAACCCGTCGGCGGTTCCAAGCTTTGCGGCGTGGGTGGCAGGGCCATCCTGTGCCCTCGCAACGGCGCTGCCGGCTGCGATCTGCGTGACCGTGTCCAGGACGTCACTGACCCCTTCGGCTGCGAGTCGAGTGAGCAGTTCACGCGCGGTCTCATCGGCACCGATAGCCACCGGGCGATTAACGAAGGTGGGACCCGTGTCGAGGCCTGCCTCCAGTTGAAAGACCGCGACTCCGGTTTCCTTATCACCGGCCATGATGGCCCGCTGTACCGGCGCGGCACCGCGCCAGCGCGGCAGGAGCGAAAAATGCAGGTTGATCCAGCCATCACGCGGACCGCTCAGGAGTGGCTCGCGGATAATTCCGCCGTACGCCACCACGACCCCGAGCTCCGGTTCGGCGGCAAGGATGCTCGCGGTCACCTCATCGTCAATTCGATTGGCTTTAAGCACCGGCAACCCGAGTGCTTCCGCGCGCGCCGCGACCGGTGACGGAAAAACCCGGCGCTTGCGACCGGCCGAAGCGTCCTCTCGGGTCAGCACGACCACGATTACGTGACCAGCTTCGACGAGTCCCTCAAGTGTTGGGACTGCCGCGTCTGGGGTGCCGGCAAAGGCGATACGCATGAAACCTCCTGTGTCTCTTTGATCGTACGCGGACGTCAGAACACGTCGTGCGGGTCAAGTTTGACTCGCAAAGTGGACGCTGGACTCGCGCGACCTGCACTGCGACGTTTAGAGGCTGCAGATCTCGTCACGAGCTCGCTCTTGAGCGCCTCCGCAATGAGTTGCCCGGTTTGGTAGGGGAAGCGAATCACCGCACGCTGTAGGTTACCGTCCTCTTCGTCTGGCACCGGGCCGAGCACGTGCAGCCCGGCGGGGTCGAGGTCTCGCAGGCGACGAAGGGCCCCGTCGACCTCATCTTCGCTGCCGCGAATTGTGCCAATGCGAATGGCTGGCGGGAAATCCAAGGTACGCCGCTCATCCAACTCAAAATCGATAAATCGTTCCTGCTGCCAATCCCGGAGTGCCTGGAGTGGTGGCGAAGCGGCACCGGTCACGATGACCGGTGCACCGTCTGCAACCAGCGCCGCGGTGTTCGACCAGCCTCGCAGCGCATCAACGACCGCATCGAGCGATTCGCGGGCAAGCGCACCCTCAGTATCAAGCAGCAGGATGGCCCGGTAGCCGTTCGGGGCCACCGGTTCGGCACCGCGGGTGGAGATGACCAGTGCCCGCTCTTCGGCGATTTCAAGCAGTCGTTTTTCGCCATCGGCAACGATCACCTTGACGCCGGGAAATGCTCGGCCAAGTTCCTCAGCGGTGCGTTCGTGGCCAACGCTCGTGCTTCGCAATCGTTCACCACCGCATTCGGGGCAGCGCCAAGCCGCGTGCACCTGCCCGCACACGGTGCAACCGGGTGCGGCGTGTGCGCTTCGCTGACCGAGTGGTCCCGCGCAGTGTGAGCATCGAGCCGCGGTACGACATTGTGCGCAGGCAAGTCCGGGCCGGTAACCAGATCGTCCCACCTGCACGAGGACAGGACCCTGTGCCGAACCCTCCCGTGCAGCACGCCAGGCGGCTTCGGGGATGCGGGCCGCTTGCGCAAGCGGGTCGTCGTTCATGGTTGCAATTGCCGGAATAATTCGCGGTCGGTGCGGTCGTTGGAGGGTGACTTCGCGCAACCACCCGGCGCGAACCAGGCGTCGAGTTTCCAGTGAAGGTGAGTGGCTCGCGAGAATCATGCCCGTGCCTTCTTGTTGACTGCGCATGAGGGCGACTTCACGAGCGTGTGCGTAGGGCGCGTGCGGTTCTCGGAAGGATTCATCGGCGTCGTCCCACATCACGATGAGTCCGAGATTGGTTGCGGGTGCGTAGACGGCGGCCCGATTGCCGATAATCACCTGCGGAATGGGTTCGAGTGCCCGAAGGAATTCTTCGTATCGCGGTTTGGGTTTGAGCCGCCCGTCGAATACCCGGATGAGTGACTCCGGTATCCGTTCTCGCAGTGGTCGAAGGGCCAGATCGAGATCGCGGAAATCGGGCAGCAGCAGCAGCACCGAGCGACCTGCGGCAAGCGTGCCTGCGGCAATATCGGCGAGGGATACGAGCGGTCGCGGTACGCCTTCAGTCATGCCTGTCGCAACCCGCAGCGACGCTCGGTTTCCAGGCTCCCCAGCGCAAAGCTCCATGGCTGCATCACCGTATGCGGCCGTGAGCGTGGTGGCGTCGAATGCAACGCGCTCACGGTGCTGCACACGCGCGGCGCGCTCCCCTGTTTCATCCGCGAACCACTCTGTCTCGAGCTTTACGGATCGAGCAGGAATGGCCAGCCTGAGGACATCCGACATTGTTCCGGCCTGCCGATCAGCGACGTCGCGTGCGAGCTTCGCGATCGGTCGAGTGAGCACCGGCACAGGAGATTCGATGGTATCGAGGGCTGCGAGCCGCCCCGAATACTCGGGGGTCTCGGCGGTGTCCAGCACATAGCCGCGCAGAATCCTGCCGCCGGTTCGAAGCGGCACCTTGACGCGCATTCCAGCCGCAACCTCGCCACGAAGCACGGGCGGGATCTCGTACTCAAATATTCGGTCGAGTTGGGGCAACGGGGAATCGAGTACCACCCGCGCAATCCTGTGCTCAGCACTCGCCGACTCGCCGAGCATCGCTACCTGATTGCAGCGCGTAGCGCTTCGACTCGGTCCGTGCGCTCCCACGTAAATTCGGGAAGTTCTCTGCCGAAGTGACCGTATGCCGAGGTGAGCGAATAAATCGGTCGGTTGAGGTCAAGGTCGCGAATAATCGCGCCGGGTCGAAGATCAAAGACGTCTTTTACGGCGTTGACGATCTGCTCCGGTTCCACAGTGTGCGTGCCGAACGTTTCGCAGTACAAGCCAACAGGCTCTGCCGAACCGATTGCATAGGCAACTTGGAACTCGACGCGCTTGGCAAAGCCCGCAGCGACGACGTTCTTCGCAACCCAGCGCATAGCGTATGCCGCAGAGCGGTCCACCTTCGATGGGTCTTTGCCGGAGAATGCACCGCCACCGTGCCGAGCCATGCCGCCATAGGTGTCGACAATGATCTTGCGACCAGTGAGTCCCGCATCCGCAGCCGGGCCGCCGAGCACAAACGGCCCGGCGGGGTTGATGAACGTCTTCAGCCCGCTCACGTCGAGGTCGACTCGCGACAGCACGACATCGATTACCTCACGCTGTATGTCTGCTTCAAGCTGACTCCGCGTGACATGTGCGTCATGCTGCGTGGAGACGACCACGGTTTCTACCGTGCGCGGAATATCGCCCTCGTAGCCGATCGTGACCTGGGTCTTCCCGTCTGGGCGCAGATAGCTCAGGACCCCCGACTTTCGTACCTCGGTGAGTCGCTCCGCGAGACGGTGCGCCAGCCAGATTGGAACTGGCATGAGTTCGGCGGTTTCATCGGTTGCGTAACCGAACATGATGCCCTGGTCACCGGCGCCGAGCTTGGCAATTTCGTCATCGCTTTGCTGATCGCGGTGCTGCAGCGAGGTCTCCACCCCGGAAGCAATCTCGGCCGACTGCTCACCGATCGATACCGAAACGCCGCAGAGGTTACCGTCAAACCCGAAATCGCTCGACACGTAGCCGATGCCGGTAATGATGTTGCGGACAATACCCGGAATATCTGCATAGCCGGCGGTGCGGATCTCCCCTGCCACGTGCACCTGGCCCGTGGTCACCAAGGTTTCCACGGCGATTCGAGAACTCGGATCCTGTTTGAGGAGGCTATCGAGGATGCCGTCGGAGATCTGGTCACAGATCTTGTCGGGGTGACCCTCGGTCACCGATTCGGAGGTAAATAGACGAAGCTCGGACATTATTGGCTCACTTTCCCTAGGAGTGCGCTGCCCTTGGCTCAGCGAGAGCACCAAAACAGCGTGGGAGGACTGGTGTGATGTGTTATTTGCTAGTCACGGTTTGCGACATCAAGGTTTGCAAGATCAAGAATGACATCAGCCACCGACAACTTGTCGCCGACAGCCTCGGATACGACTTCACCTGCCAGGTTGAGGATCTGAATCTCTGTCTCTTCGCGACCGAAACCGTGGTTCCAACCGACCCGGTTGAGCACGAGATAGTCGCATCCCTTGCGTGCGATCTTGGCTCGCGCAAGGTCAAGCCGCGCCGCTTCGTCTTCTTCCGTTTCGGCGGCGAAACCGACAATCAATTGATCCTGCGAACGGACCTCGACGAGGCTGCGGAGAATATCGGGATTCTTGACGAAAGTGAGCGTGAGGTCGTCGCCGGTGCTTTCTTTTTTGATCTTCCCCGCCTGCTCGTGCTCGGGCCGGAAGTCAGCGACCGCGGCCGCCATCACAATCATGCTATGACGCGGGGCAAGCTCGGCGCAGGCGTTCGCCATCTGCTGCGCACTTGACACCCGAATCACGTTGACATTCTCCGGTGGCTGCACTTCGATATTGGCGGCAACCAGAGTGACCTCGGCACCGCGTTCCGCGGCGCGTGCCGCGACGGCAACACCCTGCCGGCCCGAAGAGCGATTCCCGAGGAAGCGCACCGGGTCAATCGGCTCCCGGGTTCCTCCGGCGGTCACAAGAATGTCCTGACCGACGAGGTCCCGAGCTCGCTCAGCATCCTGCCGCTCACGAACGCCGCGGCGCGCCGCGGCGAGAATCGCGTTCACGATCTCATCGGTCTCGGCAAGCCGTCCGGGGCCCTCATCATTGCCCGTGAGCCGGCCAGAATCGGGGCCCACGAGCGTGACGCCACGCTCATCCAGTCGACTCGCATTCGCCTGAGTGGCGGGATGCTGCCACATTTCGGTGTGCATGGCAGGGGCCACGACAACCGGTGACCGAGACGCGAGGATGCTATTGGTGAGCAAATCATCCGCCATGCCGGCGGCGAGCTTCGCAATGGTATTTGCGGTCGCCGGAACCACGGCGATCACATCGGCCGACTGCCCGATCGAGACGTGCTGGACAGTGTCCACGTTCTCGTAGAGATCAGTCCGGATCGGATTGCGGCTGATGGCTTCGAGCGTTGGCGCACCAACAAAGCGCAGTGCCGATTCAGTGGCGATCACGTCCACGTGGTGTCCGAGGAGCACGAGCGAGCGAATGACCGAGACCGCCTTATACGCGGCAATGCCACCGGTTACGCCCACGACGATTCGCCAGGATGGCGCCTGCACTGCTGGTTCCGTCATTGCGGGTTATTCGGCCTCTGCGGGGCTCACGGTGTCCTCACCGAAATCGAGCAGATCCTCGGAAGCGTCATCTTCCAAGACGATTTCTGGTTTCGGATCCTGCATTACCAGCTTGTTCTCGTTAATTTCGCGCAGTGCGATCGAGAGGGGCTTGTCATCCACATTCGAGTCCACGAGCGGCCCGACGTTGTTGTAGATGGCACCGTCCTGCAGGTCGGTGTAGTAGTCGTTGATCTGACGTGCCCGCTTTGACGCGAAAATGACCAGTTGGTACTTGTTGTCTACCTGCTCGAGCAGGTCGTCAAGTGGCGGGTCAATGATGCCCTTTGGTTTCTCAATCATGCTGAATCCTCTCGCTAATTCAAGTCTTCTCTAAAACCCATGAGCCGCACGATCTTCTGCGCGGCCTGCGGAACGGAATCATTCACAACGCGAGCGTCGAATTCATCCTGCGCAGCCAACTCCACCTTGGCGGTACTGAGTCGGCGCTCCTGTTCCTCGGGAGATTCGGTACCCCGGCCGACGAGTCGATTGACCAGCTCGTCCCAGCTCGGAGGCAACAAGAACACCATCCTAGCCTCTGGCATCTGTTCCCTCACCTGCCGCGCACCCTGAATGTCAATTTCGAGCAGCACGGGTTCCTGCTGCTCGAGTCGAGCCTCGATCGGTGCGCGAGGCGTCCCGTAGCGGAAGGAGTTGTGCACAGTCGCGTGCTCGAGCAGTTCATTTGCCGCGACCATGCGATCAAACTCTTCGTCATCAACGAAGTAGTAGTCCTTGCCATCCACTTCGCCGGGACGCGGTTTGCGCGTGGTGGCCGAAATTGAGATCTGCACCTGCGGGAAGTTCTCCCGAATGTACTGCGAGACGGTGCCCTTGCCCACGGCAGTGGGCCCCGCAAGCACGATTACGCGCGGCACATCGGGACTCGACTTCTCCCAGGTATCGAGAAACTCTGCGAGCTTCACGCGCTGATTCCGGCCGAGACCACCCAGTCGCTTCACGGGCGCGATGCCGAGATCGCTCAGGATGCGTTCGGTCTTGGTAATGCCGATATGTGGAATCGCCCGCAGGAACTGCGTGACCCTCAGGGAAGCGGCCGCAGACTCTCGATCCTCAGACGCGGCAAGCACGTCGATCGGCCGTGCGGCGCCGCTGGCGATGCGGGATTTCACGAGTGCCCGCGCTCGCCGAGCCGCGACCGCCGCACGGGATGCGGCGACGCGGTCGACGGGTGGGGGTTTCTGGTTCATGCAAATGCTGTCTTTAAAGTTTCTAATTGGGTATCGATCGCACGATCGAGGCCATCAAGGCCCTCTTCGAGCATTCCGCGCGAAGACGTCACAATCACATTCTCCGCTGACTTTCCGAAAATCTGCCGAGCATCAGCAAAATCTGCGCCCTGGAACCCAAATCCCGGAGCCAAAATCGGGGTGTCGGGCTCGGTGGCAAGATCGTCCACATCGATGTCGAGCAGCTCAAGATCCACCGTGGCACCGATCACGACACCCACCGATCCCTTCGAACGTCCCACCGAATGCTCACGATTCCAAAGCGCCGTGCGTGCAGCGATTCCACCAGCGACACTGCGCCCTTCTTGCGAGCCGCGCACGCGGCGGGCAGTTTGAACCGACGCGGATTCCGGGTTTGAAGTTGCCGCAAGGATAAACAGACCCTTGTGGTACTTCTCGGTCATTTCCAGTGGCGGCTTGAAGGTGTCGAATCCCTGGTACGGGTTGATCGTCATCGCGTCGGCCTCGAGCGGCATTCCCGGCGTGAGCCACGCTTCCGAGTATGCCTCGAGTGTGGAGCCAACATCGCCACGCTTGACGTCTGCGATGACAATGAGGCCAGCGTCTCGTGCCGCCGCAAACACGTCCTCGAGGACCTTGAAGCCATTGGCTCCGAAGCGCTCGTAAAACGCGACCTGAGGCTTGACGATCCCCACTCGTCCCGCCAACTTCTCAACGATGCGCAGACCAAATTCGTGTGCGCCTACTGCCGAAACCGGCAAACCCCACTTTTCAAGCAGGTAGGTGTGTGGATCAATGCCGACACAGAGGTGACCGAAACGGTCCATGGTGTCGGCGAGTCGTTCGCCAAAGGGTCGATCACTGATTGGGGCACCTGCAATGCTCACGCGCTTGCCTTTCGTTGGGCGTGGTATTCCTGGAGCGAAGTTACCGAGAAACCGCTCTGCATCACTTCGAATGAAGCGACCGCCGCCTGCAATTCCGACATGGTCGTGAAGATCGGCAGGTCGGCAGACACCGCTGCAGTTCGGATTTCGTAGCCGTCACCACGAGAGCTGCCACCTGCGGAAGGCGTGTTGATGACCATGTCGATCTCCCCGCTGTGGATCATCTCTACGATGTTTGGCTTGTCGGCATCCTCGGCAGCAGTATCGCCCTCGCGGGTAAATTTGCCGACCAGTTCCGCCTTCACCCCGTGGCGCGCCAATACGAGCGCTGTACCCTCCGTGGCGAAGAGAGTGAAACCAAGTTCGGCGAGTCGCATGATGGGGGCAACGATGACGCGCTTGTCACGGTCGTTGACCGAGACAAACACATTGCCCGATTTTGGCAGCCCGCCGTACGCGGCCAACTGACTCTTGGCGAAGGCACGTGGGAAGTCTGTGTCGATTCCCATGACCTCACCCGTGGAACGCATTTCCGGCGAGAGCAGCGTATCCACGATTGAGCCCTCGAGGGTCCGGAATCGCTTGAATGGCAGAACTGCTTCCTTCACCGATACCGGGCTGTCCAGTGGCTGCAGGGTGCCGTCACCCTCGGCGGGCAGGATCCCTTCACCGCGAAGCTCGGCGATGGTCGCACCGGCCATGACTCGGCTGGCGGCTTTGGCGAGCTGGACGCCAAGTGCCTTCGAGACGAAGGGCACCGTGCGAGAAGCGCGAGGGTTTGCCTCGAGTACATAGAGTCGGCCCGCACCAATCGCAAACTGCACGTTGAGCAGCCCGTTGACTCCAACACCGGCCGCAATCTTGCGTGTGGCCTCGCGGACCTCACCGAGCACCTTATTTGACAGCGTGATCGCAGGCAATGTGCACGCCGAGTCACCGGAGTGGATACCGGCTTCCTCGATGTGCTCCATGATGCCGCCGATGTAGAGGTCTGTGCCGTCGTAGATGGCGTCGACATCAATCTCGGTGGCGTCATCAAGGAATCGATCAACCAACAGCGGGTGCGAGGAGTTGACGACCACTTCACCCTCGGTGCGCTTGAAATAGTCCTCAAGCTGGGCTGCGTCATACACGATCTCCATGCCGCGGCCACCGAGCACGAAGCTCGGCCGAACGAGGACCGGGAAGCCGATTCGCTCGGCAATCTCTTTGGCGCTTTCCGCATCGATTGCGGTGCCGTTTGCGGGTGCGGCGAGTCCCGCATCATCAAGAATCCTCGAGAACTGACCGCGTTCTTCAGCGAGGTCAATGGCACTGGGGCTGGTACCGAGAATCGGCACGCCAGCGGCTTCAAGCCCCTCGGCCAGACCGAGTGCGGTCTGTCCCCCGAGCTGCACGATCACCCCGAGCAGTTCACCATTTTCCCGTTCGACATCGACGATTTCAAGCACATCCTCGAGCGTCAGCGGCTCGAAATAAAGACGGTCAGAAGTGTCGTAGTCGGTCGAGACGGTCTCGGGGTTGCAGTTGATCATGATGGTCTCGTAGCCCGCGTCCGAGAGGGCGAAGGATGCGTGCACACAGGAGTAGTCGAACTCGATTCCCTGTCCGATACGGTTCGGACCGGCACCGAGGATGATCACCTTGCGACGATCTGAGGCTTCGACCTCGGTCTCCTGGTCATAGCTCGAGTAGTGATACGGCGTGTATGCGGGGAACTCCCCCGCACAGGTGTCCACAGTCTTGTAGACCGGGCGCACACCGGCGTTGCGGCGAATTGCGCGCACTTCACTTTCCTCGAGCCCGCGCAGCTGAGCGAGTTGCGCATCCGAGAAACCGTGCCCCTTAGCGAGCCGGAGCGTCTGCGCGTCAAGACCATCGGCATCCTTCACCAGCTGCGCGATCTCGTTGATCAACACGATTTGATCGAGGAACCACGGATCGATCTTGGTTGCTTCGAAAACCTGCTCCACGGTCGCACCCTTTGCGAGGGCGACCTGCACGTCAATGATGCGGCCGTCGGTCGGGATCTTCATCGACTCGAGCAGCTCTGGCACCGAACGCAAATCATCGGCCCAGGTAAAGGATGAGTTTCGCTTTTCCAGCGAACGCAGTGCCTTTTGCAGCGCCGTCGTAAAGTTACGGCCAATCGCCATTGCCTCGCCCACTGACTTCATGGTGGTGGTGAGGGTGGGGTCCGCAGCCGGGAACTTTTCGAAGTTGAAGCGGGGCACCTTGACCACGGTGTAGTCGATGGTCGGTTCGAAGCTCGCCGGCGTCACCTGCGTGATGTCGTTGGGGATTTCGTCGAGACGGTAGCCGAGTGCGAGCTTTGCGGCCATCTTCGCGATCGGGAATCCGGTCGCTTTCGAGGCCAGCGCCGAGGAGCGCGATACCCGGGGGTTCATCTCGATAACGATGACACGGCCGTCTTCGGGATTGATTGCGAACTGAATATTGCAACCACCGGTGTCCACGCCGACGGCGCGAATAATCGCAATACCGATATCCCGGATGTTCTGGTATTCGACATCGGTGAGGGTGAGCGCGGGTGCCACGGTGATTGAGTCACCGGTGTGCACGCCAACCGGGTCGACGTTCTCGATCGAGCACACGACGACCGTGTTGTCAGAATTATCGCGCATGAGTTCCAGCTCGTACTCCTTCCAACCGAGGATGGATTCCTCGAGGAGCACTTCGGTGGTTGGTGAGGAAAGCAGGCCGTCTTCGACGATGCGCAGGAGCTCTTTTTCCGTGTAGGCAAACCCTGAGCCGAGGCCACCCATCGTGAAGGACGGGCGAACCACCAGCGGATAGCCGAGCTCCGCCGCATATTTCACGGCTTCTTCGGGCGTCTTCGCGATAAACGAACGGGCCGATTCGGCGCCGCAGGCTTCGACGACTTCCTTGAATTCCTGTCGGTCTTCACCACGGCGGATGGCGTCCACCTTGGCACCGATGAGTTCGACATCGTGCTTCGCGAGGATCCCGAGGTCGTCGAGGGTCATCGCGGCGTTGAGCGCGGTCTGGCCACCGAGGGTGGGCAGAATCGCGTCGGGCTTTTCCTTGATGATGATTGCTTCGATCGCTTCTGGCGTGATCGGTTCGACGTAGGTCGCATCGGCGAAGTCAGGGTCGGTCATAATCGTGGCCGGGTTTGAGTTCACCAGGATGACTCGAACTCCCTCTTCGCGAAGGACACGGCAGGCCTGGGTTCCGGAGTAGTCGAACTCCGCGGCCTGACCGATCACGATCGGGCCCGAGCCAATTACGAGGACGCTGTTGATATCTGAGCGCTTAGGCATATGAGTGGGCTCCTACTACTTTTCGGACTTCTTGCTGGACGCTTCGAGCACCATGTCGCGGAAGCGATCAAATAGCGGTGCGGCGTCGTGGGGGCCGGATGCGGCCTCGGGGTGGAACTGCACCGAGAATGCGGGAATGTCGAGGCACCGTAGGCCCTCGACCACTTGGTCGTTGAGTCCGATGTGGCTGACTTCCACCCGACCAAAACCGGCGGGTGAGTCAACCGTTTCGTCGACCGGCACATCCACGGCGAAGCCATGATTCTGCGAGGTGATTTCAACGCGGTTCGTTGCGGTGTCACGGACCGGCTGGTTCACGCCGCGGTGTCCAAAAGGCAGCTTATAGGTGTCAAAACCGAGTGCTCGGCCGAGGAGTTGATTGCCGAAGCAAATGCCCATAAATGGGTAGCCATCGTTCAACAGGGTCCGCAGCAGTTCAACCTGCTCGACATTGGCTTCGGGGTCGCCGGGGCCATTCGAGTAGAAGATCGCGTCCACTCCGAGCGAGCGCACCTGATCGGCAGTGCTATCGGCGGGAAGAACATGTACGTCAAAGCCGCGGGTGTTGAGATTCCAGATGGTCGCCCGCTTCACCCCGAGGTCGAGCAGTGCGACCGAGCCAATGCGAGTGTCGCCGAGCGTCTGTTTCGAGACATAGGCTTCCTTCGTCGTGACGACGTCGGAGAGGTAGCGACCAGCCATTTCTGGTTGTGCTCGAACCTTGTCGAGCTGTGCCTGAGCATCCGTTGCGGCAGCTTCGCCCGAGAACACACCACCGCGCATGGCACCGACGTTTCGGATGCGTCGCGTGAGCGCGCGAGTATCGACATCGCTGATACCGACGATGCCTTCTTGTTTGAGCTTGCCTTCCAGATCACCTTCGGCGCGGAAGTTGGAGACCACGCGGCTTGGGTCACGCACGACGTAACCGGCGACCCAGAAGCGGTCCGATTCCATGTCCGTGGCGTTAACTCCGGTGTTGCCGATATGTGGTGCAGTCTGCACGACGATCTGGCCCGCGAAACTCGGGTCAGACAGTGTCTCCTGGTATCCGGTCATGCCGGTGGTAAAGACCACCTCGCCCAGACGCTCACCGGTGGCACCGTAAGCAAAGCCCTCGTAACGGGTGCCGTCCTCAAGGACAAGTACGGCGGGTTCGGTGCGGATCATTTGTGCTCCTCACGGGTTGCGTGTTCGTTGGGGGTGATGTTGATGGCGGCCTCGAGCAGTTCGGCACGCTGTTTCGGGTTCACGATACGGATGAACGTCTCGACCGAGTGCGTCGGGTCAATATTCCACTGGATCGCGATGAGTCCGTCGGGCTCAACCGCCCGATCAATGGTTGCCTGGGTGCGAGCAACCAGGGTCATCTGCTCGCGCGGGATGAAGAACGGCCGCTCACTCTGGATGCCGATGGCAATACCGCTCGGGTGGACCTCCACGACCGCGCGTCCGCGATATGCAAGCGGTCGCACCGCGATGCGGTTGAGTGCGTTTCCGGTGACGGACGTCGCCACATAGTGCGCGTCATCCACCGCGAAATTCGGTTCTCCGAGATCCTGAGGCAGCTCCGGTGCCGGGGAAAGGTCGGCCTGTCCCTTTCGTCGTCGCCTCCACCCCAGCCACATGCCACCAATAATGATGGCAATGATTGCCAGGATAGAAAGGGTAATTAGCCAGCCCATTTATTCGTGCTCTCCTTCAGCGATGCGAGTCCGACTTGCTCGGGCTACCTCTTCAGCCGGTGCTGGGGTGCCCGCGCGAAGTGTGGGGGTGCCACGGAAGATGGTGTATTCCACCGAACCCGGCAGTTCGAGGCCAAGATATGGTGAGTTCACCGATTTTCCGGCGAGATCCGCCTCGCTGAACACGCTCGAGACGGTCTCGTCATACAGCACGATATTCGCGAGTTCGCCGACCTGCAGCGGACGGCCGGCGTCCGTTGCCGAACCAATCTGGGCCGGTGCTTCACTCATGACCCGCGCGACACCGCGCCAGTCGAGCAAACCGGTGTTCACCATGGTGGCGTGCACGATCCGCAGCGCCGATTCGAGCCCAACCATGCCCATTGCGGCGTGATCCCACTCGGTTTGTTTGCTGTCCATGGGGTGCGGTGCGTGGTCGGTTCCGATCACGTCGATGGTGCCATCTGCGAGAGCTTCGCGGAGCTTCACCACGTCCTCTTCAGTGCGAAGGGGCGGGTTCACCTTAAACCGGGCATCAAATCCGCGCACCTTCTCTTCTGTGAGGAGGAGGTGGTGCGGTGTTACCTCAGCGGTGATTTTGATGCCGCGCGCTTTCGCCCAGCGGACGACATCCACGGCCGTCGCAGTCGAAAGGTGACACACGTGCACGCGAGAGTCGACCTGCTCCGCGAGCAATGCATCCCGCGCAATGATCGAGGTCTCGGCGACCTCGGGCCAGCCGCCAAGGCCGAGCTCTGCGGATAGCGCGCCCTCGTTCATTTGCGCGCCGCGGGTGAGCTGTGGATCCTGCGCATGCTGCGCGATCACGCCATCGAAGGCCTTCACATACTCGAGTGCGCGGCGCATGATGAGTGGGTCGAAGATGCAGAGGCCATCATCCGAGAACATCCGCACGGCCGCGCGCGAATCGGCCATCGAGCCGAGTTCGGCGAGCTGTTCACCCGCTTGGCCGACCGTAACCGCACCAATCGGGTGCACATCCGCATACCCGGCTTCGCGACCGAGCGCCCAGACGGTTTCGACCACACCGGCCGAGTCCTGCACCGGACGAGTGTTCGGCATCGCAAATACGGTGGTGAAGCCGCCCTTTGCTGCGGCACGACTGCCGCTCAATACGGTTTCCGAGGACTCGAAACCGGGTTCGCGCAGGTGCACGTGCACGTCGACCAGTCCTGGAAGGGCGATAAGCCCCTCGGCCTCGATGATTTCAGTGCCCTCGGTCGCCGTGATGACGCCAGGGTCTGCGATCTGCGTAATCCGGTCGCGTTCGATCAGGATGTCTTGGGGTGCTTCGCCGTATGGGCGAGCGCCGCGGATCAAGATGGTGCTCATGCGTGTCCTTCAGTCTGCCCCGAACAGAGCAGGTAGAGCGCCGCCATTCGGACGCTCACCCCGTTCGCAACCTGTTCGAGCACGGTGGATTGGGGTGAGTCTGCGGCGGCCGTGGAGATTTCCAGGCCGCGGTTCATGGGCCCGGGATGCATCACCGAGGCGTGCTCTGGCAGCTTCCGCAACCGAGCCTCGCTGAGTCCCCACCGCCGCGCGTATTCGCGGGTGTGGGGGAAGTAGGCGTCCTGCATGCGTTCCGCTTGGATGCGCAGGGTCATGACCGCATCGGGTGCTTGCTCGAGTGCGTGGTCAAGATCATAGTTCGTCTCGGCAGGCCACTTGGCGGTATCGGAAGGGATCAGTGTCGGTGGACCGACGAGGGTCACTTTGGCGCCGAGTGTGTTGAGCAGCCACACGTTAGATCGCGCGACACGGGAATGCAGAATATCCCCCACGATCACGACGTGCACGCCATCGAGGCCCTTACCTCGCGAGGCCTGCCCGTGAATCCGGCGGCGGAGCGTAAACGCATCCAAGAGCGCCTGGGTGGGATGCTCGTGCTGGCCATCACCCGCGTTGAGGATCGGGGTGTTGATCCAGCCCCGTTCCGCGAGCATTTGCGGCGCACCCGAGGAGGGGTGACGGATCACCACGGCGTCGGCGCCGATTGCGTGCAGTGTTTGTGCGGTGTCCTTGAGCGACTCACCCTTAGAGACCGAGGACCCCTTGGCAGCAAAGTTGATGACATCGGCACTCAAGCGCTTTTCTGCCGCCTCAAAGGAGATGCGAGTGCGGGTGGAGTCCTCGTAGAAGAGGTTCACCACGGTGACGCCGCGGAGGGCCGGGAGTTTTTTAACGGCGCGCTCCTGGGTTGCGGCCATGTCCTCCGCGGTGTCGAGCAGCAGAATCGCATCCGTGCGGCTCAATTCGGCCGTCGAAATCAAATGCTTCATCGTGTCTATTCCTCCGCGTCTTGAATAACGACGCGATCTTGGCCGCCGTCGATCTCCACCAGTTCCACGGAGATCCGTTCACTTCGCGCCGACGGCAGGTTCTTCCCCACAAAGTCGGCGCGAATTGGGAGTTCGCGGTGTCCGCGGTCAACGAGCACGGCAAGCTGGACTCGGCTCGGCCGACCGATATCGCTGATCGCGTCGAGTGCCGCTCGAATGGTGCGGCCCGAATAGAGCACATCATCCACGAGTACCACGGTGCGATTATCGATACCGGCAAGCGGAATCGAAGTTGGATGCGATTCCGTCAGGGGTCGGCGCCGCAGGTCATCCCGATACATCGTGATGTCGAGCGTGCCCACCGCCGAGACGGGATCGAATTCTTCACCTTCAAGCGCTGCGATCGCGCGCAGGTTAGCGCCGAGCCGCTCTGCCAGCGGGACGCCACGGGTGGGAATCCCCAAGAGCACGACGTCCTCGGTGCCCTGATTTGCTTCGATGATCTGATGGGCAATGCGCATAAGTGCGCGCGAAATGTCGCCGGGTTGGAGCACTTCTCGCTCAACCACAGTGACCCCCTTCCCCGCCTCTCTGGACGGCATTAAAGGATGAGTCTGAACAGATCTTTAGCCTAACACCCGCTAGCTGGCGTGCCGGTCGCCAATCCGGCCGAGGACACCGTTGATGAACCGGCTCGAATCCTCAGTGGAGTATTCGGTGGCCGCAGAAACCGCCTCGGCGATAGCCACCACATTGGGCACTTCATCGTTATAGCGAATCTCCCAGACACCGATTCTGAGGATCGCGCGATCCACACGCGGCATCCGTTCGAGACGCCAGTCTCGCGAGGTTGACTCAATCTCTTCGTCAATCTCCTCGATGTGTTCGTCGATTCCCGCGACAATCTGGCGAGCGTATCGCCAGGATGCTTCGCGCTCGGGCTCGTTTGCTGCCCGTACCTGTTCGTCGGCAAGGACGTCGACCAGCGGGCGTTCCACAAGATCCGATTGGAACAGCATGTCGAGGGCGCGTTTGCGCGCCTTACTCCGGGCGCTCACTAGTCGTTCACACGACCGAGGTAGTCACCGGTGCGAGTGTCAACTTTTACTTTGGTGCCCTGATCGACGAACAGCGGGACCTGGATTTCGGCACCGGTTTCCACGGTCGCCGGCTTCGTTCCTGCGTTCGAGCGGTCGCCCTGCAGGCCCGGCTCGGTGTAGGTGATCTCCAGCACTACCGAGGGTGGCATTTCCACGTAAAGCGGGTTGCCTTCGTACATGCCGATCTGCACGTGCTGCTGTTCGAGCATGTAGTTTGCGGCGTCGCCAACAACGGTGCTCGAGACGGTGAGCTGGTCGTAATCCTGCTCATCCATGAACACGAAGTCCTCGCCGTCCTGGTACAGGTACTGGAAGTCGCGACGGTCTACCGTTGCGGTCTCGATCTTGGCGCCAGCGTTGAAGGTACGGTCCACGGTCTTGCCCTGCACAATGTTCTTGAGCTTCGTGCGGACGAACGCCCCACCCTTACCGGGCTTGACGTGCTGGAACTCAATCACCTGCCAGAGCTGGCCGTCAATGATCATGACGAGGCCATTCTTGATGTCTGCGGTGGTTGCCATAGGTAAATTCCTTTCGAATTCGGACGATTCAGCTTAGCGTGACGCGAGGGCTGATCGGTTAGGAGCCGATCTCCTGATACGCGGCGAAGAGCATTGACTCGTCCGGTGCCTGCATAATTGCCGGCTTGCCGATTGCATCAAGGACGACAAATCGCATCATGGAACCGCGGGTTTTCTTATCGCGCTTCATGACTGCCAGGAGGGTCTGCCAGCGTCCCGCCGGATACTGCGTCGGGAGACCGAGGAGCTCGAGGATACGCAGGTGACGATCGGCATCGGCGTCCGAGAGCCGGCCGGATAGCCGTGCGAGTTCCGCCGCATAGCGCATCCCCACTGACACCGCGGCACCGTGTCGCCAGAGGTAGCGTTCCGAGTGCTCGATGGCGTGGCCCAGTGTGTGCCCGTAGTTCAGCATTTCTCGGCCACCCTGCTCGGTGAGGTCGGCCGCGGTGACTTGCAGTTTGTAGCGGATGGCAATCTCCATGATCCGACGGAATTCATCCGATTCGGGATCCGTTGCCTTCTCCGGGTCGGCCTCAATGAGGTCCAGAATCTCTGGGCTGTGGATGAATCCCACTTTGACCGCTTCGGCGAATCCGGTGACGAGTTCATTGCGTGGCAGCGCCGCGAGCGAGTCAAAATCAACGACGACCCCGGCTGGCGGATAGAACGCGCCCACCATGTTCTTGCCCTCATTGGTGTTGACGCCGGTCTTGCCACCGATCGAAGCATCCACCATCGCGAGGACGGTGGTGGGCACCTGCACGACTTTGACCCCGCGGAGCCAGGATGCTGCAACCCAGCCGCCGAGATCGGTGACCGCTCCCCCGCCAATCGCGAGAATCGCATCCGAGCGGGTGAAATCTGACTGGCCCATAATGCCCCAGAGGAACTCCGCGACCTCGACTCGCTTCGCGGCCTCAGCGTCGGGCACTTCCGCCATCAACACGCGTCGGTACTTCGCTGCGAGCAGCTGACGCACTTCCTCTGAGATTGCGCCGAGACTCGGTTGGTGCACGATCAGGAGCTGTTCCACTCCGTCACCGAGGAGTTCGGGAAGCACCGAATCAAAATTCTTGATGAGGCCGCGCCCGAGCAGTACGGGGCCGTGGTCACTGCCGGATACGATGGTTACATACTCAGTCAACTGTTTTCCTGTTCCCGTTCCTGTGCGTTGAGGGCCTGGTCTTGAGTGGCTTCTTCATCAACGTGCTGATTACTACTTGCCAGCAGCGGTGAGTCGACCTTTTTCAGGTAGCGACGCACCTCGTTGACCACTTGCCACATCGGGCGAAAACTCGTGTCCACTTTGATATCGGCGAGTCGCTCGTAGATTTCCTTGCGCGCGTTGAAGGTCTCAATCCAGGAGTCGATACCGCTCAGTAGCGGTCGGTTGGTTTTTCCGCTGATGCGTTCTTCGATTGCTTTGGGACTGGCTACCAGGAGGACCACATCGTGGGCGTCCGATTCGAGATCAGCTTGGGTATTGGCGTCAAGGATCGCGCCGCCACCGAGGGAGACGACTTCAAATTCGCGCAGGGCCGAGGCCACCACTTCACGTTCGAGTCGACGGAACTCCGCTTCGCCCTCGCGCGGGATGAACTCGCTGATGGCACCGTGCTGTTGCGCAAAGAGCTTGTCAGTGTCGGCGAAACTCGCACCGAGTCGACGCGCGATTCGCTTGCCCGCGCGAGATTTTCCGGCCGCGGGCGGGCCGATGAACACGAGACTCATACCTTCCACTCGCTGAGCGAGTCCCCCATTGGTGTGTCGTCAATCGGGCCGTCGAAGTCTGAAGGATCCACGAGCTCCGAACTGGTGCGGATGGTGTCAGGGATCGAGGCGAGGAAGCTCGAGAGGTTCCGCTGGACCTCGGCGAGTGAATCGCCACCAAACTTTTCGAGCAGCGAGTTGGCCAACACGAGTGCGACCATAGCTTCGGCGACCACACCGGATGCTGGCACGGCGCAGACGTCGGATCGCTGGTGATGCGCGGTGGCGTTTTCTCCGGTAGCGACGTCCACGGTGTGCAGTGCCCTCGGCACCGTGGCGATCGGCTTCATCCCAACGCGGGCACGCAATACGGTGCCGGTAGTCATGCCGCCTTCGACTCCCCCGGCTCGGTCGGCGGCGCGGTGAATCGTGCCGTCGACGGAATAGAGAGGGTCGTGTGCCTTGCTCCCCGGACGTCGAGTGGTTTCGAGGCCGTCGCCAATTTCCACCGACTTGATCGCTTGGATGCTCATGAGCGCCCCGGCCAGTCGTGAGTCGAGTCGGCGGTCCCAGTGGACATAGGAGCCGATTCCCGGTGGCAGGCCATATACGAGGACCTCAGTGACGCCACCGATGGTGTCACCGCTGTGTCGAGTTTCGTCAATCTTCGCGACCATTGCGGCGGATGCCTCGGCATCGAGGCAGCGGACGGGGTCGGCGTCGAGTCGCGCCACGTCTTCGGGTACGGGCCAAGTCGCGTTTTCCGGTACCTGCTGGTCACCGATAGCAACCGTGTGGCTGACCGTTCGGATGCCGAGTTCGGCGAGGAATTTCTTGGCCACCGCGCCGAGGGCCACGCGTGCGGCAGTCTCACGAGCGCTTGCGCGTTCGAGTGCGGGGCGAGCTTCCTCGAAACCGTATTTTTGCATCCCCACCAGGTCGGCGTGGCCGGGCCGTGGTCGGGTGAGCTTGCGGCCACGGCCGGTCTCGAATACCTCATCGCCGACGGGCTCGGGACTCATCACCTCGGTCCATTTGGGCCATTCGGTGTTTTGAATCCGGATGCCCACCGGCGAACCAATCGTAAAACCGTGACGGATCCCGCTCGACAGGGTGATCTCATCCTGTTCAAACTTCATCCGTCCGCCACGTCCATAGCCAAGCTTCCGTCGCGCAAGATCGGCTTGAATATCCGTAATTGCGATCGGAACACCGGCGGGTACGCCTTCTAAGAGTGCGAGTAGTTCGGGGCCATGTGATTCCCCCGCAGTAAGCCAACGAAGCATTCGTTCATTCTCTCACGAACCGCAGTGGGCTATTCAACAACCTCGGTGTGATCGCTGGCGTCCACGACGCACTCAAGAATCGAGGGCAGCCCTCATCGCCGCAATAATCGCGGGCTCTTGTGGCAGGTGTTCGTCCACTCCGCGGCCGGTAAACAGCCGCACCTGCCGTACTGCTTGGTGCAAGAGCAGGTCCAGTCCCGTGACGATCGGTGCTTTGGCCTCCAGCCAAACGGATGCCAGTGGTGTCGGCCAGGGCGAGTAGGCCGCTGAGAACAATACCGGCGCGGTTTGGGACGGTACCGCCAGTCCTCCGGTATCAATCACTGCTGCCGGTGCCGCGTATCCGCTCGGCACCGTGTCGATGACCGCCGACACGCCGGGGTCGAGTCGCCAGTCCGCGAGGTTTCTCCCGGAGAAGCCGGTACCGAGTTGCTGAGCCAGTGCATCGGCGGCCTCGGGGCGTCGGGCCCAGATTCGGATGTCGCTGGCGCCCAGCCGCTGTGCGGCGATCCCGAGGGAGGCCGCCGTACCGCCGCCACCGAGCACGTCCACGCTGCCGTAAAGCTCGCTGATGCCCCGCTCGGCAAACGCGTCGAGGGCACCGAGGATGTCGGTGTTCTCGCCACGCGCGAGGCTCCCCGGCTCGAGCGTGTCAAACACAATCGTGTTCACCGCGCCCGAACGGATCGCATCTGCACTCGCCGTGGCCACAAACTCAAGAGCTTCTGCCTTGTGCGGTGCGGTCACCGAGAATCCACGCCAGCGCTCACCGCGACCTTCGAGTGCCGCGGTGACGCCAGCTTTGGGAATCTCCCAGCGGGAATACTCCCAGTCCAGTCCGAGTGCCCGGTACGCGGCAAGATGCAGCTGCGGTGAACGCGAGTGTGCCACCGGACTGCCGAGCACCGCCAGCCTGCTCGAGGCTCCGCGGTGCGCAGGCTCCTCTTGGTAGTACTCGGCAGCGTCCTGGTCAGTCGTACTCTGCTTCGCCTTACTCTGCTCAGCCATACTCTGGGTTCTCCTCCAACCAACGGAGCCAGTCGTCGACCGCCTCTTGGTGCTCGGCGTAGGTTTCCGTAAATACGGTTTCTCCGGTTTCGAGATTCACCGTCACAAAGAACAACCACGGACCTTCAGCGGGGTTCATCGCGGCGTCGATCGCCGTATCCCCGGGGTTTGAGATTGGCCGAATCACCATCCCAGAGTGTTGATAGGTGTTGTATTCATTGCTCGCGTCATTGCGTTCGGTGTCCGTGGTTGCCGCGCGATCGTATTCACCGGTGCCATAGGTCACCGTGGCATCGGACTGCAGCAGCATATCGATGTCAATACGGTTGAGGAACACTCGCGAGACCTTATAGAAGTCCTCTTCGAAGCGCGCTTCTTTTTCAATCAGCGAAGCGAGACGGATGACGTCCCAGACATCTTCCTCGGGGACCCCGTGTTCGCCGAGCGACTCGTACGTGCGCTCAACCATGGTGGTAATCACGTCCTCGGCGGTGTCGTCCGGGGTGAAGTTATAGGTGGCCGGGAACAAGAAGCCTTCGAGCGATTCCGCCTCTTCGGGCAAACCATAGGCCTGGGGGTCTTCGGCAGCGGCCTCGAGATCCGTAGCAGGAATGCCGATATCGCTCTCAATGAGCGTAAAGACATCGCGCATAATCGTCCCCTCCGGAATAGTCACCGAGTTTTGTACCCGGTTCTCTTCGTCCGTAAGGGTCACCAGCGCGGATGCGGCGCTCATTTCTTCTTGCATGACATACGTTCCGGGAATGAACGTGGGCTCCTCGGGCTGGGCCATAATCGAGCGGACGAAGGCTTCGGAGGTCATAACAATGCCCTCCTCCTGCAGCCGAAGACCGATATCGGTGCCGGTGTCACCCGGGAGGATTGTGAAATTCACTTCCGTCCCGTTGCCAGTGCCCTCATAGTCGTCTTCCTGGGTGTCAAAAATGTCCGTGATGCGGTCGCCGAAGGCGTTCCACGCCACCATGCCAGCTCCCACGAGTGCCGCGACAAGGACGAGCACAACGATCAAGCATCCCCAACCGCGTCGTTTCTTGCGCGGCTTGTGGTCATCGCTAATGAGCGAGCCATCCGTGTCACGAGCGGGAGCAGATTCTCCGAGGATGTCAGCGAAAGGATCAGATTGTTCCGGTGCTGCGGATCCGGTGACCGCCGCATTCGACTCAGCCGGCCGTCGTGAGCGCGCTGCCTCGGCAGTTGGCTCCTCGGGGGCCGACTGCTCGGTGAGCGGCTCATCGGTGAGTGATTCCTCAGCGAGCGGCTTATCGGCGAGGGGCGCATCATTGCGTGGCTGATCGGCGCGTGAGTCGTTGTCAGGCGCCGACTGCGCGGCCTCGTCTTCCTGCGCCTGCTGCAGCTGGCGCAGTCGTTCGCGCTCCCGCATCTCGCGTCGCGTGAGCGGGCGTTCTGGTTCGTTTCCGTTGGATGGGAAATCCATAACGTCGATTGGCTCCTAAGGAGTTGAAAGTTCGGTACCCGCGGGCGTGCCGTGCTGTCGTTCGCGATCCAGTGCATCCTGCAGCAACACCACCGCTGCCGCCTGATCGATGACCTCGCGCGAACGAGATGCTTGCTTACCTGCGGCACGGAATTGGCGAGCCGCACTCACGGTCGTGAGTCGCTCATCCAATAACCGCACGGGTGCCCCGACGATAGCCGCTAAATCCTGGGCGACACTCACCGCATCCTCAGTCGAGGGCGTGGACTCACCGCGCATATTAAGCGGATGGCCGACGATGAGCTCGAGGACCTCGTACTCCGCCGCGAGTTCGGCAATCCGAGTGAGGTGACTGCCCGACTCAAGATCACGTTTCACCGTTTCCAACGGGATCGCGAGCAGACCGTCGGGGTCCGAACGAGCGATGCCGATGCGGGCCTTCCCGACGTCAATGCTGAATCGAATACCGCGACGCACTACGTGCTCATTAGCTCTCGACGAACGGCTTCGAGGGCCTCGGGCAGCTTGCTGGCGTCCTGGCCACCACCCTGCGCGACATCGGGTTTTCCGCCGCCACCGCCGCCGAGAATGCCGGCGGCGAGCTTGACGAGCGCACCGGCTTTAACGCCGAGGGCGCGGGAGGCGTCATTGGTTGCGACAACGATCACAGGCTTGCCATTCGCTTCCCCGCCAAGCGCCACCACGGCCGCCTCACTACCGAGTCGCTCCCGCACATCGAGCACGAGTTGACGGACCTCGTCGGCACCACCGATGGCGCCCAGCGCAGCACCCACATAGGCAATCGATCCTGCTTGCACGGCGCCACCCACGAGCTCAGGTACGCGCCCGCGCAGGGCCGCAGCCTCGAGCTCGGCGATGCGCTTTTCGGCACGCTTGAGGTTGGCCAGGAGGTCTTCCACCCGGTTCGTCACCTGTTCGCGGGGTACTTTGAGGCCGCTTGAGAGTTCGCGCACAATTGCGCGTTCCGTTGCGAAGTCAGTGAAGGCGTTCCGCCCGACGAGTGCCTCGACGCGCCGGTTCTGTGCACCCACGCTGGACTCGCCAATGAGATTGACCAGGCCGACCTCCGATGAGTGCTCGACGTGCGTACCACCGCAGAGCTCACGTGACCACGGTCCGCCGATCTCCACCATCCGCACGGTTGAGCCGTATTTCTCACCGAACAGCGCGCGGGCACCGAGTGCCTTCGCCTCATCGATCGGCATCGTTCGGGTGATGACTTCATAGTCGGCGCGAACAGCGTTATTCGAGATCTCCTCGAGCTCGGTCCGGGTTTCCACGCTCAGCGGTTGGTTCCAGGAGAAGTCAAGGCGCATGTAGCCGGCCTTATTGAAGGAGCCGGACTGGTGTGCATCGGGGCCGAGGGTGTCTCGGAGTGCGGCGTGGATGAGGTGAGTCGCGGTGTGCGCTTCGTTGGCCTGACGACGGTAGGTCGCATCCACTACGGTCTCCACCCGCTCACCCACGCCAACGTCACCCGCAGTCACGGTTACCGAGTGCGCGGTGAGGCCTGCGACCGGCTGCTGCACATCGTCGACCTGTGCTTCAAAGCCGCCGGCGGGCGCGATGATCCAACCCTGGTCCGCATCCTGGCCACCGGCTTCCGCGTAAAGCGTGGTCTGCGCGAGGATGATTTCCGCGTGCTGGCCGGCACGAGCGACCGGAACGCTTTCGCCGTCAACGATGATGCCGAGCACTTCCGATTCGGTGCGAAGCTCGTCATAGCCGAGAAAGAGCGTGGTTCCCTTGGCACGGAAGTCGCTGTAGACGGAGAGGTCAGCGAGTGCCGAGCGTCGTGACCGGGCATCCGCCTTGGCACGCTCGCGCTGCTCGGTCATGAGCTCATTGAATTTCTCGCGGTTGACATTGAGACCGGTCTCATCGGCCATCTCGAGCGTGAGGTCGATGGGGAAGCCATAGGTGTCGTGGAGCTTAAACGCCACGTCGCCCGCGAGCTGTGCCGAGCCAGCCGCCTTTGCCCCAGCAACCGCATCCTCAAAGATGGTGGTGCCCTGAGCAAGCGTGCGCAAGAAGGCTTCCTCTTCCGCGTAGGCAATGCGAGCGATGCGGTCGAAGTCTCGCTCCACCTCGGGATACGCATCCCGCATGGCGCGCATCGAGGTGGGGAAAAGGCTTGGGAAGGTGGCGGTGTCGACCCCGAGCAGCCGCATATTGCGCACCACGCGACGCAGGAGTCGTCGCAGGATGTAGCCGCGGCCTTCGTTGCCGGGCTGTACCCCGTCGGCGATCAGCATGAGTGAGGACCGAACGTGGTCGGCGACCACGCGCATCCGCACGTCGTCGTCATCCTCCTCGCCGTACTTTCGTCCCGAGAGGCTCTCCGCGAGGTCGAGCACTGGTCGCACCTGGTCGGTCTCGTACATGTTCTCGACACCCTGGAGCAGGAAGGCGATGCGTTCGAGCCCGATTCCGGTGTCAATATTTTTCTTCGGCAGTTCCCCGAGAATCTCGAAGGTGCCGTCACCCTTGTCCACGCCTCGCTCAAACTGCATGAACACGAGGTTCCAGATTTCGACGTAGCGGTCGTGGTCCGTGGCTGGCCCACCGTCGGGTCCGTATTCGATGCCGCGGTCGAAGAAGATTTCCGAGTCCGGCCCCGCGGGCCCACCGGGTTTGCCAGCAGACCAGTAGTTGCTCTCGGCATCGAGTCGCTGGATGCGCTCTTCGGGCAACCCCGCAATCTCCCGCCAGAGATTGAATGACTCGTCGTCTTCACGATAGACCGTGACCCAAAGATCCTTAGGGTCAAAGCCGAGGCCACCTTCGTCTTGTGCCGTCGTGAGGAAGGTCCACGCGTACTCAATCGCTTCACGCTTGAAGTAGTCGCCGAATGAGAAGTTGCCACCCATTTGGAAGAAGGTGCCGTGCCGCGGGGTGCGTCCAACCTCCTCAATGTCATTAGTACGGATGCATTTCTGCACGCTCGTAGCCCGCGGGTAGGGTGCGGGGACCATCCCGGTCATATACGGGATGAACGGGACCATTCCCGCGATGGTGAACATCACGGTGGGGTCCTCGGAGACGAGCGAGGCTGAGGGGACCACCTCGTGGTTGCGGTCCTCAAAGAACTTCAGAAAGCGACGCTTAATTTCTGCGGTCTGCATGGCAGGGTGGCACCAGGTTTCGTGTCTAGTCAGCTGAGAGTGGGTTAGCGGCCTTCGGCCTCGAGTGCGGCGTAAATCGCTTCAGTGCGAGCTTTGTAGCCCTGCTTCACGGCATCCGTTACTTCATCCACGCGGGCGTTGATCTTCGCGAAGCATTCGCGCCCCTTCGGGGTGGAATTGATGAAGTGTGCGAGGGCGAAGCCACCGATGACACCGCCACCAATGAGCGCGGCGGTCCGGAAGAAGTTGCGCATGCTGTTCCTTATTCAAAAGTTTGCGGGATCTGCAATGGGGATTGCTCGGTTGAAGGGTGTCGTTGCCACAAACTAGCGGCGCTTACGCCCTTTGGGCCGCAATGCGCGGAAACCGGCAACGGCCGCGGCAGAGAAACCGGCAAGTTTAATGAGCGGGCCACCCACTGTCGCTGCGGTCAGCGCGACCAGCGAATTCACATTGCTTGTGACCTCGTGTGCGTTGGTGGTGATCGAATCGATCTTTGCGAGCTGCTTATTGGTCTCCTGCATGGTGACCTGGGTCTCAGCAAGCGTCGGGGTGATTTCGTCTACCGATTCCCGGATGCCGCGACGCAGTTCGTCGAGCACGCCGCCGAGTTTGAGGATCGGCACGGCGAGCAAAGCGACGAGAATCAGAAATACACCAGCGGCGATGAGGCCTGCGATGTCACCACCCGACATAAACACTCCTGAGGTTGATCGAAATTCTTGCGTTAACGCATTGAGGGCGGATCGCCTGCTGGCGATCCGCCCTCAATGCTAGCGGTCTTGAGAACTAGCGCGCAGCGTAGTACTCAACCACGAGCTGGACCTCACACTGGATCGGCACCTCTTCACGCTTCGGGCGACGGTCGAGGGTCGCCTGGAGCTTGTCGAGTTCAACACTGAGGTAACCCGGTACCGCGGGGAGCACCTCAGCGTGGCCACCAGCCGCAGCAACCTGGAAGACTTCGAGTTCTTCCGAGCGTGGCTTGACGTGGATGAGCTGGCCCGGCTTCACGCGGAAGGACGGGCGGTCAACGATCTTGCCGTTGACGAGGATGTGACGGTGCACGACGAGCTGACGCGCCTGTGCGGTGGTGCGTGCAAAGCCGGCACGGAGCACGAGCGAGTCGAGACGCATTTCGAGCAGCTCAACGAGGTTCTCACCGGTCAGACCGGGAGTCTTACGAGCTTCCTCGAACGCGATGCGCAGCTGCTTCTCACGCAGACCGAACTGGGCGCGAAGACGCTGCTTCTCGCGCAGACGAACGGCGTAGTCACTCTCGGTGCGACGACGGGTGCGGCCGTGCTGGCCGGGTGCGTAGGGGCGCTTTTCGAGGGCGCGAGCCGCCTTAGGGGTCAGGGCAACGCCGAGGGCGCGCGACAGGCGCACCTTCGAACGGGTACGGGTCTTCTTAGACAAGAGAAGACTTCCTTTCAGTAATATTCGCAATTGGCGCGCGTGAGCGCGCAGATGAGTTGTGCTCTCCGCCCCTGTCTTGGATTCAGGGCGTCAAACGCGATGTATGTCCGATGCATCCGGCTACAGGACCAGCATCTTCCGACTCCAGGGCGCAGCCGCACACAACTGGAATCAGGACCGCGCTAGCTTACCACGAACGAGTAATTCGGCGCAGCCGTTCGAGGCGATTACTGATCTCGCGCTCCCAACCGAGCTCGGTCGGCTGGTAATATTCTCGATCGGTCAGTGGATCCGGCAGGTATTGCTGTGCGACCACACCGTGCTCATCGTCATGCGGGTAGCGATATCCCTTGCCGTGACCGAGCTTTGCGGCACCCGCATAGTGTGCGTCCCGAAGGTGCGGTGGTACCCGGCCGATGCCACCGGCCTTGACCTCGGCAATAGCCTGATCAATCGCCATGTAGGCGGCATTCGATTTCGGCGCGGTCGCAAGGTAAATGGTTGCTTCCGCGAGTGGGATGCGTGCCTCCGGCATGCCGATCAACTGCACCGCACTCGCTGCAGCTTCGGCAATGAGGAGCGCTTGCGGATCGGCCATGCCAATGTCCTCGGCGGCGTGCACGATGAGCCTTCGGGCGATGAAACGGGCGTCCTCCCCCGCGACGATCATGCGCGCGAGGTAGTGCACTGCCGCATCCGGATCAGAGCCACGAATCGACTTAATGAAGGCGCTCGTCACGTCATAGTGCTCATCACCGTTTTGGTCGTAGCGAAGCAGCGCCTGGTCGCTCGCGCCTTCCACGTCTTCTGCCGTGATTCGTTCGCGACCGTCCGCTTGTGCCCCCGAGGCGGATGCTTCGAGGGTGGTCAGTGCGCGGCGGGCGTCTCCGCTTGCGAGCCGGATAATTGCGGCCTTTGCCTCCGAATCGATGCTGACCTCATCCTTAAGGCCGTGCGGAGCGCTCACCGCGCGATCGATGAGTTCCTCGAGGTCAGCATCCTCGAGCGGGCGAAGTGTCAGCAGCAGCGATCGACTCAGCAGCGGTGAAATCACCGAGAACGAGGGATTCTCGGTGGTCGCCGCGACGAGCGTCACCCAGCCCTGTTCGACTCCCGGAAGCAGCGCATCCTGCTGTGCCTTCGTAAATCGGTGAATCTCATCGAGGAAGAGCACAGTCTGCTCCTCATAGAAATCTCGTTCACGAAGCGCATCATCCATGACTTTTCGGACATCCTTGACACCCGCAGAAATGGCGGAGAGCTGGATAAAACGCCGCTTGCCTGATCCGGCCAAGGCCTGGGCGATCGTGGTCTTGCCGCTGCCCGGAGGGCCCCAAAGAATTACCGAGGTTCCCGCGGTATTGGCCGCATCCGCGCTCGCGAGGCGCCGCAGCGGTGAGCCTGGGCGAAGCAGGTGCTGCTGACCAACCACCTCGTCGAGATTCCGCGGTCGCATCCGCGCGGCAAGCGGCGCAGTTCCGCCGCCACCGAGTGTTACCTGATCAGTCATCAGAGGAATGTTAGTAAACTGCCCTGGTTATTAGCCCCGCGAAGACGGGGATTGTGTTCACGTCAAGGGGAATAAGTGGCCGACTCATCCAAGCAATCACGCGAAGAGCGCCGACGCGCGCGCCAGTATGAGGCACGCATGGTGGTAAACGACGTGCAGCAGGATCGTCGCCGCAGCGACAACGGGATCGGCATTCTCGTACTCATCGTGGTCGCGGTGCTCGCAGTCGGGGCGCAGTTGGCGTTCTACTTCACCGGGGGCCAGACCACCATCGCCGACCCAACCCCGACTCCCACCTCAGCGGAATCCGAGATCCCCGCCTCAGATCCGGCACTCGCTGAGCCGACGGGCACACCGCCGCCGGCCACCATTGCCGAGGATCGCGAGTGGACCGGCACCATGACCCTCAATGAAATCCCCGTCGAGATCTCCATTGACGGCGTGAACGCACCGCAGGCCGCGTCAAACTTTATTGATCTCTCGCAGTCCGGTTACTACGCCGACACCCCCTGCCACCGCCTCACCACGGAGGGCCTGTACGTCCTCCAGTGCGGGGATCCAACCGGTAGCGGTTCGGGTGGCCCAGGCTATTCCTTCGGTCCGCTCGAGAACATTCCCGAAGACGGTGTGTACCCCGCTGGCACCATCGCGATGGCTCGTGCTCAGGCCGAGGATTCCATGGGCTCGCAGTTCTTCATCGTCTACGAGGACACAGAGCTGCCCGCACCCGGTTACACGATATTTGGCCAGGTCACCGGTGGGCTTGACGAGTTGCAGACCGCTGTCATTGACGAGGGTGTTCAGGGTGGCGTCTCCGATGGTCCGCCGTTGGTTCCCGTCAGCATCACCGACATCACCCTCGAGTAGTTGCTTGGCGTTGGTTTCAAGGACCGAACCTGATTTGGGCGTACTCACAGATGCAATACGATGTGGGTACGTCTGCCAGCACGGCACTGTGCCGTGTTTCACCCCTGATGAGCACTGAGGAACACGCATGTCTGGTCTCCCCGTACATCCTTTTGGTCGCGTCGAAGAAGACGGGACCGTCTACGTCACTGACGGAGAGAAGGAACGATCTGTCGGGCAGTACCCCGACGGAACCCCTGAAGAGGCACTGGCCTACTTCGTTCGTAAATTTGATGATCTTGCGGGACAGGTAACCCTGCTCGAGCAGCGTGCTCGTGCCGGTGCCAATGCCGCGGATGTGGCGAAGTCGGTCCGGCACCTGCGCAGCCAGCTTGACGATGCCAATGCTGTCGGTGATCTTGGCGCACTCCGTACTCGGCTCGGTGCGCTGGATACCGAAGTTGAACAGTTGAGCGGACAGCAGAAAGAAGCACAGCAGGCCGCCCTCACCGAAGCACTCGCGCACCGCGAGTCCATCGTCGTAGAGGCAGAGAAACTCGCCGCGCAGAACCCCGCTTCCATTCAGTGGAAGCGTACTTCGGCACAGGTTGAGGAGCTTTTCGCCCAGTGGCAGCAGCACCAGAAGGATGGTCCGCGACTGCCAAAGAACGATGCCAACGCACTTTGGAAGCGCTTCCGCACCGCTCGCACGCATCTCGACACCGAGCGGCGCAAGTTCTTCGCCGAGCTGGATGCACAGCACAAGGTCGCGCGCGAAGCCAAACAGCGAATCATTGAGCGCGCCGAGGCACTCGCGCCCAAGGGCGCCGATGGTGTTCCCGAGTATCGAAACCTACTGGATGAGTGGAAGGCCGTCGGTCGCGCGGGTCGCAAGCACGATGACGCGCTGTGGGACAAGTTCAAGGCCGCCGGTGACGCGCTCTTCCAAGCCAAGGCCGAACTCGATGCGAAAGATAATGAGGAGTTCCAGGCAAACCTCGTTCAGAAGCAGGCACTGCTGGACGAAGCGGAGCCACTGCTCAAGGTCACCGATCGGCAGTCCGCACGCGAGAAGCTGCGAAGCATCCAGGAACGCTGGGACGAAATTGGCAAGGTTCCGCGCGATTCCTTCCGTCAGATCGAGGACCGACTGCGGAAGGTAGAGCAGCACGTGCGTCAGCTCGATGACGAGCACTGGCAGAAGTCCGATCCCGAGAAGCAGGCACGCCAGAACGGCATGGCTTCGCAGCTTGAGGATGCGATTGCCAAGCTTGAAGAGGAACTCGCCGCCGCGAATGCCTCCGGCAATCCCAAGAAGATTAAGGAAGCCGAGGAGGCACTTGAGGCACGTCGGACGTGGCTCAAGGCAATCGGAGGCTAAGTCAAGCGCAATAGCGGATTAGTGGGTTGGGGATAACGTAGTTTTCCCCAACCCACTGTCGTTTCCGGCAGCTGCATTTTCCGGATGTTGCAAGATGTCGGCATGACACCGCAATCGACCAGCGCCTCATCGACATTGATGCCGCGACATTCGTTATTTCAGTTGGATCAGTTTTCCGAGACCGAGCTGCGGGCGATGCTCCTCGCGGGTGAGCTTGAGATCCATGGGATTCGCGGATTCGAGTTTTTCCTACCGGTCGGTGTGCAACCAACTCGAGAGGAGCGAGCTCTAAGCCTCGCGCACCTCATGCGACCGGGACGCGTCATGACCGGGCCGACCGCCCGCTGGATTCACGTGGGCGGGCCCACCCCACAGGTGGTGGAGCTTTCGCGCCGCAGCGGTCGAACACTGCTCGTTGATCACCCGCTGCGCGCCAGATTCAAACGACTGCGAGACCGCGAAGTCATTGCCTGTGCGGGAGTCGTCGTCACCACGGTTGCGCGCACGATGGCTGATCTTCGTGGCGACGGGCTCCATGATGAGGCTGCGTTACTGAAACCGCTCCTCGAGAGTGGCGCTCAACCGGCTGGGAAGGCGGGCTAGGCAGTCGGGTTCGCTAAGTGTTGTGGACGCGATACACGTCGTAAATACCGTCAATCTGCCGCACTGCCGAGAGCAGTCGGTCCAAGTGGGTGGTGTCCCCCATCTGGAACGAGAATTTCGAGATCGCGACTCTTGCCTTCGAGGTGTGCACCGATGCCGAGAGAATGTTGACGTGGTACTCGGAGAGCACGTGGGTGATCTCGCTGAGGAGTCCCGCCCGGTCAAGGGCCTCCACCTGAATATTGACGAGGAATAGCGCCTGGGAGCGCTCAGCCCACTCCACGTCGATCATTCGCTCGGGTTGCCGCTCGAGCTCGGTGACATTTCTGCAGTCGCTTCGGTGCACCGAAACACCCGTACCGCGGGTGATGAAGCCGACGATCTCGTCGCCCGGCACCGGCGTGCAGCATTTCGCGATTTTCACGAGAATGTCCGGGGCGCCGCGCACCAGGACTCCGGAATCACTGACCGCGGTTTGCTCGACCGCCTTGCCCGTGATCTCTTGCTGTTCGGAGAGCTCTTCAACGGTCTCGCTGTCAGCACGCAGCTCATCCGTGAGCTTCTCCATGACCGACTGCAGTGACACGTTGCCGTCGCCGACGGCGGCGTAAAGACCGGACACATCCACGTAGCGAAGTCGGGAGGCTACCGTCGAAAAGGCTTCTTGCACCAGGTCAGCCGAGTAGCGCCACTGCTGTTTGCGCATCGCCTTGGCGATCTGGTCCTTCCCGATCTCGATCGCTTCATCGCGTCGCTCTTTGGAGAACCACTGCCGAATCTTGTTCCGAGCACGCGGAGAACCCACAAAGGCCAACCAGTCCTGCTTCGGCCCCGCATCCGGATTCTTGGAGGTCAAAATCTCGACCGTATCGCCGGTCTGGAGCTTGGTATCGAGCGACACCAACCGCTGATTCACCTTCGCACCCATCGTGCGATGCCCCACATCGGTGTGGATGGCGTACGCAAAGTCAACCGGAGTTGCCGACTGCGGTAAGCCAATGACCTTCCCTTGCGGGGTAAAAACATAT
Organism: Gulosibacter sp.; assembly: GCF_052090685.1. Classification (NCBI taxonomy): domain Bacteria; kingdom Bacillati; phylum Actinomycetota; class Actinomycetes; order Micrococcales; family Microbacteriaceae; genus Gulosibacter; species Gulosibacter sp. Next base: position 27,757 of record NZ_JBQDBE010000016.1, on the reverse strand, counting down.
ACCTCTTTAGCGCCGATTTCGAAGCGCAGTGAATCGAGGAACTCATCCGAATCAGAGGTTTCTTGCTGCCAGTCATTAATGCGCTTGAGCCAGGCCATCTCACTGGTCCCGGATCGCGGCAGCTGCTGGCGTCCGGAGGACATGTTTTGCTTGTACATCCAGTGCGCCGCAACACCGTACTCCGCGCGCTGGTGCATCTCCTGCGTGCGGATCTGAATCTCCACAGCCTTACCGTCGGGGCCGATTACCGTGGTGTGCAGCGACTGATAGAGATTGAATTTCGGGGTCGCAATGTAGTCCTTGAATCGCCCCGGCATTGGCGTCCACCGCGCGTGAATTGCGCCGAGCACTGCGTAGCAGTCGCGGACCGTGTCTACGATAATCCGAATCGCAATGAGGTCGTAGATCTCATCAAACTCGCGGCCGCGAACCACCATCTTTTGATAGATCGAATAGAGCTCTTTTGGTCGGCCCATCACCTCGCCGCGAATGCGCATATCGCGCAGATCCACGCGGATATCACCCATGACGCGGCTGAGGTACCGTTCGCGCTGCGGCTGTCGCTCACGCACGAGGTGTTCAATCTCAGAATAAATCTTTGGCTGCAAGACGGCGAAGGACAACTCTTCGAGTTCGTTCTTCATGGTCTGAATACCCATGCGGTGCGCAAGCGGAGCGTAGATCTCCATCGTCTCGCGAGCCTTCTTTTTCGCCTTCTCCGGCGGCATGAATCCCCAGGTCCGGGCATTGTGCAGGCGATCGGCCAGTTTGATCACGAGCACGCGAATATCTTTCGACATTGCGACGATCATCTTGCGTACGGTCTCGGCCTGGGCCGCATCCCCGTAGGTGACCTTATCGAGCTTCGTCACACCATCCACCAGCATGGTGATTTCATCGCCAAAGTCTTGCCGCAGTTCTTGCAGCGAATAGTCGGTATCCTCGACCGTGTCGTGCAGCAAGGCTGCGGCAATCGTAACCGGGCCAATACCGAGCTCCGCAAGAATCGTGGCCACCGCGACGGGGTGAGTAATGTACTCCTCACCCGATTTGCGAAACTGCCCCGAATGCCATTTCCTCGCGACTTCGTAGGCACGCTGCACCAACGCGGTGTCGGCTTTCGGGTCGTGCTTGCGAATCGTCCGGATGAGTGGAGATATTTCGGGGCTCGCGGGCGACTTCGTAAAAATTCGCGGCACGAGGCGACGCATGGACATCGAGCTTTGATCGCTCACCTTGCATCACCCCCTGCCGCGAAGAAGCCAATGGCAGCCGCCGATAGCAGCTTAGAAGTAGGAGTCTATACCTCCGCAGGCTCAGTTTCGGAATCGCGCTCTCGAGCGGATTCGCGGGCTTCACGAATCTCCGCATCAATGTCCTGAATGCCGAGTTCATTCACGCGGAATTGCGCGTAGAGCGGTCCCGCAAGAAACACGGTCGAAAGCGCACCGACGAAGATACCGATGAACAATGCCAGCGAAATATCGCGCAGCGTACCCGCACCCATAATGAACGCACCGATGAACAAAATTGCGGCCACCGGGAGCAGTGCCACCACCGAGGTGTTAATCGAGCGGACCAGCGTCTGATTGATCGCGAGATTGACGAGTTCACCGAAAGTACGAGTTGATTTCGGCGAGTAATCCGCAGTGTTTTCACGGATCTTGTCGAATACCACGACCGTGTCGTAGAGGGAATAGCCGAGGATGGTCAGAAACCCGATCACCGCGGCCGGTGTCACTTCGACTCCGGTAAGGGCGTAAATACCCGCTGTGACAATCAGGTCATGGAAAAGCGTCGTGATCGCGGCCAGGGCCATCTTCCAGGTGCGGAAATAGATCGCCATGAATCCCGAGGCGAGGACGAGGAAGATACCCAGACCGATCAGCATTTGCCGCGTAATATCGGCACCCCAGGATGGACCAATCGTGGAGACGGTGACGTCTTCGACCGTCACACCGTAGGCTTCGGCAAGGTCTGCACGCAGCTGGTTATTTTGTTCTGTCGTAAGCGGGTCGGTCTGGACGCGGATTGATCCGTCACCGAGGACCTGGACGCGGCTTGCGCTTTCCGAATAAGCGGCCGCAGCATCGGATGCGAGCGGCTGTTCGGTGGTCGCGGGGTTTGCGACCTGGAATTCGGAACCGCCGGTGAACTCAATGCCGAGATTGAAGCCACCGCGAATGATCGGGACCAGGATCGATGCGAGGATCAAGACAATCGCGATACCGAACCACACCTTTCGGCGGGCTACGAATCCGAATGAGCGCTCACCGGTGTAGAGGTCGTTTCCGAGCTGTTGGAAGTTCTTCACGATTCGTCACTCTTTCCCGCGGCCGATAGTTCGGCCGCTTTACGCTCGGCAATAGATTGTCGCCGCTGCGCCTCGTGTGTGGCACCCTTCTTCTTCGCGGTCGTCGCCGTGGTCTTAAACTCACCGCGTCCGCGATACACCGCACCGAGCGCCTTCGGGTCCAGCCCCGACCAGGGGTGGCCGCCAGCGAAGAATTTCGTGGTTGCGAGCAGGCGCATGAGTGGATGCGTGAACATTGTCACGACGAAGAGGTCAATGAGGGTGGTGATTCCAAGAGTGATCGCGAAACCACGGACGTTACCGACCGCCACCATTGCGAGGACGATCGCGACGAGGAGCTGGACCGCATCTGAGGCGAGGATGGTGCGGATCGCACGGGACCAACCGTGCTCCACCGCCGTGGCAAGCGTCTTGCCTTCTCGAAGCTCATCCTTGATGCGCTCGAAGTACACGATGAAGGAGTCGGCCGTAATACCGATCGCCACGATGAGGCCTGCCACACCGGCCAAGGAGAGTCGGTATCCCTCTTGGTTGGACAGGAACGTCACCACCAAGTAGGCAACGACACCGAGGATTCCGAGGGATGCCACGGTGACCAAGCCGAGCGTGCGGTATTGGAATAGCGAGTAGATAAACACCAGCGCCATACCGATCGCGCCGGCAATCAGACCCGCTTGCAGCTGCCAGGTACCGAGGGTGGCAGAAATAGTCTGTGTGGATTGCGTCTCAAAGCTAAACGGCAACGCACCAAACTTGAGCTGGTCGGCGAGTGCCTGCGTGGATTCTTCAGTAAAGGCACCGGAGGAGTTCGTGATCTGTGCCTTACCGTCGGTAATCACGGCGTTTGCCGTTGGGGCGACGATCACAGCGTCATCCATCGTCACCGCAAATCGTGAGCGGTTCTGATCTGGCATGCCCGTGGTGGGATCCGGAGTGCTTCCGATCCCGTAAAGGCGTTCGGTGACCGCACGGAACTGCTCGGTTCCGGTGGCATCAAACTCGAGGTTCACAGCCCACTGACCGGTAGCCGCACCCTGCTGCGTGGTGACGACACCGTTGGAAGCATCCTGAATGTGGGCGCCGGTGATCTCTACCGGACCGAGAATGAACTTCTCCATGCCCGCTTCATCACAGGTAATCAGCGGTTGATCCGAAGGGGCTGGTTCTGTTCGATTGCCCATGTCTGCGCAGTTGAATGCGTAGAAATCAGCCATCGTCTGCTCAGACACCTGAATCGGGTCGGAGGGGTCGGCGGGCTCCCCCGCTGGGTCCGGACTAAATGTTGAGCCGGGCTCCAGGCCCATCATCTCGGGAGTGACTTCCTGGATCACGTCAGACGTTTCTGAGAACAGCACCGGACGGAATTCAAGCATTGCACTTGACTCGATCCGCGCCTGCGTCTCAGCATCCATCTCGCCGGGGACAGATACGACCACGTTCTGACCACCCTGGGTGGTGATCTCTGCTTCCGAAACTCCGGATGCATCCACTCGCTGTCGAATAATCGACACAGCCTGGTTCATTTGTTCGCCACTGGGCGACGCGCCTTCTGGCAGCTGTGCTTCGAGGACCACCTGCGTTCCACCCTCGAGGTCGAGCGCAAGCTTTGGTGTCCATTCACCACCTTGGAAGGCCACCGCTGCCCAGTTCAGGCCCAGGAGCGCGACAATCACGACGAGAAGCCAAATAAGTATGTTGCGACCCGATTTCACGGCCGCGGAAACGCGAGATGATTTCGCCAAACTAATACTGCCTTTCGCCCCGCGGGGCTGAAGAACTAGGCCTTGGGGCGGTCGTCGTTCGAGTTGTCGCCCTCGTCGTTGAGTTCTGTGTCGGCAGGGTCATTTGCGCTCGCGTCTTCTACCACTGCGTCATCGGCACTGGTTACGCGGTCGTCCTCATCGACGGTGTCGCCAGTCAGTGCGGATGCGTCATCGGGAACGTCGACAGTGGGTTCGACCACGTGGGCGATGGTCGCGCTGTGTACGCGCAGAACAGTTCCCGGCGAGGTCTCCAGCGTGGCGACGTTGGCGGCTTCGTCCACAGAAACCAGGGTTCCGTAGATTCCAGCCTGGGTCATGACTTCCGCGCCCGGTTGGATCTTGGAGCGCAGTTCCTGCTGCTGAGCGGTGCGCTTTTTATTGCTGCGCCACATGAACACCATCATGAGCACGAGCAGGCCGAGGGGAAGAAGGAGAGAGAGTTCCAAGAGTGGCTCCAAAAAATTGGTTACAGGTCACCGAAGTGGCAACAAAATCACGATTATAGATCAGGAAGCGGAACGCCCATATGTTCATAGGCTTCGGGGGTTGCGATACGGCCCTGTTGCGTTCGAGCCATCATGCCGATTCGCACGAGGAAAGGTTCCACCACGGCCTCTACGGTATCGGGTTCCTCGCCCACCGTCACTGCCAAAGTTCGTACCCCGACCGGGCCACCTCGAAACCGGCGGATCAGCGTGTCGAGCACGGCTCGATCCAGCCGGTCTAGCCCGCGCTCATCGACGTCGTACAGTTCGAGCGCCGCGGCGACTGCCTCATGGGACACCGTGGTGCCGTGGACGAGTGCGTAGTCGCGCACGCGTCGGAGCAATCGGTTCGCAATTCGCGGCGTGCCTCGCGAACGCCCAGCGATTTCTGCCAGTGAGCCGGGAACTGTGTCAAGCTCGAGCAGCGCAGCGGTACGGTTCAGCACCCGCTCGAGTTCCGCATCCTGGTAGAACTCAAGGTGCGCCGTGAACCCAAATCGGTCACGCAGTGGTGCGGGGAGCAACCCGGATCGCGTGGTCGCCCCCACTACGGTAAACGGTGAGAGTTCGAGCGGCACTGACTGCGCGCCTGCGCCCTTGCCCACCATGATGTCAATCCGGAAATCCTCCATCGCGAGGTAGAGCATCTCTTCGGCGGTGCGAGCCATCCGGTGGATCTCGTCAATGAACAGCACCTCGCCCGGAACCATGCTCGACAACACGGAGGCAAGATCTGCCGCGTTCTGCAGCGCAGGGCCGGAGGTGAGTCGAAGCGCTTGGCCGGTTTCCTCCGCCACGATCATCGCGAGCGTGGTCTTACCGAGTCCGGGAGGGCCTGCCAAGAGAATATGGTCGGGTGTGCGGTGCTGCATTTCCGCGGCACGCAGCAGCAGGTCAAGTTGATTTCGCACCTTCTCTTGACCAATAAAATCGTTCAGGGTGCTCGGACGAAGCGTCGATTCAAATTCGAGTTCGGTTTCGTTTTCCACCATCTCCGGCAGCCGCCACTCATCGCTCATCGACGTACCCCGCCACGTCCGAGCTCACGCAGGGAGGCGCGGAGCAATGCGGGTACGTCTGCATCCTCACCAAGTTCCTCCGCCGCAGCTTCAACTGCCTGTTGTGCGGTCTTTTGTTGGGTACCGAGTTCCACAAGCGCCTCTACAACCTGATCCACAGTGCTGACCATGGCGGCTGGAACAGCCGCCGCGGTCGAGGAACCAGGAGTTGGGGTGACAGCCGCGAGAAGCTTGCCCTTGAGCTGCACTATGATGAGTTTCGCCGTTTTCGGACCGACACCGGGAACCGGTTTGAAGGCGTTGAGATTTTCACTCTCTACCGCGTGCGCCAATTCGGCAGGTGAGAGGTGCGACAACACATTCAGGGCGGATTTTGGACCGACACCGCTCACCGTCGTGAGCTGCTCAAAAATAGTCCGCTCATCAAATGACCTGAAGCCGAAGAGAATCTGCGCATCCTCACGGACGATCATCACGGTGACCAGCGTAACTTCGCTGCCGTGTCGCAACTCAAGCAGGTGGGTGGGCGTCAGCTGCACCTCGTAGCCGACGCCCCCGACATCGATGACCGCAAATTGTGCACTGAGGTGCGTCAAGGTTCCGGTAAGCGAGGCAATCACTCGTCTACCCTAGGCGGCGGCCCCGCGACTTTGCCGCACGCTCCGCGGCGAGCCACGCTTCCTGTGCTTTGGTTGGCGCAGCCACTCGTTCGGCCGCAGCAGAGCCGTGCAGTCGTGATGCCGATCGGGCGCTCGAGACCGGAGTCTGCCATGCCGCGCAAATTGCCAGCGCGAGTGCGTCGGCGGCATCCGCTGGCTTCGGCGCCTCTTTGAGCCCCAAGAGGCGTCGCACCATCTCGCCAACCTGAGCTTTCTCGGCTCGCCCGTAGCCGGTAACGGCTGCTTTCACTTCGGAAGGAGTGTGCAGCTGCGTGGAAATGTCGCGAAGCGCTGCTTCGCGCAGGGCGATACCAGAGATCTGGGCGACGCCCATCACGGTATTGAGATTTCGTTGCTCGGCGAAGACCCGTTCGAGGGCCATCGCTCCGGGCGCGAACTCGTCCAGTACCGCTTCGAGGCCATCCCCAATGATGCGCAAGCGCTCGCTGAGTTCCTGATCAGCATGGGTTTGAATCACGGAAACGTGCACAAACCGCAGCTTCCGTCCCGCTGCAACGTCAATGATCCCGACCCCACATCGTGTGAGGCCGGGATCGATGCCGATGATGCGGCGTGCCACAGCGCTTCGGTCGTTTCTGTCGAGCCGCTAGTCGTCTGACTCGTCGAGCTTCGACTGCACCTCGGCCGGGATCTCCATGTTCGTGTAGATGTCCTGCACATCGTCGAGGTCTTCAAGTCCGTCGATCATGGCGAGCACCTTCTTCGCGGTCTCGAAATCCACGGGCACGAGTACGTTCGCAACGAACTCTGCCTCGGCTGAGTCGTAATCGATCTCAGCATCCTGGAGCGCTCCACGCACGGCGACCATGTCGCTGGCTTCGGTTCGGAGTTCAAATACTTCCTCATGTTCGAGGACCTCTTCCAGGCCGGCATCCAAACCCGCGAGCAGGATGTCATCCTCGGTCGTGTCCTTCTTGGGCACGGCGATGACGCCCTTGCGCTCGAAGTTGAAGGACACCGAACCCGGGTCGGCCATGTTGCCACCAGCGCGGTTCACCGCAAGACGGGTCTCTGCAGCAGCACGGTTCTTATTGTCAGTGAGGCATTCGATAAGCATTGCAACGCCACCCGGGGCGTAGGCCTCGTACATGATCTGGTCGTAGCTGACCGCTTCGCCGCCAATTCCAGCGCCGCGCTTGACGGCACGGTCGATATTGTCGTTCGGTACGGAGGTCTTCTTTGCCTTCTGAATCGCGTCCGCGAGTGCCGGATTGCCTTCGACGTCAGCACCGCCAGCGCGAGCTGCCACCTCGATGACCTTGATGAGCTTGGCGAACGACTTTGCACGCTTGGCGTCGATGACTGCCTTCTTGTGCTTGGTAGTCGCCCATTTGGAGTGTCCGGCCATTAGTTCCCTGCACCCTTTCGTGTCGAACTATTGCTTCGCGAAGGTACCGCGGCGTTCCATCCTAGTGCGCGTGGCTGTAGAACTGCGTGAGGACGTGCTGCAGGCCGGAGATGTCTTGCAGCACCGCAAGCTCGCGAGCCGAGTGCATTGACAGGATCGGGATGCCTACATCGACTGTCCGCATGCCGAGCCGTGTCGCCATGATCGGCCCCACCGTCGAACCACAGGGCATCGTGTTTTTCGATACGAAGGCCTGGGCCGGCACATTGGCGTCTTCGGAAAGCTGTCGCCACAGTGCTTCACCGGCACCATCGGTCACGTAACGCTGATCGGCATTGATCTTGATGATCGGCCCCAGGCCTGCGATCGGCCGCACATCATCGTCGTGCCGCTCGGGGTAGTTCGGATGCACCGCGTGGCCGACATCGCTCGAGATCACCCAACTTTGGCTCGCCGCTCGCCTCGCCTCACTCGCGGTGGCACCCAATGATTCTCGGATGCGTGCCAGCACGTCTTCGAGGAAGGGTCCACCCGCACCGGTCCTGGTGTTCGAGCCAACTTCTTCGTGGTCGAACCCGGCAAGCACGGGGATGACTCCCACGGGCTCGGATGCGATCAGCGCGCGCAGCCCCGCGTGGATGCTCACGAGGTTGTCGAGTCGGCCGGAGGCAATGAGCTCGCCATTTGTGCCGAGTTTCGAGGGTGCTTGCGAGTCGGTGAAGAAGGCGTCGAAGGCGCGGACGTCCTGCGTATCCACCCCGGCATCGAGTGCCAAAAGCTCCACGATTCCCGGCCCGTCCGCGAGCCCAATCACCGGATGTGTGTGCTGCTGGGCGTCAAGCTTGAGTCCCTCCGCGTTCACCTTGCGGTCGAGGTGCACCGCAAGTTGCGGGATGCGAGCTACGCCACCGGTCACGGCGAGTGCCTCGGTGCCATCGTTCAGGATGAGTCGGGCACCGATTCGTAGATCGCGATCCAGCCACGAGTTGAGTAGCGGTCCGCCATAGACTTCCGCGTTGAGGCTCTGCCACCCCGACCGGCTCGTGGCGGGCACCGGCTTGAGCCGGAATCCGGGCGAATCGGTGTGCCCAGCGACCACGCCAACCGGGGTGAGCGCATCCACCTGCGCCGGAATACGCCACGCGATGACGGCACCATCACGGACCACAACATAGGAACCGGGACCCTGCGGCCACGCCACGGCTTCGTCAAGCTCGGTGAACCCCGCCTCCGTCAGCTGATACGCGACTTCACGCGCCGCGTGATAGGAGGTCGGCGATGCCGAAACCAGCGCGGCTAGCTGTTCGAAGGTCGTCTCGAGCGTGCTCATATTGGGGTCCTACTCCTGTGTGTCGGTACCTGATTCCCAGTTCTTGGCGAGGAGTACTCGGAGATCTCCGAGCAGCTGCGGTATCGGCTTGGTTTTGCCAATGATCGGCATGAAGTTTGAGTCACCGAACCAGCGGGGCACAATGTGCTGATGGAAGTGCCCCGCGATTCCGGCGCCAGCCACCGATCCCTGATTCATTCCGATATTGAACCCGGCCGCATTGGTGGATCGGCGCAGCACTCCCATGGCGTGCTGCGTAAGTTTGCCGATCTCAAAGAGCTCACCGTCATTGAGACCGTCATACATTGGGACGTGGCGATACGGACATACCAGCAGGTGTCCGGAGTTGTACGGATAGAGGTTCATCACCACATAGGCCAGCTCCCCCCGAAACACAACGAGCCCATCCTCATCGGACTTTTTCGGTACTTCACAGAATGCGCACGCGGCATCAGCCTTGTCCCGTTCACCACCGTCATTGATATAGGTCATTCGGTGCGGGACCCAGGTGCGCTGCAGTTCGTCCGGAACTCCAGCAAATTCCTCGGCGGGAGTCACGCTGCCCGCATCAAATTCACCAGCGGGGAAACCGAGGAAACCCGCCATTACAGATCCTCGTCAGTGTTGACGACCTTGTGTTCGGCAATCGCTCGCTGAATGAGCTCGATCGCTTCCGCAACCGGAACGCCATTGCGCTGCGAACCATCGCGGAAGCGGAAAGACACGGCGTTATGCGAGCGGTCATCCTCACCCGCGATGAGCTGGAACGGGGTCTTTGCCTTGGTATGCGTGCGAATCTTCTTCGGCATCCGGTCATCAGAATCATCGAGCTTGGCGCGCACGCCCTTCGTCTTGAGCTGTGCGATCACACCACCCAAGTACTCCTCGTACTCCTCGGCCACGGGGATACCAACAACCTGCTCAGGCGAGAGCCAGACGGGGAACGCTCCCGCGTAGTGCTCGAGCAGAATGGCAAAGAATCGCTCAATCGAGCCAAGCAGCGCACGGTGAATCATGATTGGTTGCTTGCGGGTTCCGTCAGCCGCCGCATATTCGAGTTCGAAGAGCTCCGGCTGGTTAAAGTCAAGCTGCACGGTCGACAACTGCCAGGTGCGGCCGATCGCGTCACGTGCCTGCACCGAAATCTTCGGTCCATAGAAGGCAGCCCCAGCCGGGTCGTCAACGAGTTCAAGACCCGACTCTTCACCCACCTCGCGGAGGGTCTCCTCCGCGACGCGCCACTGCTCATCCGTACCCACCGACTTTTCCGGGTCCTGGGTGGACAGCTCGAGGTAGAAGTCGTTGAGGCCGAACGCACGCAGCGTATCGAAGACAAACTCCAGCTGTCGCTTGATCTCTGCCTTCACCTGGTCTTCGGTGACGTAGATATGCGCATCGTCCTGGGTGAGCCCGCGCACGCGAGTGAGTCCCGAGAGCGTGCCGCTCTTTTCGTAGCGGTAAACCGTACCGAACTCTGCGAGCCGCAGCGGTAGTTCGCGGTAGCTCCGTGCCCGCCCGCGGAAAATGAGGTTGTGGAACGGGCAGTTCATGGGCTTCAGGTAGTAGTCCTGGCCCGGCCTGGTGACCTTGCCCGCGTCGTCGGTGACCTCATCGAGGTGCATTGCCGGGAACATCCCGTCCTTGTACCAGTTGAGGTGCTGGCTGGTCTCGAACAGCGTGCCCTTGGTGATGTGTGGGGAATTGACCAGCTCGTAGTCGTGCGCGAGCAATTGTTCGCGCAAATACGTCTCGATCTCGTGGCGGATGATGCCGCCCTTGGGGTGGAATACGGCGAGGCCCGAGCCAATCTCATCCGGGAAAGAGAACAGATCGAGTTCTACCCCGAGCTTGCGGTGATCGCGCTTTGCCGCTTCCTCGAGTCGCGTTTTGTAGGCGACGAGTTCGTCCTTGGTCGGCCACGCCGTGCCGTAAATGCGCTGCAGCATCGGGTTCTTTTCGCTGCCGCGCCAGTAGGCGCCTGAGCTGCGGAGCAGCGACCAGCCGTTCGCGAGCAAGCGAGTGGATGGCAGGTGCGGTCCACGGCAGAGGTCGGACCAGCAGGTTTCGCCCGATTTCGCATCCACATTGTCGTAGATCGTGAGCTCGCCCTCGCCGACTTCGACATTCTCGTTGTCGGCGGATCCAGCACCGCCCTTGAGGGAGACAAGTTCAAGCTTGTACGGCTCGGCTGCGAGTTCTTCACGCGCCGCTTCGTCGCTCACCGACCGACGCGCGAAGCGCTGGCCCTGCTTGACGATGTTCTTCATTTCCTTCTCGATCGCCTTGATGTCCTCAGGCGTGAAGGGGTTCTCGACATCAAAGTCGTAGTAGAAGCCGTCCTTTATAAAGGGACCGATGCCGAGTTTTGAACCGGGGAAAAGCTTCTGGACCGCCTGGGCCGTGACGTGAGCGGCCGAGTGGCGCAGGATGTTCATGCCATCCTCGCTGTCGATAGTCACCGCTTCGGCGGTCTGCCCGGCCTCGACCTCGCGGAAGAGGTCGAGAAGTTCACCGTCCACGCGCATCGCCACCACGGCGGGGTTTTTCGGCGCCTCGGCGAAGAGGGTGAAACCGTCGGTCGTCGTCGTTGCTTCCACTCGCAGCGGTGCGGCTACTTGCTTGACGTCGATTTGGCTCACGTCGGCTCCTTGGTACATCGAGGTGGTAGTGGGTGGTGCGACTGTTTTTGTCACACAGACAGAGTCTCAGTCTAGGCGCGTTGGGTGGATGCGCGTGCTCGGGTGCTAGCCGCTGACGACCATGCCGCCCAAGGCAGCCACGTACTGATCTGGGTCGGGCGTATTAATGATCCAGTTTTCGCCGACAATCATGTGTGTCGGCATCATGAGGTCGAGTGCGCGATCAACGACTTCGTCGATTTGCGTGGTGTCGTTGTAGATCGCAATCACGACCTGGTCGCTGCAGCGTCCGGCCTGGGCGTCGTACTCACCTGGATCGATTTCTTCCCATTCTGGGCAGTCGCCACCGGCTTCAACATAGAGATCACGCAGCCCTTCAAGCGAATCGTAGCTCGTAGCTTCGCCGGTGATCGAGGGGGCGGGATCACCATCGCCACCTCCAGCGCAACCGGTAAGGGCGAGTCCCCCCACGCTCAGAGTTGCCACGGTGGTGAGGATTCTACGAGACTGCATAATTTTCACGCCTTGACCCTATCGCGCGGGGGAAGAGACCGTAACGAGTCGATGCCACGGTGAGCACACGCGTGGGTTACACCAGCGGCCACGGATAACGCCAGCCGCTTTCGTCGGTCGGCAATTCGCGCGAGGCAAAGAGATAACGTGCGCGAGCCTGCAGCGCTCGAACCTCTTTCGGGTCGAGCAGTTCCGCGACTTCGCTCGGCACGGTGTCGATAAGCTTGCCCGCTTGTTCCAAGAGTTCCGGGTCAATCGGCTCCCCCGCGAACTCCCAGATCACGGTGCGCAGTTTGAATGCCGCCGAAAAACACAGCCCGTGATCGATACCCCAGATGCGCCCATTGGTATCGCGCAAAACGTGTCCAGACTTACGATCGGTGTTGTTAGTGAGGAAGTCATATACGGCGAGTCGACGAAACTCGTCATGCAGCTCCGGCGCATCCGTATAGAGCGTGAAATAGTGTTCCTCAGGGTTCGCGTCGACAAAGAGCTGCAGCGAACCGATCCCGAATGGCGCATCCTCCCGAATGATCGTCAGCGGCACGATCCCCCACCCCAGTGCCTCACTCAGGAGGTATGCGGCACGCTCTCGCCGATATAGTCCCGGAGGAAAATCCCGCAGTGGTGCCTCACCCAACTCGGGTTTGTAAATCGCGTGGATTCGTTCGTTGCCCTGCGTCAGTTCGACGAGAAAGGTCTCATTGCTGCTGTCAACGAGTTGCCCAATGAGCGCAATCTCGCCGCATTCGAGCACTTGGGTCACGTTCACTGCGGCAAAAGTTGCGTGAGGGATGCGTCAGTGGAATTCACCGTGAGCACGATGCCCTCACCAGTCTCGGGATAGGCAACTGCCGATACCGAGCAGGGGCTCACGCTGACCCGCTGCAAGGCATCCAGTGGCGAGCCCAACGCGTCGGACAGGAAAACTCGGATCGGGTCGGCGTGCGAAAAACACACCACCGTGCCCCCAGGATGATTGGCCCGGAGCCGAGCGATCGTGTCACGCATCCGGTCCCGCTGTTCCACGAAACTCTCACCGCCTGGGAAACGAAACACGGAAGGTTCGCGTTGGACCGTCTGCCATTCGGGGAGCTTCGCGAGTTCGCTGAGTGATCGGCCAGTCCACTGGCCCACATCCGTTTCAATGAGCCCGGGTTCTTGCACGATGGGCAGGTTCAGGGCGGTCGCGGTGGGTGCCGCCGTTTCAAGAGTTCGTTCCAGCGGTGAGGAGTACAGGGCATCGACGCGCAGCTCGGCGAGGCGCTCGGCAACGCGCGCGGCCTGCGCTCGACCGTGATCTGACAGCTGCAGGCCAGGCGCGCGGCCCGGTAGCTCCTGACCGGTGGTCGGTGTGGCGCCGTGGCGAACGAGCAGGATACGGGTGGGGCGGGGTTCGGAAGTCATCGCTTCTCAGGGTAGGAGGCATACCGTGGAGATTGTGAGTGAGCAGCCTACAATTCGGACCATCGGCGAACTTCGAGCAAGCGGCCACGTCTATCGATCGCTTCGGGAAGAACTCCGCGACAATCTCCTGCGCATCCTCGGAGGTGGTGAGTCACCGTGGGCCGGGGTACACGGCTTCGAAGACACGGTGATTCCGCAATTCGAGCGCGTCCTCATTGCCGGACACGATGTCGTCCTCCTCGGTGAGCGTGGCCAGGGAAAGTCCCGCCTGCTGCGCACCCTGCCGAATCTTCTCGACGAGTGGGCACCCGCGGTCGCGGGCTCCGAGCTGAATGAGCATCCGTTTACCCCCGTCACCGACGCGACGCGCGAACGCATCGCCGAGGCAGGCGACGACCTCCCCATCGTCTGGCTGCACCGCTCGGAACGCTACGTTGAGAAGCTCTCCACACCGGACACCTCGGTGGCCGACATCATTGGCGACGTTGATCCCATGCGGGTGGCGGAAGGTCGGAGGCTCAGCGACTCCGAAACCATCCACTACGGCCTCGTGCCGCGTGCCAACCGAGGCATCGTTGCACTGAACGAGCTTCCGGACCTTCCCGAGCGGATCCAAGTGGCGCTGCTCAATGTGATGGAAGAACGCGATATCCAGATCCGCGGGTATGTGTTGCGGCTGCCGCTCGACGTGCTCGTGGTGGCGTCGGCAAACCCCGAAGACTATACGAACCGCGGCCGCATCATCACCCCGCTCAAGGACCGCTTCGGTGCCGAGATTCGCACTCACTACCCGCAATCGGTGGACGAGGAGATCGCGGTTGTGCGCCAGGAAGCGAACCTCACCGCGGAGGTTCCCGAGACCGTGCTCGAGATTCTGGCCCGCTTCACCCGCGAGTTGCGGGACTCCACCGCGGTCAATCAGGCTTCGGGAGTTTCGGCGCGATTCACGATTGCCGGTGCGGAAACGGTGGCCGCTGCGGCCCGCCGCCGCGCAACCATCCACGAGGGTGAGGACGCAGTGGCCCGCTTTGGTGATCTGCACGCTGCTGTGGAGGTGCTCCGCGGCAAGATCGAGTTCGAAGCTGGCGAAGAGGGTCGTGAGAATGAAATCCTCGAACACCTCCTGCGTATTGCCACCGTAGAAACGGTACGCGCCCACTTCCGCGGCCTTGACTTTGGGCCACTCGTGGACGCCTTTGACGGTGAGCGCACCGTATCCACCGGTGAGCGCATCACCGCAGCCGATTTTCTCGCCAATCTGCCGGAGTTGGCAGAGTCGAATCTGTACGAGGAACTCGCGGAGCGACTCGGTGCGGAATCCGACGGTGAACGTGCCCTCGCGATTGAACTCGCCCTCGAGGGTCTGTATCTCTCTCGTCGGCTCTCGAAAGATCGCGACGCGGGCGAAACCGTGTACGGCTAGGACAAAATTGTGGCTACCAGCAATCGCGACTACCGCTACGGCCGATACGAAGACGGGCCGGACCCCCTTTCGCCGCCATTCGACCTGAGTGAGGCGCTCGATGCCGTCGCGGATGACGTCATGTCCGGATACTCCCCCGAACAGGCGCTGCGCGAATATCTGCGCAATGGTGGCAGCAGCCGCACCGGACTCGACGAACTGAGCGGACTCATCCAGCAGCGCCGCCGTGATTTGCTCTCGCGGCACAGCCTCGGCCACACACTCGAAGAAGCGAAGCAGCTGCTCGATGAGGCGGTGTTGCAGGAACGTGGGCAGCTCGCCCGCGACATCGAAATGGACGATACCGATCGCGCGTTCCGGGAAATGCAACTGCAAGAGTTGCCCGCTTCGACCGCCGCGGCAGTATCGGAACTCGCGCAGTACGACTGGCAGTCTCAGGATGCGCGTCGCACCTTCGAGCGCATCCGCGATCTGCTGGGCCGCGAGCAACTCGAGGCTCGATTCGCGGGTATGAAACAGGCGCTCGAGAACGCCACCGACGAGGATCGCGCCGCCGTTACCGAGATGCTGCGCGACCTCAATGTGTTGCTGGAGAAACACGCCCGCGGTGAGGATTCGCAAGCCAACTTTGACGAGTTCATGGCAAAACATGGGGATGCCTTCCCCGAACAGCCGCGCGACATTGACGAGCTCATCGACACCCTCGCCAAACGCTCCGCCGCGGCCCAGCGGATGCTCAATTCGATGACCCCGGAGCAGCGCGAAGAACTCATGGCGTTGTCAGCGCAGGCCTTCGGCTCTCCCGAGCTGATGGCGGAATTGTCTCGGCTGGACGCCGGTCTGCAGTCGCTTCGGCCCGGTGAGGACTGGTCGGGCTCAGAGCAATTCGAAGGTGGCCAGGGGCTCGGTCTCGGTGATGGCACCGGTGTGCTGCAGGATCTCGCCGAGCTTGACCGACTTTCGGAGCAGCTTTCCGAAGCGAGCGAACGCGCTCCACTGTCGACGATCGATTTGGAGGCGCTCGCGCGCCAATTGGGTCAGGATGCGGCGATCAGCGCACGCGATCTCGCCGAAATTGAACGCGCCATGCGAAAGTCCAGCTACTTGCGTCGCGGCACGGACGGTGATCTGCGGCTTTCACCCGCCGGCATCCGGAGGCTGGGTCGGTCGCTCTTGCGGGATGCAACCAACCGACTTTCGACAAGAACCGGCCAGCACGATTCCCGGCTCGCGGGCGCCGCAGGTGAGCAAACAGGCGCAAGCCGCCCGTGGCAATTTGGCGACGCGGAACCGTGGGATGTGGGCCGAACGATCACCAATGCGATTCTCCGGGATGCCGGGGAAGGCTCGCGGCGGGCTTCGGAGCAGCCGCCGGATGCGGCCCCCGGCGACAACTCAGGTCGCGGCGTGCGCATCCGCGTCGACGACGTGGAGATCCGCGAAACTGAGGCGCGCTCGCGTGCCGCGGTAGCGCTGCTGGTCGACACGTCCTACTCCATGACGGCAGAGGGCCGCTGGCTACCCATGAAGCGCACCGCGCTGGCGCTGCACCAATTAGTCGAGACGCGGTTTCGCGGGGATGATCTGCAACTGATTTCTTTCGGCAGACTTGCGCGACAGCTTCCCGTGGAGGAGCTCACGGCGATGGCGCCGGTACACGAGCAAGGCACGAATCTGCACCACGCACTGGCGCTCGCGTCAAGGTTCTTCCGCGCCCATCCTGGGATGCAGCCGGTATTGCTGGTGGTCACCGACGGTGAGCCGACCGCACACCTGATGCCCGGTGGTGAGGCGTGGTTCTCGTGGCCACCGGCGCCAGAAACGCTCGCGGCGACCATCACCGAGCTGGACCGGATGAGTCGGCTCGGTGCGGACTCGACGTTCTTCCGACTCGGCGATGATCCAGCGCTGGCGCAGTTCATTGACGCCGTTGCCCGCCGCGTGCGTGGCACCGTCGTCGCACCGGACCCCTCAGACCTCGGCGCGGCGGTCGTCGGAGAATTCCTCCGCGCCCGCCGCGCCTCACCCTTTGACGAGGGCTGGAGTTAGCCACGTACTGACTGCTTGTGGCTTCGCTGCTGCCAAATCATGAGCACAATTGCGGTGAACACGAGGTACACCGCACCGACAATCACGAGTTCACCTGACTGAACCGGTACCGGGAAGAGGACCATGATGATGGCACTCGCAATATGTAAGCCGCCGTGTACGCCAGCAGCGACCCACATCGATCCGGTGAGCAGCACGAGCGCACCCGCAAACGCACCGAATCCAAGGGGTACGGCGAGGTAGAGGATGTGGTCGAGTACGGTTTCTTGGCCGCCGCTCGAGATGAGGTGAATCACGGTGAAGGCGAGCGAAGTCCACACCATGGTGAGCCAGGGACGGTCGCGCGTCACCGAAAACAACCAACCGCGATAGAGCAGCTCTTCGGGAATGCCCTGCAGCAGGTATGACTTCGTGATCACGATCGCGATAAGCAGCCATATCGGCGTCGGCGCAACCCCGGCATTCGCTTCGGGCAGCGCCTCAACCGCGGGTGTGGGCAGCACCAATGTCACCACGAGCGTGGCCACAGCCATCACCACAATGCTGGCGAGTGTGCCGGCGCCCAACCAGCCAATCGAGGACCATCCCCCGCGCCAGCCGGCAGCGCTGAGTGGCTTGCGTTCCACTAGGCGCATCCATCCCCACACCATGAAGACGATGGCTGCGAACACCACGATGTGGCCAGCGAGCACGATGAGCCCCTGGGGCACGCTGTTTGTTTCGAGTTGCATCGCGAGCGGCTGCACAATCACACCGACCGCGGTGGTGGCAAGCATCAACATGCCAAAGGCAGCCACGGCACGGATGAGCAGGCCCCACCATTTTGTGGACAGGCGCGGGGACTTCGGTGCCGAGGATGCGGTCGCCACTCGCGGTGTCGATTCAGTGATCTTTGCGGCGCCAAGCGAGGTCGTTGTTTTCGCGGTGTCAGCTGGGTCCTGGGTGTTGGATGTATTCGTCGTGTTCATGTCCAAAACGCTATGAGGGTGCAGGATGCCGTGACAGCAACTGCGGTCACGACAAATCTGCAATAAGTCATGGTCTCGTCTTGAAAAGTCATGACCACGGTCATGCGTTTTGGTTCCTGCCCACAGTTAGTGTTGCTGCATGCCAAGTTCCTCGACGCCCGAGCGCAAACGCGTCTTTGACCTGAAGCTCCTCGACACCCTGTTCATCCTCGCGATGATTCTGCTCACGAGTCGTTTTCCCGGGGGCACGGCGGGGCTACTGCCGTTCGCTTTTGAGGTAACGCTTATTGGTGTTGTCCTCGTTATCGGCATGTGGATCTGGTGGCGTATCCGCCGCGCAAAGGGACAGCGCTCGAGCATCCTCGCGATTGTCTTTGCCGTCCTCGCAATTTCGTTCTATCTTGTCGCGAATAACGTCTCGAGCCTCGGATTGCAGTGGATTGCCGTCCTCGTGCTAGCGCTCGAACTCGGTGTCATTGCGAGCGTCGCCTATGCCGGGGTGATTGTGGTGCTCACCCTTGGGGTGCATGTTTTCTTCGGTTCCGGTCTTTTCGCCGGCCTGTTCGAAGGCTTGGCTTCCGCAGTGTTGCTCGGCGTCGGTGTGCAATTCGCGCTACTCATCAGGCATGCAGAACGCGTGGATGCGGAACGACTGGCGGCCTTGCAGGAGCTCGAGCACGCCAACACGGAGCTCGCTCGGGCATTTGAGGAGCAGCGACTCCAGCATGGCCGCGATCAAGATCTTGTCATTGCTGAAGAGCGGGCCCGCGTAGCAACTGGGCTTCACGACGGCCTGGGCCATCGACTCACCGCAATCGGGATGAGCCTGGATTTCAGTGACCGGATGCGCGATCGAGACCCCGAACGTGCGGCGGCCGAAGTGCGTGCTGCGCGCGCGACATCCGCCGAAGCGCTCGATGAGATGCGTCGGGTGGTGCGAGCAATGCATCCGGTAAACACCGATGCTGACAATATTGCGGGCTCGCTCGAATCCGTCGCCAAGTCCTTTGGTTCCACCGGGTTGACTGTGCGATTTTCGCGAACTGGCGACGGTGAGATCAGTCCGGAAACGGGGCTTATTTTGTTGCGCTTTGCTCAAGAAGCGCTCACCAATGTCGTGCGTCACTCGGGTGCGAGCCAGGTGGAGCTCGCGTTGGCCCAAAGTGCCGCTGAGGTTGAACTCGCCGTGCGTGACGATGGCGAGAGTGCTGAGCCATTCGCGGCAGGGTTTGGAATTCGTTCCCTGCAAGAACGCGCGCAGGCCACCGGTGGAATGGTGGATGCGCAGCCGGGGCAAGGTCTGGATGGCGGCTTCGCGCTATCAATCACCTTGCCAACCACCCCGGCGCAGAAGACCGGATACGTTCATCCTGATCACTCAGAGAAAGCCGAGGCAGCATGACTGAGACCATCCGAGTGATGTTTGTCGACGATCACGAATTGCTCCGTCGTGGCCTGCAGCTCGTCTTTGAAACGATGACAGGCATCGAGGTCGTCGGCGAAGCGAGCGATGGCAACGAAGCCCTCGCACGCATCCCTGATACGAAACCCGATGTGGTGGTTTCGGATGCGCGCGATCGCACCTCGCTCGCGTTGCACCTTGCGAAAGCGCTGGGGCGCTAGCGGGAAACTGCATCGCTAGCGGGATCCGGGGATCCGGGGTCACAGGGGAAACGCAAAAGACCCCGCGAAAACGGGGCCGGTTCGGAATTTTGTTCAGTGCGCGATACTGGGATCGAACCAGTGACCTCTTCCGTGTCAGGGAAGCGCGCTACCGCTGCGCCAATCGCGCTGATCTCTCACGAGATTAGCTATTTTTGAGGTGACGACGGGATTCGAACCCGTGTAAACGGCTTTGCAGGCCGCTGCCTCGCCTCTCGGCCACGTCACCGTGTGTGGGATCTACTTCCCGTGTAACAAGGCAGGCCTTGGTCACACTCGAGCGGATGACGAGACTCGAACTCGCGACCCTAACCTTGGCAAGGTTATGCGCTACCAACTGCGCTACATCCGCGTGGCTGTTGCGATTTCCCCGGAGGGCGCCTCAGCACTTGAATTACATTAGTGCACGTCGCCGCGGAATGCCAAATTGGCTGCCAACTTTTCTTCCACACTCTCGCAGATCGGCTTGTTCGCGCCGATCTGAGACGTAACACACGGCGCGTCGTTTTCCCGTTACCTGGACGACACCGACTTTTCGCGAAAGGTTTCCACACCGTCCACGATTACCAACCTCGCCCCTAGCTGTGACAAGATAGCTTCTCACGAGCGGGCAATTAGCGTAGTGGTAGCGCGCTTCCTTCACACGGAAGAGGTCACTGGTTCGATCCCAGTATTGCCCACCACAGAAAACAGCTGGTCACACGGCGGGAGCCGACCACAGTCTCTTTGGTAATCCAATCCTCTTAGCCGCAGGCCCAGTCGAATGTTTCGGACTCAAGATCGAGCTGGCACACACCGCCGCCGAAGTTCAACATCCCGAACTCCCAGAACTCCAGGTAGTAGGGAGTCAGGTCTTCAGGCAATGCCTGGTACGGGAATGAAGTACCACCGAGGTGCCCGTCAAACTCGTGAAGTGGGTCGGCCCAGGGCTTGAAAGGTTGGGTTGGCCCTTCAAAATCATAGGGGTCCTGGTAACCATTCACCGCGGGCTCGCTCGGCGCCTTACCTGCGTTGAGGTCGTCGCGATCTGACTGATAGACCAGACCGTGCGCAACCTCACTGTCCCAGGCGTTCGGTCCCTCATCATCGTTGTGTTCACCGTCGCGGCGGACATCTTCAGGCGGGGGTGTTGGTCCGCCGCTGAGTTCCGCCTCAGTCAGCCAAATAAACGCGAACTCGCCGCCGATAATGTCTTCACGACGTTGCAGCATGGGGTGATCCTGCGCTCCAGCAAGCTGTTGAACAAATGGATCTTCAGCTTCACGTTCAAATTCTTCGGCAAACTCCCCCTCACCTTGGAAGAAGGCAATACCCGGATACTCGGCGCCTTTTCGCAGGTATTCCTCCGGCAAGCGGATAGTGAATCCATGCATCATCGGCAATCCGGTGAGTGTTCCGCGCGGCCACTGCTCCGTCGGAATAGCCGGACCGTCCGTACCGAGCCAACCGATTTCCACCGCGTCCTCGGGCTGCCCAGCCCCGGCATCAGAGGTCTGAAAATGTAGATTGTATGCGCGCATACACGCTCCTGATTCGACGATGTGTGCTGCTGTTGTGGAGCAGCCGACGGCACACTAGCAACGCAAATTAACGCAGACGTGAGTGCGACTCTCCTTAGCACCGCCGTAATTCGGCCTGGGTACTCCTCCGCGAGTTCAGGCATCACATCGCGCACGCGGTCATTTCGGTCATACGTGCGCTTAAATCCATGCAGCTCCGAGATGAGCGTGTTCCAGCGCCCTTTCGTGACGCAGATCGTGAACAGAATGAACAGCGAATACAGCCCAGTTTTCTCAACCACGATCCCGTGCTCGACGTAGACTGGCGTCATGAACTGGACCCTCGCCGAAGTGCTTGACGCCGCTCGCGCGCTTTCGCGCTCCGAGCGTGCCGAAGTCGCCCACGTACTCATCACGACGCTTGAGACAACGAACGAGACTGATGAAGGTCGCTACGCCGAACTCAAGGCAGCGGTGAACGTCGGCTTGGAACAGCTCGACAGCGGGGAAGGCATCGAGATTCCTGCAGACTCTCTCGCCGATTACATTCACAGTCTCGGCCAGATCGCGACGGAACGAGCAGCACGGCGCTCGGCGTGACCTATCGGCTTGATCTTGCCCCAGCGGCTCGTGCCGACATCATCGAAACACTCGATTGGTCGACGCAGAACTTCGGTGTGAAGGTACGCGAAGGTTACGAAGCTCTAATCATTGCCGCTCTCGGCCTGATCCGTGACGACCCAGCGGTGATTGGATCGCACGAACGTGTCGACCTCGCGGATGGCCTGCGCACGATCCATCTCCGTGCGTGCCGGAAAGTGGTCAACCCTGCTGTTCGGCGGATCGCGAGCCCCCGCCATCTCGTGGTCTACCGCGAGCGCGGAGAGGTCGTCCAGGTGGTTCGCCTGCTCCATGAATCGATGGATGCGTCGGCGATCGACTTCGCCGATTGAGTACAGGGAATAGTCACTCCGAAATCGCCCCGACAACGGATTTAGGGGCTCAGCGACACCTGCAGACCTAATCGGATGACGTAGCTCGTCGTACGCAGCCCACGCCTTCGACGGAATCGTCATCTGCACGCCCTGAATCGAATACGACAACACGTAACGACCTCGTACTCGAAGCGCGACCATCGGCAACGGAAACGAGAACACCACCTCGCCCGTGTCGATATCCGACAACAAGAACTCATCATCCGTGATCGTGCGATACCACTCGCGGCCGGTAAACGGCGCGGGCAACGACACGTGATAGCCCAGGTAGTACACCTGTCGATTGTTGACGGTGACCTCCACGATCGATTGATTCGCAGCTTGGGCCGTCTCTCGCTCCGTATGGTCAGGCAGCGGCCGCCCACTCTTCGACACCGTGACCGTCGCATGCCGCAGATCGGTCTCGTCAACGTGGCGTTGTTGACGATACTGCGACTCTCTTGCCTCCAGCACTTCAACCGCGATGGGTTCGCTGGCTGGCGTGTGCTCGAGCAACGCCCACGCTTGCGCGGGCGTGGACTGCCCCAATGCTTGATGCGGTCGACGGAGGTTGTAGTGTTCGCGATATCGCGTGATTAACGTCCGAACCTCGTCAAGTGACCCTGGCCGGTTCGCGTCCAGGAACCGCTGCAATGTTTGGTGTGACCGTTCGTTCTTCCCCTGCGTCGTCGGCGGACCTGGTCGGCCGCTGATCGGCATCGTGCCTTTCGAGTCGAGATAGATTTCGACCGCCCCGATCCCGCCACGTCGTAACTGGTGGAAGGCGTAGGAGTTGTCCGATAACAGTTCTTGCGGGGCCCCGTACCGGTTGATCGCGGTTTCGAGGACCGATTTGGCGTCGGCACTGTTCTCGTGACGGTGATGGGCCCAGCTGCCGGTATCGAACCGGGTCGCATCATCCAGCAACTGATACACCGTCACTTTCTGCCCTGTGGTGAGTCGATACTCGAATGCGTCCAGCTGCCATAACGCCATCGCGGTGGCCCGCACGAGCGGCACGTACGACGATTTCGGTCGTTTTCGTGGCGTCACCTCAACATGCCCAACCTTGGCGAGTAGCCGGGCGATCGTCGCGACTGAAGGCACGACTCCGCCAGGGAAATCGGTCTGTAAACAGGCTTCGTGGCGAACTGTTTCGGGCCCGTAGTCCCAGCCGTCGGCTTTGAGTCGTTTACGGATTTTCACGAGCGCGTTGACCACCTCCGGGCCGTACTTCCGTGTTGGTTGTTTCGGGGCCCGTGACTGCGGGTGCAGGGCCGCGGTTGAGGTGCGGGCCGCTTGGTCACGGATTTTGTAGAACACGCTGCGTGAGATCTTCTGCGCCCGGCAGAACTCGACCACCGTTAACGCGTCGGGCTGCGTGGGGTCGTAGTTGATGATCAGTGCCCTTGTTCGGGGTGTAAGCGCGTTTGACATGCGCTCAACACTGACCCAAAACTCATGCCGCTCGTGTCCTCGATGCGTTGAGACATACTGTCCACGATGTCATGACATCGTGTGTCCACGAAGCGATGAGACAGGACTTTCTAGCAAGTTGGTAGCGGTTCGTGACAGTCGTGTGCTTGCTGTCACGAACCGCCTGGTGATGCCCCGGTGGGCTATTCCCAGTAGCCGGTGGTGGCCTTTTTCTCGTTGGTACGTTGGCGGCGCATGTCCACGGTGCCGAGATCGATGCGTTTGGCGTTGTTCGCGATCCGGTTCACGATTGAGTCCGCCGCGACCCGGTCAGGCAGTACCTCGAGCCAGTACGCGGGCGAGGTTTGCGAGGCGATGACCGTGGGCGTGTGGTGTTCACGGTTCGCGAGCACGGTGAACAAGTCCGAGGCGGCGTCGGAATCGATGCCCACGGTGAGGAACTCGTCAAAGATGAGCACGTCTACATCGCTGATGTCGTTCAGCAGTTTCTGGTGCGCGATGCCGTTGCCGCGCGCGAGCACGAGTCGGCGCGCGAGGATGTCCATGCGTCAGTACCGTACGGTGAACTCGTTCTGGCAGGCCGCAATCCCGAGGGCGCAGGCGAGATACGTATTCCCGCCCCGGTTGGGGAGACGATCACTAGGTTCATGGGTTCGGCGCGCCAGTTTTGGCTGGCGTAGCGAGTGATCCGGTTGCGGGTGATGCCGCGTCCTTCCCGGTAGTCGAGTTCCGCGATCGTCGCGGTGGGTAGTGGGAAGCAGGCGCTGCGGAAGAGTTTGTCGATCCGCGCGGCGCGGCGTTCTTCGAGCGCGTCATCGACCGCGGTCAGGAAGAGTTGTTCCGGGGTGAGGGTGTCGTTGGTTTCGTCTTCCATGAGGACTAACGATAACGTTTGTGCAACCCGTTCCATTTTTGCCGCTTTGTCGGGTTAAGATCGGAAGTGCCAGAATTGATTATCAAAGGGGATATGAAAATGGCACGATTGAACCACTCGCATCCGTCGCCTCGGTACCTGAATTCGGCGTTAACAGGGATAACGCTCAATAAGGTTAGTCTAGCTCTTATTCTGGCTTTGGCAATGACTCTCACATTTGCACCCATTGCTGAGGCAGCTTCCTACACTTACGCGAACAACATAGCCACAGGCAAGCTGGTAGTTCGGGATTCCGGTTTGCGCGCTTCAGCTATCGGTGGGAAAGGACGCACGGAAATTTTCGATGGCGACGGCGGCGCGGCAACTGTTTATGTTGAGACTTACAGGGCAAATCCCGGCTATCAGACAATTGCTTTCGCATCGTCAGGAGGAAGCGTCACGTTGACTCACGCTCGAGCGACCTCCGTCCGCCAAAAGTGCTATTGGACATATGGGTGGGGCGACCTTCCGGGAAGTTTGAAACTTACTTGCTCAGTGACTTATTAATGTTGAAGATAGGAGAATTATCATGGACAAGAAATCCATCAGTATAGTTGGCGCGCTCTGTACAGGTATTGTTTTCTCATTATCGTTTCCTGTTGTGTCCACGGCGGAGTCCGCTGTCACAATAGAGGACATGATTCCTTTACTCACTCAACCCCAGACTAAAATTGATACGGTTCCGGAGTCCGTTGATCTCGAGGCACTGGGAAACATCTCAAGTGCGTCAGTGAGACTCGCCGGTGAAGACGCACTAGCCCAGTACTGGATCGGGCTTACCGAAGCGTCGGAAGTTTGCCTAATCATGCACATCCCGACCAGCGGCATATCAGCGTCAACCTGCGGTCTGGCTACTGATTTTTATAGTTCCGGCCTGGGCCTCGTCGCGGGAGAAAGCCGAGACGACCCCAGTAGCAGCGCAGAAGCGTACTTGCTGCCATTTGACATTGATTCTAGTGAAGTAGGTGCTTCTACTTCACTGTCCCGAGACCGAGGCGTCGAAGGCGTGAATCTTGTCACGGTGCCCTACCAGGCGAACGGTCTGTTTAGCGTGGATGTTGAGCGCGCTAACGGCGGTGCCGAGTTTCATTTCGATCCGATTCGCTTGGACGAGGAGTGATTACTGAAATGAACGCTTCGAAAAAGCATCTTGTTGCGGTCAGAGGCGCACTTGTTCTGGCACTTAGCGTATTGGTATTAGCGCTAACTGTTCCAATGGCTCACGCTGCCACCTTGACGTATTGGAACGGATCGGCGTCGGCGAACCAGGTCAAGTATTCTGGCATGTTGGCAAGTATTGCTGGAGGAACGTCGAAGACCGGCTTGGGCGGCGGCACCTCAACAATCATTACTTACAAGGACTATCCCGGTTACTCAGAGATCGGTCACGCCACTGGCAACAACCCACACGTTTCGCGGCTTAGACACACAGGGACTTCAAGCGTTAAGAGTAAGTGCTACTGGTATTGGGCTGGGGTGGGCGGTTCCACCACGCTAACGTGTACCGCCACCGTGTAATGCAAATCACCCTCCCACCCTCGGCCGACCGAAGTGGAGAATTGGACAGTTATGAAGGCAACAATTTGGGCAATCAATGGTCTTTTCGTAGGCATTCTTTTTGTCGCGCTAGTCGGTGTTTTGAGCGTCCAGACGATCGGCCTGAAGGCGGGCGCAATATTCAATCTCAATAACGAAATGGTCTTAATCGTGGGGCCAACTGAGCCGGTGATGCCGTTACTGGGACTGGCGGCGTTGAGCGGCCTCGTCATGTATCTGCTCACGGTGATGATGCGCAACCGTCTAAAGTCCTCGAGGGTAGTCATGACCGCGACATTCTGCTTGACAGTCACAGCCCTTGTGATTGTTGGCGTATCCCTCTCGGCTGCTCGCGGAATTGACCCAGATCTGCCGCTGGGGATTCCGACTGGAGCGAATGGCTGGCTAGAGCTGGGCGCTGTGAACCCAGCTGTACACACAGTCCTCGTCTTTGCAATTGGGTCAATATGGGCTTACCACTATCCCCATCCACCCAAAACAAAGGATGACAAGTCCGCTCCCGGAGAACAGAGTTTGTCGAAAAGCGATGCCAAGGCTGCCTCATCAGGAGCATCGTACTCGTAGCGGCTCTGAGTCGTTATCCTTACACTGATTGTCTATCCGTGCCAGCGTCATACAGGGAAGGAAAGAAATAAGTGCATTCCGAAAAAAATCGGTGCTATTGTGTCACTATTCTTCGCTGGCATCTTAATTGTTATTAGAAGATCTATTGTGACAGCGAGCATTAAAGTCAAAGAAGACAAAAAGGAGCTTCGTGATTAAGAAGAAACTAATTCGTGCCCTCGTCGCTTTCACAATGACAGTGGCAACTTTCGCCACCGCGGCCTCGGCCACTGCAAGTGAAGTTAACGTCGAGCCCGAGGTCAGCGAACTGCAGCTGTTCATGAAAAATGAGGCAGGCGAGACCGTCGAAATTGAGTGGCCGGAAATGCCCGAAATGTCAGAACCTGAAGAATCTGACGAACCACAGCCCTATCTGATTGATATCACTCAATGGTCAAGATGTTTCATCCTTAATTTTGAGAGAGACACGTTCGAGAAATTTCCTTTTCCGTTTAACGGTCAGCTTATTTACGTGCACTTGCGATGTGGCACCGGGGACCCTGATAGGCCCCATGTTGGATGGGGGTATCAGCACATCACTTACAAGCACGAAGATGACTGGCAAGCCAAACTTAATCAGATAACCCCGCCTGGTACGACGCCAGATAAGTCATGGGATGACGTAATGGCCGCAGGAATTTCCGTGGCTACTGGTGCGCCGACTGACGTCAAGCCCCGTAACAACAACGATACTTTTTGTGCAATTGGTGAGATGGGGTTCAAGATGGAAGGTCAGGGGCTGATTCAGTGGATGGGCGTTAAAGTCGCGTTCTCACAGGACGGCGATCGCGTCATTACTGCATACCCGGTTTCTCTTAATAGCGTGTGCTAGCGAAATGGTCGGGCGGGGTATTGAACGAGCGAAATAAATTCAGACTGAAGTTCTTTAATGATTTCTGTGCAGAATCGGCACTTTGGGAGATCGGCGAAGGACCGATTGCATACGAGAAGTTAAACATCTCAACTGAGTTAATTAGCGAACTCAGAATATGGTCGGATTTTTGGGTCGAGCATCGTAAAATTGATGGCTGGGATTCCTTAGAAAACGAGTCTTGGTATGTCAGTAGAGGGAAGGAGCTGCTGAATTCATTGCGCGATGAGCTCCCGACAGACTGGATTATTTACCCGCTGGATTGGAATGAATAGCACTTGTTCGGTGCTGCCCATTAAGGCT